>JBJTNZ010000113.1:0-4462 GCA_046074345.1 Micrococcales bacterium | reverse complement strand
CTTCGCGCGCTTCGCCTTCGGGCTGGTCTTCGGTGGCTGGGGTCGGTGCGTAGCCGAATGAAACTTTTTTGAATTCGATCGCGGTTTTGTTGCGTGCCTTGCGCGCGACTAGGTCTTGACCGTCTGCTTCTTCAACTGGGAGCACCAAGATTTCTTGAATGCGAGCGAGTGCTCCAAGTGCAGACTGCACTGAGCTGATTGCGCCGAATGCTGTGCCGACCGGACGCATTAGTAGGAACATCAAAAGAATAAAGCTGACGAGTGATGCGACAGTTGTCGCACCGGATGCAACTCGGTAACCACCGACGCCGAGTACTACGATGAATGCGCTGTTCATGGCGAGACCACCGATTGGTGCAATCGCTGAACTGATTTTTGCAATCTTGACACCTTGGGTGAAGGCTTCATCGGCAGCGCTTTTTACCTGTTCGGTTTCGCGTGCTTCTGCTCGAGCTGCGCGAATGGTGCGCACCGCACTTAGAGCGCGTTCGACTGCGGCCGACATATCTCCCACGCGTTCCTGCGCCTTGGTAGTAGCAGTGCGGATGCGTCGAGAGGTGACTGTGATGGCACCGATTGCGATTGAAAGCATGAGCACGGTCAGGCCGAGGAGTAGTGGATCGATGAAAGCCATGGCGATGACCGCGCCGATGAAAATCAGGATGCCGCCGGCGAGGTCGATGAGTCCCTGGGTGAGTACCGAGCGGAGCAGAGTGGTGTCGGAGCTGGTGCGAGAGACGAGGTCGCCCGTGCGGCGGCGGTCGTATTCGACGATTGGTAGGCGCAGAAGCCTTGATGCAAGCGAGACTCGGGCTGTGCGGACCATGCCCTCGCCGGCCTTGGCCAGTAGGTAGCGCATGAGTCCGTCTGAGGTGGCCGAGCCGACGACCACGCACATCAGGGCGATTACCAGCATCGTGGTGGGTTGCTGTTTCTGCACGGCGTTGATTAGTTGACCGACCACTAGCGGCTGAGCGAGTGAGACTCCGGCTCCGAATAGCGACAGCACGATTGCGATGATGAGCGAGCGCTTGTGAGCAGTGAGGTACGGAAGCAGAGTCTTGAAGCTGGCCTTAGGACCCTTGTTGTTGAATCCTGTCATTGGTCTGCGTCCGCGGCCACCCATCATGCTCATGCATTCTCCTTTAGCTGGCCCTCGCCAATTAGAAATTCGTTGAGTAGGAAATTTATTTCCTGAAGTGAAAGTGCTTCTGTGTAAGCGGTGTTCTTGAAGAAGCGTGAGAAGTCGACGCTCTGTAGAGCTTCGAGTGCTCTTGGGTGATTCAACTTCAAAAACATCTGAGTGCTGTTTGGTTCGCGTTTGAATTCGGTCTTTAGCCGGCCGCAACCGTAGCCAAAAATGGTGAGGCTGACATCGGCATCTTGCGGCTTCACTTTTTTGATGAATTCATTGTCTGTGACTGCCACAATCGGTCGCTTGGTTTTGCGTTTCTGCCAAATCTGGAAGCAGGTGGCGAGTCGATTCTTCGCGGTGATTTGGTCATCTTTGTCGTCGACGTAATCAATCTGCAAATCAAGGTCTGCGATTAGATGAAAGCGCTGGTCTAGGCGATTGATGACCGACCACTTGCGCCAGGAGCGAGGCACGATGAAGCAGATGTAATCGCTTGAGTCTGCGGCTTTGTTGAAGAACGGTATCGACAACGAATTGTTGCGGCCGAATGGCGGGTTGGAAATGGTGACCGCGTGCTTGGCGGTGATCTCTGACTCGAGAAAATTTCCTAGGGTTACCTCTTTATACTTCGGTTCAATATCGAAGCTGATGATCTTTGCAATGCCGAATTTCTTGGCTGCCTTGATGAAGGCTCCCGTGCCGCCGGCCGGCTCGATCATGGTTCGTTCGGCAAGGTCTGGCACGTGCTTGGCGACCTCGGCAAGAAGAGTCTTGGCCAGTGTCGGCGGGGTGTAAAACTGCTCTTTGCCGGTGGTGCGGGTATTACCCAGGCGTAATTTGGCTGGGTTGGTGGTCGGCATGGATAAAGGCTAACAAGTTCTCGATTAGTCTGAATCCTTGTGATTGTCGCGAAAAACCTAACTAAGCAATACGGCGATTTTGTCGCTGTCGATGGCATTAATTTTGAGGTCAAGAAGGGTGAATCCTTCGGCTTGCTCGGGCCAAACGGTGCCGGTAAATCGACCACGATGCGAATGATCGCGTCTACCTCGCAGCGCACCTCTGGCGAACTGACCATCCTTGGGTTAGACCCAAACAAGAATGGCCCGGAGATCCGCGCTCACCTCGGTGTGATTCCGCAGCAGGACAACCACGATAAAGATTTGAAGGTTTGGGAAAACCTCTACATCTACGGCCGATACTTCGGTCTTGGTCGTAAATATCTCAAGGCAAAAATTGAAGAGCTTTTGGATTTTGCACAGCTGCAAGAAAAGCGAAATGTGAAAGTCGATGACCTCTCTGGTGGAATGCAGCGTCGTTTGACGATTGCTCGCGGCTTGGTGAACGAACCAGAAATTTTGATGCTCGACGAACCGACGACCGGTTTGGATCCGCAGGCTCGTCACATTCTTTGGGATCGCTTGTTCCGCCTCAAGGAACAGGGTGTGACTCTGGTAATCACAACTCACTACATGGACGAAGCCGAGCAGCTTTGCGACCGCTTGATCGTGATGGACAAGGGCAAGATCATGGCAGAAGGTTCGCCTGCAGATTTGATCAAGCGATACTCGAGTAAAGAAGTTTTGGAAGTTCGTTTTGGTTCGGCAAGAAATGCCGAAGTTGCCGACAAATTGTCGAAGCTTGGCGATCGAGTCGAGACTCTTCCTGACCGTATTTTGATTTACAGCGAAGATGGAGAGCAGGTGCTCAGCGAGATTCACCAAATGGGTCTTGAGCCACAGACTTCGCTGGTGCGCAGAAGTTCGCTCGAGGATGTATTCCTTCGCCTCACCGGTAGGACCTTGGTCGACTAATGAGCCAGATGACTTGGCAGGGCTCGCGAAAGCTCATTAATGTGTCAAAGGCGATTGCCTTCAGTTCGCTCTATGTTGCTGAGCACAGACTCCGCACCATGAGCAAGTGGTGGACTTCGATGGTCACCTTTGGCATTGGTAATCCGCTACTTCTTTTACTATCGGTCGGTATCGGAATCGGCGCGCTCGTCGACAAGAACTCCGGTGGCATCGACGGCGTCAGCTATCTGACTTTCCTCGCCCCGGCGCTGCTTTCAACCGCAGCAATTCAGGCCACCATGGACGAATGCATGTTCCCAGTGATGCAGGGGTTTAGCTGGGATCGCACTTTCTTCGCTATGAACTCCACGCAGATTGGCGGCCGGGCGATTGTGACCGGTGTCTTGCTTTCTGCAGGCGCTCGAAACCTCTTTACTGTTGTCTTGTTTGAGGCAGTCTTGGTGGTCTTTGGGGCAGTGCCTCTCGCCTCGATTCCGGTGCTCACGGTTTCTTCGATGGTCGCAGGCTTTGCCTTTGGCTCGCTCATGCTGATGGTGGCTTCGTTCGTGAAGCAGGATGACGGGGTCTTCGCAATCATCGGGCGCTTCATCGTGGCGCCGATGTTTATGTTTTCTGGCACCTATTATCCACTCGAATCACTGCCGAACTACCTGCAGTGTATCGGCTGGGCTTCGCCGGTTTGGCACGCGACGGAAATCGGAAGAAATTTGAGCTACGGTCACGTGGTGCAGCCATGGTTGATGTTTGTGCACATTGGCTACCTACTCCTTATGTTCACAGTTGGCTATGTAATTAGCGGCTGGCAATTTGTGCGGAGGTTGAGCAAATGAGTTTGACTAACGCAGTAGTTGATTCTGCAATCTCAATTGCCGAACGTCGTCGTGGGCGAATTGGTTCTGGGGTTTACTCTGGTCGCACTCGCACTCTTATTCAGCGCAACCTTTTTGCATTCAAGTCATCTACCTGGATGGTTGTGCTTTCGGGTTTCTTTGAACCATTGTTGTATTTAGCAGCGTTCGGTTTCGGTTTAGGTGCGCTGGTTGGAAATGTCGTCGATGGAAATGGCAATCCGGTTACCTATGCGGCATATATTGCGCCGGCATTGCTGGCAACTTCAGCAATGAATGGTGCGATTTACGACTCCACCTGGAATGTATTTTTCAAAATGCATTTTGCCAAGATGTACCAAACAGTTTTGACCACATCGATTGGTGTTTTCGATGTCGCTCTTGGTGAAATATCTTGGGCGCTAATCCGCGGAGCGGTCTACGCTGCTTCGTTCATGGCAATCATGATGCCACTGGGTTTGATACCGAGCGTTTGGGGATGGCTGGCGATTCCGGGTGCGGTGCTCGTGGCTTTTGGTTTTGCTTCGTTTGGAATGGGTGTGACTTCTTACTTGAAGTCGTTCAAGCAAATGGAGTGGATCAACCTGATCATGCTGCCGATGTTTCTGTTTTCTGGTACTTTCTACCCGCTTTCGGTCTACCCGCTGCCGGTGCAGTGGTTGATC
>JBJTNZ010000112.1:0-2523 GCA_046074345.1 Micrococcales bacterium | reverse complement strand
GCAATAATCCAGACAAATGGGCCGCTAAGGAGTTTCTTCATATTCACCGAATAAGGCTACCTGCTGGTAAATGCCCCTGCCGAAGTTGTTCGCCTAGGGCAGACGGTTTAGAGACTAAACGGTTGGTTAGCTGTAGGTCTTCGGGTCGAGAATCGCTACACCTGGCAGGGTGCGATAGTTCTCGGCATAGTCGAGGCCATAGCCAACTACGAATTCGTTAGGGATGTCGAAGCCCACTACGGCTACCTCGACCTGCACCTTGGCGGCTTCTGGCTTGCGCAACATTGCCACGATTTCTACCGAGGCGGCTCCGCGAGCGCGAAGGTTGGTGATCAACCAGCTGAGGGTAAGGCCCGAGTCGATGATGTCTTCGACGATGATTACGTGACGCCCGAGTACGTCGGCGTCTAAGTCTTTGAGAATACGAACAACACCGGATGACTGTGTGCCGTGGCCGTATGAAGAAACCGCCATCCAGTCCATCTGCACTGGAATCTGCATCGCGCGTGAAAGATCCGCCATAAACATCACGGCACCCTTGAGTACACCAACGAGCAATACATCTTTACCTGCGTATTTGGCGTCTACTTCAGCAGCCATCTCTTTGATGCGCGCGTGAATCTGCTCTTCGGTCACGATGACCTTGGTGATGTCGTTCGCGACTTTTTCGATGTCCACTAACAAGCTCCCGTTTTCGCTGCCCTGGTTGATTTCAAGACAATTTGGTTGGCGTTGCGTTCTACTCTAACCCCTGGCAAGGTCAGTGGTTTCTGTCCGTGCCAATTGTCTACCAGCTCGTCCACCGCGAGCATGTGCACTCTGGCAAATTCCGGTGCCTGCATTTTCTGCAGCGCAATCGCCAGCACTCGATGGCGAATTGCCAGCGGCATTTCGAAATAGTCCGATACTGAAATTTCGATTGCGGTGGCTCTAACCTTTACGAATTCGTCGAAGTAACTCTGCGCCAATGCACTCAGCACCGCTTCGTCTTCCTGCAACTGTTCGGCAGTCCTGGCCAGCGCCTCGACAATGCCTGGACCGAGTTCGGTCTCGAGCATCGGCAGAATCTCCTGGCGCACGCGCACACGCGTGTACTTCTTATCTGCGTTCTGCGGATCAATCCAATACGTCAATCCGCTGTCTTCGCAAAACGCTTCGGTGGTTGCCCGACTAATACTGAGCAAAGGGCGAAGGTAACGACCGCTTCGTTCTGGCATCCCGTTCAAAGATTTATTTCCAGAACCCCGAGCCAACCCGAGTAACACTGTTTCGGCCTGATCATTCATGGTGTGCGCTAACAATACGAATCGCGCGTAAGTCTCTTTAACCGCACCATCGATGGCTTCGTATCGAGCAGACCGAGCGGCAGCTTCCGGCCCACCCGCCTTGCCTACCTTTACGTTCTTGATCAAAACTGGACTGGCGCCGAGCCCGGTAAGCAGCTCCGCAGTATCTGCCGCCACTTGCTTGGTCGCCGGCTGCAGTCCGTGCTCAACAATTACGGCTCCGACGCTCACACCGGCTCGACTGCCCTCGAAAATTGCAGCGGCCGCGAGCGCGAGTGAATCTGCGCCACCAGAACAAGCGACTAATACCAGATCGCCAGCGGAGACTTCGTTGCGCTCCCAGCACTCGCGCACGGCACGACGCACGTCGGCCATCGCCGGTGTTAGTCGTGGGCGCTCGGGCACAACTTACCTTTCGATAAAGTGGGTGTTATCAGCCTATTGAGGAGCAGCATGTCATACGAAGCCGTAATCGAAATTCCACGCGGAAGCCGCAACAAGTACGAGGTAGACCACGAGACCGGTCGCGTACACCTAGACCGCGTGCTGTTCACTCCTTTCGTTTACCCGGTTGACTACGGCTACTTCGACAACACCCTCGGTGGCGACGGCGACCCACTAGACGCACTAGTGCTTCTCGAATTCCCAGTTTTCCCTGGCGTAGTTGTTGACGTTCGCCCAGTTGGCGTGCTTCCTATGGAAGACGACGGCGGAATTGACGAGAAGATTGTTTGCGTCCCTACCAAGGATCCTCGTTGGGCGCACATCCAGGACATCAGCGATGTTCCGCAGCAGACCAAGAACGAACTTAAGCACTTCTTCGAGCACTACAAAGACCTAGAGCCTGGCAAGTGGGTAAAGGTTGGCGAGTGGGCAGGCAAGGATGTTGCCGAGAAGCTGATCGCTGAAGCACTAGAGCGCTACAAGCACTAATGAACCTCGAGACTTCATCAATCGACGTCGGCATTGTGACTTTGCTCGACAACTACTTCGAGCTCATGCACAGCCAAGACATGAGTCTCTTCGACAAGGTCTTTCACGAAAGCAGTTCGCTGTTCGGTGTGCCAGATGGTGCGCTAAATATTCGCAGCGCAGCTGTTTATAAAGAAGCGATGTTGAACCGTCAGTCACCTGCCGAAAAAGGTGAGGCTCGTCGCGACGAAATTCTTTTTGTTGATCAACTCAACGACAATCTTGCGATTGCAAGAGTGCAGCTCGAAATGATGGGCGGCGTCAT
>JBJTNZ010000111.1:0-2574 GCA_046074345.1 Micrococcales bacterium | reverse complement strand
TGATGGTCAAACCAAGCGTGCTCTGATTCACTTCGCCGAAGCAGTGATAAAGCGAGACAACTAAATTGTCTGCACTCACTCACGACAAAGTTGAACGAGCTATTCGTGCTTCGTATGTAATTTCATTCATTCAGGGCATTGTTGCAATTGCGCTCGTACCTCGAGTGCCGGAACTAGTCGCGCAGCTCAATTTGAACTTTGCCGAGTGGGGTTCGCTAATCGGTCTGGTTAGCCTTTCAAGTCTTCTTCCTCTGGTTCTTTCTAATCGACTAATTCTTCGCTACGGTTCTCGACGAGTGATGGCGGTCGGTGGAGTGATTTTTGCAGGCTCAATCGCGTTCATTCCTTGGTGCACAAGCGCCTGGAGTTTCGCAGTTGTCGCAATGACGCAGACGATCAGTGGTGCAGCGTTTAATAACGCGCTGCAGTCATCAGTCGTCATCTTGCAAAAGAAACTAAAGAAAACCGTAATTGGCTATGTACATGCTGGCTGGAGTATCGGCGCCACAATATCGGCTGCCGTCAGCGGTGCCTTGGTAGCGGCGGCAGTCCCCTTCAAATTGCACTTCGGCATTGCGGCGCTTGCCGCAGCCGCGGCTATGTTTACTGCGACCCGATTCGTACTGGACAAGAGCAATGACGGGCGACTTAGCGAACAAAAGCATGTCGAAAAGATCTCTTGGCTCAAGACCCCTTGGTATGTCTGGTTGCTCATGGCAGGCTTCATCTCTGGCGCCTGGTGTGAAGCAATGATGACCGACTGGTCGGCCCTCTTCAGCAAGAATATCTTGCAAATCGACAACGGTCTAGCTGCCATTGCATACGCGGGATTCTCCGGTGCGATGATTATTGGTCGCCTTTCCATCGGCCGGCTATCAAGAAAATTGCACATTTCACAATTGGCAATGATTGGTTCGATTGTTGGTTTAGTGGGTCTCGCCAGCGGCGTGCTCCTTGGCCCAGTGCTATTGAAAGAGAATCAAACTCTTGGCATGGTCGTAGTTGTTATTAGTTGGGCATTGGCCGGAATCGGCTCGGCGGCAATGGTGCCTTCGTTCTTCAGCGCTGCCGGCCACGTGCGCGGTATGAACACAGTTCAGGTGCTATCCCGTTTGAGCTTCTTCAGCACATTCGCATTCATGGGATTGAAGGCAATGGTTGGTGCGGTGGCTAACGTAAACCTTCAAATTGCGATGCTCACACCAGTGATTGCATTCGTCATCGCTGGAATTGTTTCTGCAGTTGTTGCCAAGACTTCAAAGCGCAGAGAACAAGAAATGATTGAAGAATTTCCACCGACTGGAATTATCCCAATCGTGGCTCAGAACTAACGGAAGTTAGTGAACTGAATGTCGATGTCTAGGGGCTTCGACTTCAACAAAGCCATTAGCTCCTGAAGATCGTCGCGACTCTTTGACTGCACACGAAGTTCGTCACCCTGAATTTGTGACTTGATACTCTTCGGGCCTTCTTCACGAATGATCTTTGAAATCTTTTTAGCTTGCTCTTGTTCGATCCCGTTCTTCAAAGAAGCTTCGATGCGATATTCCTTGCCTGATGCAAAAGGCTTGCCAGCATCAAGTGACTTTAGCGAGATTCCGCGCTTAACCAGCTTCGACTGGAAGACATCCAAAACGGCCAAAACGCGATCCTCAGACGATGCCTTCATGAGCACCTTTTCGCCGCTCCATTCGATCGAAGCGCCGACGCCTTTAAAGTCGTAGCGCTGCTCGATTTCCTTGTCAGCCTGAGTGAGGGCGTTCGCCGCCTCTTGCTTGTCTACTTTGCTTACGATGTCGAATGATGAATCAGCCATGTCCAAAGTCTATTTCCCCAAAACCAGTCAGTTGACTCAACTTGAAACCCATTCGTTATCAATGTGAGCGATAACAGATTTCGGTTGATACTTGGTATTTGCGAAACTAGGACATGCATTGAATGACAGTCATTCAAACAACTGAAAGGTACTCATGAAAATTCGCATGCGTAGCGCTGTAGCCATTGCTGCAGCCGCTGGTTTGCTTTTCGCTGGTGTTACCCCTGCGCAAGCTGCCAAGACTATTACTGTCTGGGCAGATGAGCAGCGTGGACCACAGCTAAAGTCATTGATCGACGGAAACACCACTATCGCGCCTGGATTCACCATCCGCGTTAAGTTCTTCTCAGCTCTTTCTGCTCTGCAGGGTGCATGGGACAAGGCAACTGCTGCGAGCGGCCCAGACGTAATTACTGGCCCAGCCTCACTAACTCTTTCAGCAAAGAGCGGAAAGCTCCTGCCTTTGACCTACTCAAAGACCAACAAGGCTGAAATGCCAGTTGCATCACAGAACTCTCTGTCATACAACGGCAAGGTATACGGTGTTGCGCTAGACGGAGACACTACTGCGATGTACTGGAACACCAAGTTCGGCGCAACCGCTCCAAAGACCCTGACCGCAATGGTTGACCTATACAAGACCAAGAAGGCAGCCGGTGAAGTTACCGGTGGTATCTGTGCTTTCGATGGCACTTGGGGATCACACCCAATCCTCACCGCACTCGGCGGTGGCGCATTTGGTTACACCAGTGGCAAAC
>JBJTNZ010000110.1:0-7829 GCA_046074345.1 Micrococcales bacterium | reverse complement strand
CTCAAGACGTACTGGCGGACCAAAGCGTCGGCGCAACAATTCTTTTTCGAGGGCTAGCAGAAGGTTCTCGCCTTCTTCTTCGTCTACCTCAAGATCTTCGTTTCGAGTAACCCGGAAGGTGTGGTGCTGCATGACTTCCATGCCCGGAAACAACAAGCCCAGATACTGACCAATGATGTCCTCAAGTGGAACAAAGCGAGCGTCGGTAACTCCGCTGTTGCCTGGAATGCGAACGAATCTAGGAAGTAGTGGCGGAACCTTTACACGAGCAAAGTGTTCTTTATCGGTGTCTGGGTTTTTCAAAACCACTGCAAGGTTAAGTGACAAACCCGATATGTAAGGGAAAGGGTGAGCTGGGTCTACTGCAAGTGGAGTAAGAACCGGGAATATCTGCGACTGAAAATACGTGTGCAGTGCGGACTTCTCGTGTTCGTCGAGTTGGTTCCAGCGCACGAGGCGAATGCCGTTTGCGCGCAGCGCCGGTTCGACTTGCTCGATGAATACTTTGGCGTGACGCTCCTGAAGTCGGTGAGCTTCCTGACTGATCTGAGTTAGCACCTCGGCTGGGCTTAGCCCTGAGCTTGCGGTCACGGCAAGTCCGGTGGCAATTCTGCGCTTGAGTCCGGCCACTCGAACCATGAAGAACTCATCGAGGTTAGAAGCGAAGATGCTGAGGAAGTTCACGCGTTCTAGGAGGAAAAGGTTTGGGTCTTCGGCGAGCTCGAGCACGCGCTGATTGAAGGACAACCAGCTAATTTCTCGATCTAGAAAGCGATTGTCCGGAAAATTGTTGGAATTGTCCGGTAGGTCAATTGCCATGGTTTCGTCAGACATAGGTTCCAGTTTGCCACGAATGGCTAACTCTGGGGAAACTACTTATTAACGGGCGTATTCGCTTTCCGATTCGACCATGAACCGGTAGCCAACGTTATGTACCGTGCCAATCATGGATTCGAGGTCGCCGAGCTTGGCGCGCAGGCGACGAATGTGCACATCTACAGTTCGGGTGCCACCGAAGTAGTCATAACCCCAAACTTCGCTTAGTAATTGGTCGCGCGTGAAAACTCGGCCTGGGTTTCCGGTGAGGAACTTCAACAATGCAAATTCTTTAAATGTTAGGTCAAGTGGCTTGCCATTGATGCGAGCTGAGTAACTCGCTTCGTCGATCACAATTCCGGTGGCGTTTACCTCATCTGCACTGTGAGCAAATTGTGCACGGGCAATATTTAGGCGAATACGTGTGTCGATTTCGGCAGGGCCAGCAGATTCAAGAATGATATCGTCGGCACCCCATTCCGGAGAAATTCCAGCCAGCCCACCTTCGGTGACCACCACGATGAGTGGTGTGGTGAGTCCAGTGGTCTGCAATATTTTTGCAATCGATTTTGCCGAAGCGAGATCTTTGCGAGCGTCAAGAAAAATAAGGTCCGAAGTCGGTGCGTTTACTAAGGCTGCAGGTTCGGCTTTGATAGTTCGCACGCGGTGTGAAAGAAGTCCGAGCGCGGGGAGCAAGTCACCTTCGGCCGCTGCCGAGAGAATCAATATCTGTGCCATTTCTCTCCCAAATTGCTAGTTAAAGCATAATTGGAGCATGAAGCAGAACTGGCTCGAGATCATATCCATTTGGGTATTGGTATTCGTAGCCACCCTCGCTTTGGTGCTGCGTTATTCAAAGCACGAACTGCTCGGTCCGTTCGCTGTCGTTCTTGCTGGCGCACTCGCCCTGGTTTCCCTGATTCAGCTTTTCCGCTCTGAACCAGCCGGATTCGTTAGACGCCTTGCCTATGTGGGCGGGGGGAGCTACCTAATTTTGGTTGCCGCCACCGGCTTCGTCTGGCTCCAAGGCTAAACTGGTCACTATGAAGCTCTCGCTAGAAATTTTCTTCACCGGCCTATTGGTGCTTGCCTCACTAACTATCGCCGGACTTTCGGCTCTCGTTCTCTACAAGCTCTTCAAGGGTCAGAAGTAGTTGTTCGTTCTTCCAGACGATCTACCGCTAGAAATCACTCCATTTGCCTTCTTGCTCGGCACTTGGGAGGGCACCGGCGTCATCAGCTTTGACGACAAAGAGCACGAGTTCAAACAGCGCGTCGAATTTTCCCACGACGGACACAACGTAGTCACCTATATTTCGTCGGCCCACTTAATTAACGACGAAGAGACCGCATTGCCTAGCGAACTCGGCTATTGGCGCTTAGCACGCAAGTTAGAGGCAGCAGACGCAGGTCCGGGCCTCCTTCCTGGGGTCGGCGAGCTTTCGATCAAGAGTCGAGAAGATTTGGAAACCATTCGCAACGCCGAAGGTGGATTCGATATTCAGGTGTCGACACTTCACCCGGGTGGCACCGCCGAGCTCTACAACGGAAAAATTAAAGGCGCGCGAGTAGACCTTGCATCTTTCTCCGGCACCGCATTCGAAGGGGCCAAGTACTATCGCCACAGCACGCGACTTTATGGTCTCGTTGAAAACGCATTGCTTTGGGTTTGGGAAATCGCAATGCCCGGAAGCGACCTAAAGCCACATGCGTCTGCACGCCTCGAACGAATCGGCTAGTCGTGAACACGCACTTCGATAATCCACTCGTCGAACAGCGCGAATTGATTGCTGGAAGTCGAGTCGTCGTGATGACGGAAAAGGCTGTCATCAAAGTAACCGGTGATGATCGATTAACTTGGCTTAATGCGATGCTCTCGCAAAATGTTGCCAACCTATCTGCCGGACAAAGTGCCGAGGGCCTGTTGCTCGATGCACAGGGTCGAATCGAACATGACGTGCAGGTGATTGAAGATGGTCAAGCTACCTGGTTAATCATTTCGGCCGAGCACCAAGAGAAGTTGCTCAAGTGGTTAGACATGATGATTTTCCGAAGCAAGGTGAAAGTTGAGCCAGCCATCTTTAATGTGGTCGGAAGCTTTGGCGGCGGATTGTCAGGGCTGGTCTGGCAGGACAACTGGACCAAGGATCCAATTGGCAGTGTGCGTTACGCGTCCAATCTCGGCGAGGCCTGGGATTACTGCGAGTCGCTAGTTACTGATGAAGAACTCGCTGGCATTTTGGCTGAAACAAAGCAGGCGGGGCGCTTGGCTCTCGAGGCGCTGCGAGTTGCTGCGCATCGTCCATGGCAGCCAAATGAGTTGGATGACAAGACTCTGCCACACGAGCTCGACTGGCTAAGCAGCGCGGTACACCTGAGCAAGGGCTGCTATCGAGGGCAGGAGTCAGTAGCCAAGGTGCACAACCTCGGGCACCCACCGCGCAGACTGGTGCTGCTTCATCTTGATGGTTCTGGGCATGAATTGGCCTCAGCCGGCGACCAGGTCTTCGTTAGTGGCACCGACAATGCGATTGGTCGAATCACCAGCATCGGGCAACACTACGAGTTGGGGCCCATCGCGCTCGCGGTGATCGGTCGCAACGTTGACGAAAAGGCATCGCTCTTCGTTCGCACCGAATTCGGAGAAATTGCTGCAAAGCAAGAAACGATTGTGCCGCCCACTGCAGGCATGGCGGCTAACCTTGCTGAGAAGCGCAAAAATTTATTAGGACGATGAAATGAAGAAGTCTCGATTGCACTGGAGTCTAAAAGACTCTTCGCAACGAGTAATCGAATCGCTTCCGCCAATTCTGCAAATCATCATTGCTGCAATCTCTGCTTACGCATTTTCACATTTTGTACTCGGTCACTCGGTTCCTTTGTTGTCTGTCACCGTGACCATCACCGCACTTGGTTTCACTCGAGATGCCAGACCTCGTCGAGTTATCGAAACTGCAGTGGGAATGATTTTCGGAATTGCGCTGAGTGAAACTTTGCTCATGACCCTTGGTCAGGGAATCTGGCAAATGGCTCTCACGCTTCTGATTTCTTTTGTGCTCGCTCGATTTATTTCTTCCAGCGCATCATTTGCGCTCACAGTTGGAATTCAGTCAATGCTTGTGCATCTACTGCAGGCATCTGCTGGTGGCGTGTACATGCGTAGCGTTGATGGAATTGTGGGTGGCCTGCTGGCCCTTATTTTCACCGCTCTGATTCCGCGGAATCCAAGAGGCATGGCAATCAAAGACGCGGACAAACTCTTCGATGCATTCCTTGGATCGATACTGGCGTTGAAACGAGCACTTCTCGAGTCGAACGTCAAAGTGGCGGATGAAGCTTTAAAAGAAGTTCGCCGCACTCAGCCGCTGATTGATAACTGGCGAATGTCGTTGGATAGCGCCATTTCGATCAGTCGCATTTCACCATTTATGCGCAAGTTCCGCGATGACCTAACCGGCCAGGTGAGGGTACTTCGCGGTATGGATTTGGCCATGCGTAACCTTCGCGTGGTGGTTCGACGCATCGATTTCCTAATTAGAGACGGTCAAAAGCGGCCATATTTGGCAGACCTGCTTGACCAAATCGCCAGTGGGGTCAGTGATCTTGCCGAGGGCGTGGATGAGCCCGTCCAGCGTTTCAAAGCCCAGGAAAAGTTTGTCGAGATCATCCATCAGCTCGACCCGAAACAGTTCGGCATCGCAGACCAGCTTCAGGAGGCGAGTGTGCTCTTGCTACTTCGGCCACTAATGGTCGACTTGCTCTGTGCTTCCGGTATGAGCGAAGACGATGCCAGAGCGGAACTGCCGAAGATCTAGTTTGGCGCGACCGCTTGCCAATCGACACTAATCTCACCAAGGCGCCAGCGTTTAGTGTCTCCGACTAGTGGCCAACCTTGCGCTCGCAAATCTTTACAAGCAGAAATCCAACGCTGCGATGCGCCGAATACCGACATGCCGGAATGGTTTTTCCAAGCTGCATCGAGTGCGTTTAGAAAATCATGAATTCTTTCACCAGGAACATTTCGGTGAATTAATACCTTGGGTAATCGTTCGGCCACTTTACTTGGTAAATCCAGACCAGAAAGTCTCAGAGAAATAGTCAAAGATTTTGGCCCCGAATCATCGAGAGTCACCCAGCAGGAGAGTCTTCCAATTTCATCGCAGGTGCCTTCAATCAGTAAGCCATCCATCGAGAGTCGCGATTGCATAAGTTTCCAGGCTGCGGCAACTTCGCTTTCGCCATATTGGCGAAGCACATTAAACGCACGAATCACATCTGCGCTTTTGAATTGAACAGGGAGTGGAGTCTCGAAGCCGCCGTGCACAAAGTGCAGATTATCTTTCGCGATTGCGAGACCTCGCTCCACACGCTCACGTTCAATTTCAATGCCGACCACTTGCACCATTGGATTTACTTTGCGCAGCCGATCGAGTAGCTCTACCGCGGTAATTGGTGAGGCACCAAAGCCTAGGTCGACAACGACTGGATTGGCTTTGCGAATTATTCGGAGGCTGGCGATGTAGCGATCGACCCTGCGTAGGCGGTTTGGGTTGGTTGTGCCACGAGTAATCGTTCCGGTCGGTTTCTTGGCAGCCACGGCATCTAACCTATCGCTGACTAATATGAACTCATGACTGCTAAGTACACCTTGATTTTGTTGCGCCACGGGAACAGTGTTTGGAACCAGGAGAACCTGTTCACCGGTTGGGTTGATGTAGACCTCAGCGACCAGGGTCGCGCAGAGGCTAAGCGTGCCGGTGAGTTGCTGGCAGAGTCAGGGCTAAAGCCAGACCTGCTTTACACCTCGCGCCTAAAGCGAGCCATCAACACAGCGCACATTGCACTCAACGCAGCAGATCGCTCATGGATTGATGTAAAGCGTGACTGGCGCCTAAATGAGCGCCACTATGGAGCTCTCCAGGGCAAGGACAAGGCTCAGACCTTGGCCGAATACGGAGCCGAGCAATTTCAGATTTGGCGTCGAAGCTTCGACGTGCCGCCACCACCAATTGATGACAACGACAAGTTCTCACAGGCACACGACGAGCGCTACGCGGATCTCAAGGAAATCCCGAAGACCGAGTGTCTCAAGGATGTTCTTGAGCGCATGCTGCCGTTTTGGATGAGTGACATTCAGCCAGACCTCAAGGCCGGCAAGACCGTTTTGGTGACAGCGCACGGCAACTCACTTCGAGCATTAGTCAAGCACCTAGACGGAATCTCAGACGATGACATTGCCGAACTCAATATCCCGACTGGTATTCCGTTGGTCTACAAGTTAGACGAACACTTCAAGCCACTTGTTAAGGGTGGAGAGTACCTTGACCCTGAGGCAGCAGCTGCCGGCGCTGCCGCGGTAGCAGCGCAGGGTAAGAAGTAGTCAGAAACTATTCGGTTTCGTTCCACTCACCGGTGGTGAGGTAAGAAACCTTTGCGCTGATGTCAACCACGTGGTCGGCAAAGCGTTCGTGGTAGCGAGACGCCAAAGTCACGTCGACGGTGAACATTGCGTTTTCTTTCCAGTCATCAGCAAGTACCACGTCAAAGACGTGTCTGTGAAGTTCATCAACGCGAGCGTCTTCTGCCTGAATCTGACGTGCCTGATCGACATCGGTGTTCTTCAAAATCTGCACGCACTTCTTAGCGAGTTCGACGTCGAGCGCACCCATCTCCTTAAAGGTGGATGAAAGCGCAGCCGGTACAGCTGAACCAGGGAAGCGGTAACGTGCGATTGCCGCAATGTGTCCGGCTAGCGCACCCATTCGCTCGAGTGATGCCGAGATACGTAGCGCAGAAACCAAAATGCGAAGATCGCGGGCAACCGGAGACTGCTTTGCAAGAATTCGAATTACAAGTTCATCAAGGGCCAGAGCTTTATTCCCTGTCTGGTCTGCGATGGCAATTGCCTCGTCGGCCAACTGCACGTTTGACTCGTTGAAGGCCTTTGAAGCCTTCTCGATGATTCGAACAGTGTCTTCTGCCATTTCGACAAGACGCACCTGAACTTCGTGCAACTGTGTTTGGAATACTTCGCGCATGCGGTCGCCCCTTGCTAATTCATCTGACATGAACCCTCGCATCACTAAGTAAACAAATGCCAAACAAACTCGGAATTTTGGTCGAATTCCGCTTATTTACTGGCCTCTAGCAAAGTTTACTTGGTTAATTCCCCCTAGTCTTGAAACGTGAACAGTGGCGACGGCGAATTAAACGCGGTAATTGCAGCAGAGGTGCTCGAAGCGCTCGGCTCGGCCGCGGTCGTGGTCAATGACATCAACATCATGGTGCAAGCCACTACAAATGCCCAAGATTTTGGACTCCTCCAGGACCGTGCCATAGTCGAAGTAGAGCTCCTCAACATCGTGGATTGGGCTCGCAAGTCCAAAGAAACCAAAACTGTTGAGAGCCAGATTAATGTCGGTGGTCGCGCGAGTAAGCTTTGGGTCCAAGCAACTGCTGCCCCGTTGGGCAATGGATTTGTAATTCTTACGCTCGAGGACCGAACCGAAGCGCGTCGATTAGAAGAGACCCGCCGCGATTTTGTGGCAAACATTTCGCATGAACTAAAGACTCCAATTGGGGCAATTGGATTACTAGCCGAGACCTTGCAAGATGCTACGGACGATCCTGCGGCAGTGCAAAAATTTGCATCGAGTCTGCAGCGCGAGGCAAATCGCCTTGGTCATATCGTGCAGGAAATCATCGAACTATCAAGACTCCAGTCGGCCACCTACGTGGCAGATTCTGGCATGGTCACTTTGAATGAAGTTATCAGCGATGCGATTGACCGCACTCAAATTGCCGCGGATGCAAAACAAATGCGCATTTTGGCTGACACCAACGAACAAGTTTTTGTTACTGGAAATTATGAGCAGCTGGCGATTGCGGTTACAAACTTGATTGAAAACGCCATCAACTACAGCGACCCTAATGGCCAGGTCGGAATCGCACTTCGCAAACACGATGACACTGCAGAAGTTGTTGTAACCGATAGCGGTGTCGGGATTGCGATT
>JBJTNZ010000109.1:0-8543 GCA_046074345.1 Micrococcales bacterium | reverse complement strand
AACTTTTGTCTTGCGGTCAACCTGTACCTGAACGATTGGCTTACCGTAGCGAGCCATCGGCTTACGCTCGTCTTTAACCCACTCGGTCAAGAACTCAAGGTATGAACCACGTGAAGGAATGATCTGTGCACGGTTATTGCGCACATCCAAGTTTCCGGTGGTGTTAGTGGTTTGTGAGAAGTACACACCAGGTGAACGAACCAACTGTGAAACAACAACACGCTCGGTGCCGTTAATCACGAAGGTACCCTTCTCAGTCATAACTGGGAAGTCACCCATGAAAACAGTCTGTGACTTAATTTCACCGGTCTCGTAGTTGGTGAACTCTGCCTTGATGTACAACGGCTGAGTGTATGAACGTCCCTTTTCTTTACACTGCTCAGGAGTGTATTCAGGGTCGTAAAGCTCTGGCTTGTCGAAGCTAATACCCATCTTCGGTGCCTGTGCAGGGTTTGCTGAGTCAACGATTGGAGAAATCTCAGCGAAGATTTCTTCTAGACCGTTCTTCGCGCCTGGATTAATTTCTTTCCAAGCCTTGTTACCGATAAGCCAGTCAAAGCTTTCGGTCTGCAGAGTTAGAAGATCTGGAACAGCAAGTGATTCCGAAACCTTCGCGAATGATGGGCGTTGAGCCGATCGGATGTTTTTGTTCTTCTTCGCAGATGCCAAGAGTTGTCCCTCCAAGGAACTAGATCGATTGGGCTAAATCGCACCTATAACCAGTGACGCCAAAATATGCGGTCACGCGCGCAGCCGAAATATGCATGCGGGGTGTTTGGGAGCAAACCTCAACTCTATAACGATTTGGGCAAAGTGCCAAGAAAAATCCCAGAAAATCCAACGAAGTACGCCAATAAGTGCTACAAGCACCTAACAGGCACTTAGAGCGTCGTTAATCTGATCCGCGAGCGCGGCGGCGTCCTCAACCCCAATAAACACGTGAGTGTATGGCCTGCCCGAGAGATTTAGCTGCAAAACCTGTTGACCCCTGTGCCAAGCCGCGAAATCGCGCTTTTTCCAGCGATAAGTGCCGTAAATGGCCAAACCTGGCACGAAAGTGCCCGGAATCCTGGCTCCGAGGGTGCGCTGCCAGCCTTTTTCCGCCGGAACAGCCCCGCGCAAGCTGGTTACTGGGATAAAGAGGTCTCCATGAAGTGATCCGGCCTTCTCCCAAAAGGAGAGTTTCAGAGTAATTCCGGAGTCCTGGAGCAATATTTGGGCCATAAGGCAAGTATCTACTAGATAGATAAGTGCAGGAAGCCCGATTTCTAAGGCAAACGCTAAGCCTGGTGGGACACGTGTAAGCAAGTTGGCGGGCTTCCTGCCCTATAAGTCTCGCAAATGTTCGGTTAACTACATAGGTAAAAACGGCTACTTAATAGCCGTAGCCGGTTACTTAGTAGCCGGTTCCAGCTCGAGCCAGATTTTTGCCAAACCCTTGCGATCGACCACTCCGAATAGCCGGAACAGGCTCTGCAGTTCCTTCTTGATGAGCGCCGGGCTGTACCGGAGCTTGAGCGCCATCTCCGCGTTGGTGTATCCCTCGGTGACTAACTGCAGAATCGTGCGTTGTCGAGACGAAATGTCTGAGATCGCCTTTGGTACCAAGACTTCGTCGTGTGAATTGAACGCAGACTGCGCCCAAGTGCTTGCAACCATCACATCGCAGCACATTGCCATTAATTCGAGGGCTTCCTCAGAAATCGGAACTTCGTCGAGCGTCTCCGCGAATGAAATACCAAAACCACCGGCACGAGTGCCATCGCGAGAGAAAGGCACGCTGACAAAGGCTTTGCCTGGGCCAGCACGGTGTTCGAGGTGCGGATAGGCCTCCATATATTTTTCCCAAGTTGGAAACACCAGAGTCTTGCCCTCACGAATGGTGTCGCAGATCGCCATTCGCGTTTGTACTGATGGTCGATCATCCGAACGTCGGCGTTCTGGCGGATATCCCCAGCTGCCAACCATTGTGATGCAACCATCCATATCAAGACGCGCTACGAAAGTTGCTTCAATTTTGTAATCCCGCAAAACATTTAGCGCTAAACGCTGGCAGAAATTATCGGGAGAGGTGGAATCACGAAGCGCTTGCAGTAATCGATTGACTAAATCAAGCGTTACTTCAGGTTGATTGGACTTCCCCAAAGCTCCCCCTAAGCCTCGAATGGCGGTGACGGTGGGATTTGAACCCACGGTACGCGTTAACGTACGCAACATTTCGAGTGTTGTACCTTCGGCCGCTCGGACACGTCACCATCGGCTAGATTACCAGAGTGAGTACTTCAGGTTCAATGCGCGCAATCTTCGCAGCTCTAGCTGCCAACATCGGAATTGCGATTACTAAATTTCTAGCTGCCGCAATTTCCGGTTCAGCATCGATGCTTGCGGAAGCCATCCACTCGGTCGCTGACTCTGGGAATCAGCTACTGCTTATTGTTGGTGGCAAACGCGCCAAGCGCCAGGCAACCGCCGCTCACCCATTCGGCTACGGACGCAGCCGTTACATTTACGCCTTCATGGTTTCAATCGTGCTATTCAGCATCGGTGGAATGTTCTCGATCCTCGAGGGCGTATCGAAACTCAACGAACACCATGAACTAGAAAATGCTTGGCTTCCACTAGTGGTGCTTGGCGTTTCGATTTTGCTTGAGTCATTCTCGCTTCGCACTGCACTTCAGGAAGCCAAGAAGATCCGTGGCAAGTCATCTTTGATTCAGTTCATTCGTCACGCAAAGTCACCTGAGCTTCCAGTCGTGATGTTGGAAGACATCGCAGCACTCACCGGTCTGGTATTTGCATTCGCGGGTGTTGGCCTTACCGTCATCACTCACAACAGCATCTTTGATGCCATCGGCACTTTGGCAATTGGAGGATTGCTTGTGCTGGTTGCCATCATCCTTGGAATTGAAACTTCTTCACTTCTTATTGGTGAAGGTGCTACCGCTGACGACAACGCACTTATTCGTGACGCTCTAGAAGTCGTGGTTGGCAAGGGTGGCGTGATCCACATGAAGACCATGTACCTCGGCCCGGATGAACTGATGCTTGGCGCAAAGATTGCAGTTGCTAAAGATTCAACCGGTGAAGAGATTGCCGAGACCATCGACGCAGCAGAAGCTTCAGTGCGCAACGCTGTGCCGACGACTCGCGTGATTTACCTGGAGCCAGACATCAAGAAGCCTGCGAAGAAAAAAGCAGCGGTAAAAACAACCGTTGCCAAGAAAAAGGCTTAGGTTCTAACTTCCTTGGCCTGAGCCAAGTCCAATGGTCATAAAACCCAGAATCGTGTAGAACAACGGGTAAAGAACCACCACGAGCACAACTAATAATGCTCGAAGGATTTGAAAGTTACCCTGCTGAGACGAAAACTTGTGAGTCAAAGCAAGAATTGCAAAAACAAAACTGACCACCAATGCGGCGAGAGAAACCAACCCAAAAACTGTGTATGGATAGGCTCGCCAGGTGTAAGCCACAATCACATTTACAACAATGATCCCTGTAGCTATAAAGAAAATCGTGTTCTTTGTAATTTGAGACCAACGCCATGGCATTTTTATCAACGCTTGCCTGCGAAGAACTCACGCAGTTGGGCTGCGCATTCTTCTTCCATCACGCCGGAGATCACTTCGGCAGGAGCGCCTAGCCGAGCGTCACGAGTCAGGTCGTAGAGCGAACCGGATGCACCGACTCTTTCATCCCAGGCACCGAAGACCACGCGAGGGATTCGAGCTGACACGATTGCACCGGCACACATGACACAAGGTTCCAGCGTGACCACAAGTGTGCAGTCGTCGAGTCTCCAGGTGCCCTTCGCCTCGGCAGCCTTGCGGATTGCGACAATCTCGGCGTGAGCAGTTGGATCGTGTTTGGCTTCGCGTTCGTTGTGCCCGGTGGCAATTACTTGCCCGTCACCGTCAATGATGACTGCACCGACCGGTACGTCATCGCCGGAGCGGGCCGCCTCCGCGAGCGCGTGCACCATGAAGCCTCGGTATGTCATACATTTACTTTATGCGCTTACACATTGCCGACCACCCTTTGATTACCCACAAACTCAGCGTGCTGCGCGATCAGAACACTCCGTCTCCAGTGTTCCGCGAATTGGTCTCTGAGCTCATGACTTTGTTGGCATACGAAGCGACCCGCGACATTCGCGTGGACAAAATCAAAGTGCAGACACCAGTGGCGGAAACCGACGGTGTGAAACTCGCTCACCCTCGTCCGATCATTGTTCCAATTCTTCGCGCCGGTCTCGGCATGCTCGACGGCATGATGAAACTCCTACCGACAGCGCAGGTTGGCTTCCTCGGAATCAAGCGCAACGAAGAAACTCTCGAGCCGGTCACCTATGCGAACCGACTTCCAGAAGACCTAACCGGTCGCCAAGTATTTTTGATCGACCCGATGCTTGCAACCGGTGGCACCCTGATCGATTCAATCAACTACGTATTTGCGCGCGGAGCGACAGACGTCACAGCCATCTGCCTGATCGGAGCACCCGAGGGTCTGGCTGCAGTCGAACAGCACGTGCACGGCAAAGAAGTGAAACTCGTGCTCGGCGCCCTGGATGAGAAGCTCAACGAAAAGGGTTACATCGTGCCAGGCCTCGGCGATGCCGGCGACCGCCTCTATGGCCTAGCCGAATAACTTCGACGACTTTGGGCACACACCGGCGATTGGCGCTCGCTGACCCCAAACACGCTCTGAGAACGCACCGAAATCGAAGAGTTTTCTGTGCGTGTTTGCACAAGAATCGCTTCGATTTTGCGGTGAATTCAGAGTAGTTCTCCGATGACCAATCATCGAGGGTGAGTTGCGGGTCTGCGAACTAGCCGAGTGGGAATTGTGGTGATGCGAACTAGCCGATGGTGCTCTGAGAACGCACCGAAATCGAAGAGTTTTCTGTGCGTGTTTGCACAAGAATCGCTTCGATTTTGCGGTGAATTCAGAGTGAGAATAAATTTAACGACGGCGGCTAGTGGTAAAAACTTGCGAGCTTGGACTCTTCCAACCAATTGCGTCGGTCATAGAGCAAGTCGATTGACTTCTTGAACTCAATCTTGAAATTCCCATTTTTGGTAATCCGACTTGTCAGTGCCAATTCGATCAGGCTTGGATGTAGGTAAAAGATTTCGTGCGCGCTACGGAAATGCATGAGGATTTTGATCTCGCTGCATTTTCGGAGCCAATTGTGAGCGGTAGACAGACTTACCCCGGCGAAGTCTGACAGCTGCTGGGCCGAGCCGCACACTGCTCCAACCAAATATTGAGCGAGTATGGACGCCTTGGTTTTCGGGACAATCGCGAAATACTTGATCGAATCTAGGATCTTGGCGTAGTAGTCCTGCAGCTGTGAAAGTTCGAGTGCGGGTAGGTTCGAGCTTGAGTTGATCATTTCCGTGTCAATATTTTTCATCCATAGCGGCACTCGCCTCCCTCCGCGAGTGTGAACCATGGCAAATTCAGGAATATTGAAACGACCTCGATTGGCCATGACTTCTTGTGCTCGAAGATATGTACCGCGAAAGCGCATGAGAGCACGCAAATGAATCGTTAGTAAATCCCAAAGTTGGAGTGGCATGCTCCGAGGTTAGGCATTAAAGCCTGCGGCGGGCGGATTGTCACGAAATCTGTGGAAAACTATCATGTCCATTGGTTACGTGGAAACTTTGGGGGCTTGATGGTGTGGCCGTAAACTCGTTGCTGTGCCTAATGAAATCGAGACCCCGGAAGAGAACGAAGCCCGCGGCTTCGCGCTCTACTTTGGCATTGATGAGGCCACCGCTAAGGCCGCAGGCACTTCGCTAAGCGAGATTGCAGCCAACCTGCGCCAAACCTTTGCCGGTCTAGTGCCTCAGGCAGCTGACCAAACCTATGCGGCTGTCGCGCTTGCACCGAAAGGCGCTGGCGGTAGGAACATCGACGTGGTGCGCAACGCATTGCAAGAACCTCGCGCAAAGGCTGACAAATTCGACAACGGCCCATCTGGAATCTTCGTAGACATCTCACGTCAGCGCGTTTATCTGAATGGAGAGAACGCCGAATTCACGGCTAAAGAATTTGCACTACTCACCTACCTGATTCAAAACGAAGGACAGGCCATCAGTCGCGAGACTCTGGTGGATGTAATTACCAACCCAAACGAAGAACCAGCGAACGAACGCACGATTGACGTGCACGTGCGGCGACTACGCGCCAAGATCGAAGGTTTCGAAGACATCATTCGCACGGTGCGCGGTGGCGGTTACCGTTTCGACAAGCACCCAGACGTCGCTATCGACGACTACTCGATTTAATGTTTGCAGATGGATTCTGAACTGGCACGGCAGTTAGCCGAAAAACTTGTCGCACTCGTCGACGAAGGCAAGCCAACTCCAATTCTGCTAATTGATGGCCGTGCTGGAAGTGGAAAGAGCACCCTTGCCGATGCGGTGCAAAACCAATTCTTCAAACTCGGTGAATCAGCGCCGCGCATCATTCACATGGACGATCTTTATCCGGGTTGGGATGGCCTGCAACTTGGCGCCGAGTATTTGCAGCGCAGCATCCTTGGTCCGTTGAGTCGACGCGAAGTTGCACATTACCAACTTTTTGACTGGGCCAAGAATGAGCGTGATGAGTGGCGCGAATTCACGGGAGGCACGCCTCTGATCATTGAGGGTTGCGGCGCAATCAATCGCAACTCAATCGAAAGCGCAGATCTGAGCGTGTGGCTCGAGGTCAACGAAGCCCTGCGCAAGCAGCGTTGGATAGACCGCGAGGGTAGCGACCAACACTGGGCCCAGTGGGCAGCGCAGGAGTTGGACTTCTATGCGCGTGAACGCAGCTCTGAACTAGCGGTTCTTAAGCCAGCTGCGGATACCGGCAACGACTGAAGCCAAGATGAAGAAGGCCGCGATGCCGTATGAGGCGTTCTTCACCGCAGGAATCGTGGCAGCGAAGTAACCGCAAACCGTTAGTCCGATGCCCCAGGCCACAGCGCCGACGAGGTTGGCGCTGAAGAACTTGTAGTAGTTCATCTTCGCGATTCCGGCGATTGGCGGCACAAACACTCGTGCCCATGGCATGAAACGACCGATGACTACTGCCCACCAACCCCAAGCCTGATAGAACTTCTCAGACTTCGCGATGCCAGACTGCAGCCATTTACCTTTGCGCTTTTCCAAGTAGGGGCGACCGTAGTGCAAGCCGAGTGCGTATCCCACCTGATCACCGAGCCAAGCCGCGATACCTACGCCGAGTGCCATCGGCCAAATATTTACCGTGCCAGAAGTTGCAGCTACTAAACCGGCGGCAAAAACAAGTGAGTCACCGGTAATGAATGGCAAGAACGCACCGATAAATAATCCGGTGCCAGCAAAAACTAATGCCCAAACAATCGCATAGAAAAACCAAGGACCAACATCGCCATACCAGTTAGAAATCTGGTCGGAAATTGATGCGGTGTGAATCAGGAGCATTTAGGACTTATGGCTTGCCGTGAAGAACAATGTCGTCGAGATCGTGACGCACGCGAGTCTGAATTTCTCGCTCGTAAGCTGGAGTGCCTTCAAGCACCTTTGCATCCGCGGTCTTTCCAATGACTAGTGCGGCAATTACGGTTAGGTCATCAGCGAGGTCAAGCACCTTGTGCATTGCATCGATGTCGATTCCAGAAATCGGGTGTGCTGCCAAGCCAACTTCAGTTGACTGAATCATCATGTTCTGCGCGGCTAGTCCAGCGTCGAACGAGGCGATCGGGTATGGGCTGCCATCCTCGCGCTGGTTCTTAATAGAAATCACGATGAGAGACGAAGCACGCTTTGACCACTCTTGGTTGAAACCTGAAAATGCTCCACGAACAGAATCGAAAAGATGGTCACCCTTTACGGCTACCGAAAAGCGCCAAGGCTGACCATTCATTGCCGAAGGTGCCCAGCGTCCCGCCTCAAGAATTGAGAGTAGGTCGTGCTGAGAGATTTCGTAGTTCTCGTCGAAGGCACGAGGGCTCCAACGATTTGCGATGGCTGGGAGGACTGGGGCTGCTGTGATGGCGGTTTTCTGCATAGTAGTTTCAGCCTAATTCAGGGCTGAATTATTCCGAGAGTAAAGCGGCGATATCGGCCTTGCGGCCATAGAAGAAGTAGGGGTCTTTAGGCTGCGGGATCGACTCGAGCGCGGCGATGAGCTCCTCGGCCGAGGCAAACAGGGCCGCGTGGCCGCCATCGACCAGGGGCTTAAGGTGATCCCAGCCAGGAACCTCGAGCAGTGCGACCTTGGTGCCGAGCCCGGCTGCCTCAATCAGAGCGGTCGAGAATGCGCCAACTGCAAGCGAGCTTTCTGCAATTACCTCGAGCGAAGAGCGTTCGTTCTGAATCATGACGCAGTTATCTGGCAGTCCTCCGCGAGCATTGATTTCGCGGTTGAATTCGTCGAGGTCGTTGCGCGGGTGAAGTTTGATGATTACGTGCAATTTTGGTTTTGCTTCGGCAAAGGCAAGTGCCGCACGAAGAATCTCAATACCGACCAAGGGCTGCGAAAGAAATACGACCTGCTTGTCGATG
>JBJTNZ010000108.1:0-2092 GCA_046074345.1 Micrococcales bacterium | reverse complement strand
CGGCGGCGACACGTCGGAAGCCGAGTTCGCCGAGTTTGCGATCGGCTGGAAGCATGTGTCCCTGGCCGAGCTTGACCACAGCCTGCGGCAAGGCTGTGAACGCCGCCCATGAAAGTGTGCCGTCCACCATCGAGGTGTTCGCCTTGTCTACGATGCACACGTAGTGATCCGTGTAAAGCGAATGACTCTCTCCGGTGATGCCAATTCCGGCCACCGCCACGACGAAGTCGTTGACCAGCATCTCTCGTTCGGAGTCAGTCGGTTGGCTTGGCAGCGGTAAGTACTCCACCGAGATACCGGGTGCCTCAGTCATGGCCTTGGTGATTAGCGGCTTGAGCTGTAACTGCGCGGCATCAGATGCCATGATCTTGAAGTGTCGATTCGATGTGGCCGGATTGAATTCTTCGTGACTCATCAGCGCGTTTTCGATCAGCGGGATGGCTACCTCTAACTGCGGCAGAATCAAACGCGCCAACGGAGTGAGTTCGTAGTCGCGGCCGACGCGCACCAATAGTTCGTCGCCAAACTGTGTGCGCAAACGCGAGAGCGCGGTGGACATCGACGATTGCCCCATGTCGACTCGAGCTCCAGCGCGAGTTACGTTGGCTTCCTCGAGCAAAGCGCGCAGGGCGATCAACAGGTTGAGGTCTTTATTCTCAAAGCTCACCGGCCACCGCCCTTCCAAAATCTTTACTAATAGTAAGTATGCCTTTTCCATAGTTGCCTCGGATACCCGCAGCGATAACCTGAAGCCATGAGAATTCACCTTGCCGCAGATTATCTTGGTTACGACCTAGCCCGTCAGCTCGAATCATGGCTCAAGACGAGCCACGAAGTTATTTGGCATTCGGGCGATGAAATCGACGAGGGCGACGACTATCCACTATTCGCAGTGCGCGTGGGGCAGTCGGTCATTCAAGATGAAGACCAGGGTCTAGATACCTTCGGCATCCTGGTCGGCGGCAACGGCAACGGCGAGATTATTGCGCTCAACAAGGTGAAGGGCGCTCGAGCCGCGCTCGCGGTCACTCCAGCACTGGTTGCCTCAGCTCGTGAGGAACAAAACGCCAACGCACTCGTGATCGCAGCTGGTCACACCAGCCTCGACCAGGCCAAAGAATTCATCACTACAGCGCTCTCAACCAACTATGTCGGAGCGATTGACAGCTCTCGCCGAATCATCAACGTGGCTGAGTACGAGAACCGTGGCACCATCGAGGGTTGGCTGATCGAGGGCTAATCGCTGTCGCCGATTACTGGCATTGGCATAGCCATTAGTTAGGTCAGTCATCAAACTGCTTGACTTGAAGCAGTTAGCCATCGGAAGGAAATAATCATGGCATTTGTATGTTCAGCTACCTGGGTTGCCAAGGAAGGCAGCGCTCACCTAGTGGCAGAGGCTCTTCAGCACCTCTCACCTGCATCACGCACCGAAGAGGGCAACATCTACTACCAGGCTTACCAAGACCCAGCCGAACCAAACACCTTCCGCATTTTTGAGGTTTACCGCGACGAGGCTGCCTTCAAGCAGCACGCAGAGTATGACCACTTCAAGGAGTGGGCACTAGGTCAGGCAATCCCTGCGCTCGAAGTTCGCCAACGCGACTTCTACGAAACACTTGATTTCTAAAACAATCGACTTCTAAAACTACGAAGGGGTAGTCATGAAAATCGGACGCGTATTACATAACGGTTTTGTTCAGACGGTAATCATTAGTCACGGTCAGGTGCTCGATGTGCCAGACGGAATGGGTGTGCTACAAATTCTGAACCTTCCGCGTAAGGATCGCGACTTCATCGAGGGTCAGGCCGGCCGTCGCTTGAAGATGCCGATCCACATGGCAAACTTTGTAGCTCCAGTAGAGCCACACGCGCTTCGCGACTTCGTAACCTTCGAAGGTCACATCGCAGGCATGAAAAAGAGCGAAGGCGGCACCGGAAAAGTTCCTGACGCTTGGTACGAAATCCCGGTCTTTGTTTTTCAAAACCCTTGGACAATCACCGCACCAAATGCAGACATTCCAATGCCTCCAAACTGTGAGCGCCTCGACTATGAACTAGAAATTGCCGCTGTGATTTTGAAGAAGGCTAA
>JBJTNZ010000107.1:0-34367 GCA_046074345.1 Micrococcales bacterium | reverse complement strand
GGAAAATTTCTGAAACGATGCCGAAGAATGGCAAAGCCAAAATGTAAACCTCTGGGTGGCCAAAGAACCAGAACAGGTGCTGCCACAGCATCGGTCCACCGTTTGCTGGGTCGAAGATATGCGCATCGAAACGACGATCTGCGCCAAGAGCAAATAGCGCCGCAGCTAGCGGTGGGAAACACATGATTACAAGAATCGAAGTAACCAGAGTGTTCCAAACAAAAATCGGCATGCGGAACATGGTCATTCCAGGTGCGCGCATGGTCAAGATTGTGGTGACGAAGTTAACACCACCCATGATGGTTCCGAAACCACCAAGAGCCAAACCAAAGACCCACAAGTCTCCACCGATGCCCGGCGAGAACGAAGTATTCGATAGCGGCGCATAAGCAAACCAACCGAAACTTGCAGCACCCTGAGGTGTGAAGAATCCTGCTACCGCCACAAATGAGCCGAAGAAGTAGAACCAATACGCGATGGCATTTAGACGTGGGAACGCCACATCCGGAGCACCAATCTGCACAGGCATCAGGATGTTGGCGAAGGCAGCAAACAAAGGCGTTGCGAACATCAAGAGCATGATGGTGCCGTGCATTGTAAATAGCTGGTTGTACTGCTCTTTGGTGCCTACCACTGAAAGACCTGGAGCGGTGAGCTGTGCACGAATTACTAGCGCCATCACACCACCGATTAGGAAGTAGATGAATGACGTAATCAGGTATAGGTAACCGATTTTCTTGTGATCGGTCGTGGTTACCCAATCAACAAGAATGCGACCCTTTGACTTTTTGGTGGTCGAACCAGCAGTTGCAGTTGCGGTAGCCATTTGCCTATTCCTTTGTCGATTCTGATGCCGGGTTGTCGCCCGGTAAGTTCTGGTTGCGGTCGTAGTTCTCATCAAGTTGACCTACGTTGCCCTTAGCGGCTAGCTGTGCCATGTGGGCATCGTATTCCGCCTGCTCAACAATCTTTACGTTGAACAACATCATCGAGTGGAACTCGCCACAGAGCTCTGCACACTTACCCTTGTAGGTTCCAACCTTGGTTGGAGTGAAGTACATGTGATTGGTGTGGCCAGGGAATACGTCTTTCTTGTACAAGAAGTCGATTACCCAGAAGGAGTGAACTACATCGCGTGAGCGAAGGTCAATCTGAACAGTCTTGTTGACTGGCAAGTACAAAGTTGGAAGAGCGGCTTCGCTCCCCTTCTCCCCGTCGAACTGTGACTGGATTCCGGCTTCATATACATTCGCGTTGGTGTAGTTGAAGTCCCAAGACCACTGCTTGCCGATAACTTCGATTTTTACATCTGGGTTAGGAGTTGGTGTTTCAATGTCAGACATTGTCTTTGCAGTGAAGGCAAAGAAACCAATCACCATGATTAGCGGTACGACTGTGAAAAGCGTCTCGACTGGGTTGTTGTAACGCATCTGCACTGGCAGACCGGTCTCACCCTTGCGACGGCGATAGCGAATAATCGCGAAGAACATCAGCCCCCACGCAATGATTCCAACACCCCAAAGGATGATCCAAGAACCCACCCAGAAATTGGTGATGTTATCGGTGTGGTTGGTGATACCTGGTTCGCCTGGAAGAAATCCACGCGAGAATTCAGCGGGGGTACATCCGGTTAGAGCCAGGATTAGGACAGCCGCCATTGGCAGACTGGCCCATTTGAAAGCATGCTTGCGACGCAATTTTCGCCCTTCAAGTGCAAAACGTTAACACTTTTATCCTACGCTTTGCCCTGCCCGAAAAAGGCTAAAAAACGCCCAAAAATAAGGGTTTAAAGCAAAAATCCGACCCGAATATCGGTCGGATTTCAGCAAACTTTTGAGGCTAGTTGAAGCTATTGCCGCAGGCACAGGAACCGGTGGCATTTGGGTTGTCGATAGTCAGTCCCTGTTTCATGATTGAGTCTTCAAAGTCGATTGTGGCCCCAACCAGGTAATTAGCGCTCTTTTGGTCAACAATTACCTCAAGTCCGCCGAAATCCTTGACCAGGTCGTCCTCGCCCTTTGCCTCGTCAGGGTAAAGGTCATATTGGAAGCCTGCGCAGCCACCCACCTTAACTTCGATACGCAAGCGGACGTCCTCGAGACCTTGAGCCTCAAACAGGGCCTTTACTCGGTCGCGAGCGGTGTCGGTGAGGATTACCTCGTGGCTCAGAGTGTCAGTCATGATTTTGCGCCTTTCTTGCCTTAATTCTAAAGGTTTTAACCTAGTTGACCCTCAAGTCATTCCCCTTATAGAGGAATAGGCTCTCGGCCACGATTGCCGATCTCAATGTATCGACGTGCACAGATTCGTTAGGGCTGTGTGCGCGACTGTCGGGGTCTTCGACTCCCGTGACCAAAATTTGTGCCCTAGGGAAAACTTCGATCAGGTCGGCGATGAACGGAATTGAACCACCAATTCCAATGTCAACCGCAGACTCCCCAAAAGCTGCCCCCAGACTGGCTGAAGCAAGATCCTTCGCCCAGCCTTCATTTTCGTCTGCAAATGGCTTACCCTGTTCGACATCGCCGTAAAGTAACTTGGCTCCGAATGGCAGATTCGCTTCCAAATGACTTCTCAATAAATTAAGAGCTTCTACGGGAGATTCGCCTGGAGCAATTCGCATACTGATTTTTGCCTTAATAGATGGCAACATTGTGTTCGAAGATTGCGCAACAGGAACGGCATCGAGCCCAATCACGGTGACAGAAGGTTTCATCCAGATGCGATCAAGAATGGTGCCAGATCCAATTTGCTTAACTCCTGGCAATAAACCGGCATCAATAGCCAATGCTTCATCAGAGTAGTCAAGCTCAGAAGCTTTGCCACTCTTGAGACCAGCGATATTTACGTTGCCTTCAGCATCGTGCAACGTCGCCAACAATTTAATCATTGCCGTCATGGCATCTGGTACTGCGCCTCCGTACATTCCAGAATGCAAAGCGTGATCTAGAGTGCTGATTTCTATAACTTGAGATACCAGGCCACGGAGTGTGGTGGTGAGAGCTGGAGTTGTCGTAGTCCAATTCGATGAATCAGCCACGACAATCACGTCAGCCGCGAGTACATCTCTGTTCTCTTCAAGGAACTTTCGGAAAGTAGGCGAACCGGCTTCCTCTTCGCCTTCAACGAATACTGAAAGACCCAACTCGAAGTCGGGACCTACCATGTCTCGAAGCACCTCGATAGCAGTCAGGTGTGCAACAATCCCAGCCTTGTCGTCGGCTGCACCGCGACCAAAAATACGGTCACCGATGACGGTTGGCTGGAATGGCGGTGTCTGCCATTGTTCCTCATCCCCTGGCGGCTGAACATCGTGGTGGGCATAGAGCAGAATTTGTGGACGGCCATTTTTAGCTGCTCGATGGGCAACAACCGCCGGAGCACCAACCACACCATTGGCGGATGCTCTGCGGATTTCGACAGTTTCGAAAATGCCAGTTGCCCTGAATTCAGCAGCAACCCGTTCGGCACTCTGTTCTAACGCCTCAGCTGGGAAAGCGGGCCAAGCGATTCCTGGAATTCGCACCAAATCACTTAGCAATGAAAGTGCCTTCGGGAACCTTGCATAAACCTTCTCCCTGGTCAACGTCGCAGAGAGGTTGTCAGGACGCAGTGAATCCGCATTGAAGTTCATACGGGTAATCTTAACCTCAAACAAGTTAGGGATTATCGATGGCTGAAAAGACAAACAGCACCAAGGCAACTTCTACCGGAAAGGGCCAGGCAACACCTACCCGCAAGGAACGAGAAGCAGCCAACCGTCGTCCCCTAGTTGGAGAAAAGACCAAGGAAGGCAAGAAGCTAAGTCGTGAGCAACTTGCGGCTGAGCGAAAAGCAGCGCGCGAAGGCATGATGCGTGGCGAAGAGAAGTACCTTCCAATTCGTGATCGTGGTCCTCAGAAAAAAATGGCGCGAGACATTGTCGACTCACGGTTTAGTCTCGGCGAGATGATTCTTCCAGCGATGTTCATTTTTCTAATTGCCACCACCGTTGACATCTACTATGTCCAGTTGGCAAGTCTAATTGTGATGTGGATTTTGTTTGCTGGCGTGGTTGCGGATGCATTAATCATTGGGCGACGCGTGGAGCGCGAACTCTCTGCCAAGTTCGGTTACGGAAAATTGGAGCGTGGGCTTCGATGGTATGCCGCGATGCGGTCACTTCAGATGCGACCTATGCGTATGCCTAAGCCTCAGGTAAAGCGCGGTAAGAAGTAACTAAAGCTGCTTCTTTATGCGTCGGGCCCAGAGTGGTCCCTCGTAGATAAAGGCACTGTAACCCTGCACCAGGGTTGCTCCCCTCGCAATTCTTTGCTTTACCTCGGCGGCAGTTTCCACGCCGCCAACCGATATCAGAGTCATATCACTAGGTAAGTTTTTGTGCAGTAAATCTAGAACTTCCAAAGACCTGCGCTTGAGTGGTGCTCCGGATAGTCCTCCTGCTCCGCGAGATTCCACCACCGAGCTGTCAGTGATCAAATGACTGCGGCTGATTGTGGTGTTGGTTGCAATCACTCCAGCCAGCTTCAACTTCTTAGCCAACTTGGCAACCGCCACGATATCCTCATCCATTAAATCTGGAGCAATCTTGACCAATACTGGCTTACCAAGAGACTCATCCATAACCGCACGCAATATTGGTTCCAGGGCTTCAACGCTCTGCAGCGAACGCAATCCAGGCGTGTTTGGAGATGAAACGTTTACTGCGATGTAGTCGGCAAGCGGTGCAAGTGTTCTCGCGCTCTTACGGTAATCATCGACAGCATCTTCAACTTCAACCACGCGACTCTTGCCAATGTTGATGCCGATAACAGGTAAGTCGCTACCGTAGCGCCCTCGCGTTGCAGCGATATTCTTCGCAACCGCTTCGGCACCTCTGTTGTTGAAGCCCATTCGATTGATTAACGCTCGATCTGGAATCAATCTGAACAACCTTGGTTTTTCATTGCCATCCTGTGCAATTGCGGTTACGGTGCCAACCTCGACGTGTGAAAAACCCAAATCCCCAAGCGCCTTGATGGCGACCGCATTCTTATCAAAACCTGCAGCCAATCCAAACGGTGAATCGAAGTGCAACCCCATGGTTTGCACCGCGTGTTTCGATTTCACTCTAAGTAACCTTGATAAACCTGTCGCACCTAAGAGCCTGATGACGAACATGCCCATGTGGTGCGCTACTTCAGCATCGACGTTTTTGAAAAACAGTTTGAATATAATTTTGTAAAACATTCCTACTCCAAACCTGCCTCAAGCTCTACGCCTCGTGGTCGCTCTGACCTAATGACAATTATCATGCCGATTGCTATAAGTATTGCTGCAGGAATTAATTCCACGGACGGAGCCTGTCCTACAAAAATCCAACCAATAATAGTTGCCACGGGAATTTGGAAAAGAATTGAAATACTCACTGCAGTAGGACTGAATGATCTGAGTGCTCGATTGTAAAAGGTGTGCCCACCAAATTGAGCAAATATAGTGACCGCAAAAATCAGTAACCAAGAGTTCAAGCTGTAGCCGAACAGCGGTACCCCCATGGCAAGACAAACGATAAGTAGAGTGATGGCCGCAATTAGGTAAACCAAACCCGTGAAAACAGTAAGCGGAAGAAGTGAGCGCACCTTTTGCCCATTGTGCATATACGCAGCAACTAGAACTGCTCCGATTAGCGCTAACAAGTCACCGGCTATGGCCGTTGGCGATATCGAAAAATCAATTCCCGTCAAAACCACAACTCCCACCAGCGCAACAGCTATTCCTAGCGCCTGAATTCTTGGGGCTTTCCTGCCAGCCAGAACAGCGAACAGGGCTGCAAAAACCACTTGCGTGGAGACCAAAGCTGTAGCCGAGGCAATTGAAGTTAATTTGACCGATGGAACCCAGGTGGCAAAGTGAATTCCCAAGAACAGACCCGCCGCCGCTATCGGTCGCCATTGTGCCTTCGAAAGTTTGCGTATCTCCGGTCGGTGTTTGAAAACCATGGGCAAGAGGACTACGGCGGCAAGTGCGTTGCGCCAGAAAGCAATCGCTAGAGAAGGAGCCTCGTTGGCATGCATCAGCGTGGCGGCTGATGAAGCAAATACGACGGCGATTAACAATCCAACTAAGTCGGTTCTACGATGACCGTGATTGAGAGTTGGATTCATATTGCTTTCTATCTTAAGTACAGTACGGGGCCGACGTATTCGCCGACCCCGTCCTGAGCTTATTAACTTGCTACTGCTTAGCTGCAGCCGCTGGTTGATCCACAGCCTTCACAAACGTGGCATGAACCAGATGGGCGCATCTTGATTCCACAGTTGAAGCAAAGCGGTGCATCTGATTCGGTTCCCTGAAGCATCTCGAAAAGCTCAGCGGAAGAATGTACTTCGCGCTTCTCCGTGATTTCAATCTTCTGAACTGGTGCAGCCACAGGTGCCTCAACCACAACATCTTCAGTTGTGACACTGTCGTTGATTTCCACCGAACTTACAGAAGCTCCGTAACTTGGGTTTGCGTCTAGAGCCGCAGAGCGCTCAGCCGCAGTCTGAATACCCAAGTATGAGCGGGTTTCGAACGGTAGGTAGTCAAGAGCTAGACGACGGAAGATGTAGTCCATCAGTGACTTGGCCATGCGTACATCTGGGTCGTCAGTCAAACCAGCAGGCTCGAAAGATACGTTGGTGAACTTCTGCACGTAAGTCTCGAGTGGCACTCCATACTGAAGGCCGATCGAAACTGCGATTGAGAATGCATCCATTACACCGGCAAGGGTTGAACCCTGCTTACCGAGCTTGAGGAATACCTCTCCGAGACCACCGTCTGGATATGAACCAGCAGTCATGTAACCTTCAGCTCCACCAACAGTGAATGAAGTGGTTGATGACGGACGTGACTTCGGCAGACGCTTGCGCACTGGGTGAGACATTCCAGTGGCAGTTGCAGGAGCAGCAGCCTCCTTGGTCTCGGTCTTTGCCTTAGCGTCTGACAGTGGCTGGCCAACCTTGCAGTTGTCGCGGTAGATAGCCAGTGCCTTCAGCCCTAGCTTCCAGCCCTGGAAGTAAACGTCGGCAATCTCTTCACGAGTTGCAGACTCCGGCATATTTACAGTCTTCGAGATTGCGCCTGAAAGGAATGGCTGAACAGCCGCCATCATTCGAACGTGACCCATTGGCTCAATCGCACGGATACCAACTGCAGTATCGAAGATTGCGTAGTGTTCCTGCTTCAAACCAGGTGCGTCAACTACGTGACCGTGCTGGCTGATGTGGTCGACAATTGCCTCGATGGTCTCCTGTGAGTAACCGAGGCGGTGCAATGCAAACGGAATGGTCTGGTTGACGATCTGCATCGAACCACCGGTTGAAAGCTTCTTGTACTTCACAAGCGAGAAGTCAGGCTCAATACCAGTGGTGTCACAGTCCATCATGAAACCGATGGTTCCAGTAGGTGCAAGCAATGAAGCTTGCGAGTTACGCCAACCGTTTTCAGTACCGATTGCGGTGTTTAGTGCCCACTGCTCGGTAGCTGCTTCAAGAACACGTGCATCAATCTCTGACACTGCGCGAAGCTGAGCGTTTGCTGCTTCGTGCTTGTGCATGATGCGGTCGTGACCAGTCTTGTTCTTTGAGTAACCCTCGTAAGTACCTACGACGCCTGCCATCTCAGCTGAACGACGGTATGAAGCACCAGTCATCAAAGAGGTGATAGCTGCAGCTAGGGCAAAGCCTTCTTCGCTGTCGTAAGGTACACCGATTGCCATAAGTAGCGCACCGAGGTTCGCGTAACCGATACCCAGCTGACGGTAAGCCTTGGTGGTCTCCCCGATTGCCTCAGTTGGGAAGTCAGCGAAGCAAATCGAAATGTCCATTGCGGTGAAGATCAATTCTGACGCCTTGGTGAACTTATCCGTGTCGAATGATCCGTCTGGATTCAAGAACTTTAGAAGGTTCAACGACGCGAGGTTACAGCTCGAGTTGTCCAAGTGCATGTACTCGGAACATGGGTTCGAAGCGGTGATGCGGCCAGTTTCGGGAGTGGTGTGCCAGTCGTTGATGATGTCGTCGTACTGGATACCTGGGTCTGCACATTCCCAAGCCGCATCTGCGATTTGAGCGAACAACTGACGTGCGTCGACCTCTTCAATGATCTCGCCAGTGGTGCGAGCACGAAGACCGAAGTTGGTTCCGTTCTCAACCGCCTGCATGAACTCTGCATTTACACGCACTGAGTTGTTTGCGTTCTGGTACTGAACCGAGTTGATGTCCTTGCCACCAAGCTCCATGTTGAAACCTGCATCGCGTAGGACGCGGATCTTCTTTTCCTCGTGTGCCTTGGTTTCAATGAACTCAACGATGTCTGGGTGATCAACATCAAGCACAACCATCTTGGCTGCACGACGAGTCGCTCCACCCGACTTGATTGTTCCAGCAGATGCGTCAGCACCGCGCATGAATGAAACTGGGCCAGAAGCCGATCCACCAGAAGACTTTAGAAGCTCCTTTGATGAGCGGATGCGTGACAGGTTAAGGCCTGCACCTGAGCCCCCCTTGAAGATCATTCCTTCTTCGCGGTACCAGTTAAGAATTGAGTCCATTGAGTCATCGACTGACAAGATGAAACATGCAGATACCTGCTGTGGGCTCTTGGTTCCAACGTTGAACCAAACTGGAGAGTTGAACGAGAACACCTGGTTCAACAACATGTAAGTGAGTTCGTGTTCGAACACAGTTGCGTCTTCTTCGGTGGCAAAGTAACCGTGCTGACGTCCTGCTTCTGTGTAAGTGAGTACTACTCGGTTGATGAGCTGACGAAGGCTGTATTCACGCTCTGGAGTACCAACCGCTCCGCGGAAGTACTTGGTGGTAACAATTGTGCTCGCGTTGATGCTCCAGAACTCAGGGAATTCTGCTCCACGCTGCTCAAAGATGGTCTCACCGGTCTGCCAGTTAGTCTGAACCACATCGCGGTATTCCCAGGTGACCTGGTCGTATGGGTGAACACCTGGAGTGGTGTAAATGCGGTTGATGGTCAGACCCTTACCGGTGCCTGCTGATCCGTTTGATCCGCTAAAAGCTGTGTCAGTCACTGCTTTGCCTTCCTATAACTTCTTTTTGGTTTTTAGTTGTTAACTTCGGTTCGCTCTATTTTGAGCAGTTTGATTGCCGCTTCAAAGTCGTCGAGTGATTCCCAACCCTGGTAGACACTCGCGAATCGCATGAAAGCCACTTCATCTAACTTTCGAAGTGGCTCCAAAATTGCTAGTCCCACATCGTTGGCGTCGACTGCCGCTGCCCCACTCGCCCTAATGGTTTCTTCAACCGTCTGGGCCAGCATCGCTAGGTCGGCTTCGGTGACCGGGCGGCCTTGGCAGGCTTTACGGACACCATTCATGATCTTCTCGCGGCTGAAAGCTTCTACTACTCCACTGCGCTTGGTGACCGTGAGACTTGCGGTCTCAGTGGTACTAAAGCGCTGATTGCACTCCGGGCACTCGCGACGACGACGTATTGAAGAGCCATCATCTGAGGTTCTGGAGTCAATCACACGTGAATCTGGGTATCGACAAAATGGACAGTGCATGTCTTTCCCCTTCGAATTAGCCTGATTTCACGCTGTTTTGAGTAGTTATCCACAGATTTTGGGGAGTTATCCCCACAACATATGGACATTTTTTTCGTTCCAGCCCCTATATCTTGTGGTTTAACCCAGCAAGATGCAAATTAAGCCAATAATCGGCGTGTCGTAGGAAAAACCCGAATTAGTTGGTGAAACGTGCGGTGACGGCTTGGCCGTGTGCCGGCAAGCCCTCCGCCTTGGCGAAGGCATCGATCTGCTCGGCGATCGCCGCAAGCGCAGTTGAGTCATAGTTGATGATCTGCTGGGCTCTTAAGAATGTACTTACACCCAACCCCGCATTGAATCGAGCTGTTGATCCGGTTGGTAGCACGTGATTAGAGCCGGCCATGTAATCGCCAAGACTTACCGGAGAATAATCACCAAGGAAAATTGCACCAGCGTGTTTTATCGACTTGAGCGTCGATTGAGCATCTGAGGTCATTATCTCGAGGTGCTCGGTCGCATATGCGTTGGCAACTTCTATTCCTTGAGCAATGTGATCAACAATTACAAGCGCAGACTGTTGCCCGCTAAGCGCCTTGGCAACACGCTCAGAGTGATGTGTCGCAGGAACTATCTTCTCAAGTTCAGAAATTACTTCATCAATTAATTTAACCGAGTCGGTGACTAACACCGAAGCTGCAGCATCATCGTGCTCCGCCTGACTCACCAAGTCGTAAGCAATCAAGCGTGGATTTGCAGTCGAATCGGCAAGGATAAGAATTTCTGTCGTGCCTGCTTCAGAGTCGATGCCAATCGTGCCGCGCAGAAGACGTTTGGCCGCGGCCACAAAAATATTTCCAGGGCCGGTTACTAAATCTACTGAATCGAAATTAATCTCAGGAAGTCCATAGGCAAACGCAGCAATCGCGGCAGGCCCGCCTATGTTCAATACATTTTCTACACCGAGCAATCCTGCAGTCGCAAGGACAGTTGGGTGAGGTCGCCCACCAAAATCTTTTTGTCCAGGAGTTGCAATCACTAAACGAGATACACCTGCCACTTGGGCGGGAACAACATTCATGATGACGCTGGATGGATAAACAGCACGACCACCAGGCACGTACAAACCGACTGATTCAATTGCTTGCCAGCGCTGTGAAACTTCAGCTCCGTCTGCCAGTTGCACCGAGGTCGATTTTGGCAGAGTTGCCTGAGATACTTTGCGTACTCGCTCAATGCTTTCCTCGATTGAAACACGAAGTTTGCTATCAAGGCCAGCTACCGCTACGTCAATCTCGGCTTTGGATACGAGAACTGGTTCCGGGTTAAATCCATCAAATTTTTGGGCGGCGGCTACGATCGCGGCTAGGCCCTCGGCTTTTACCTGACCGACAAGTGGCCTAATTTGCTCCATAGCCTGAGCAATGTCAAGGCTGGCTCTAGGGATTAGATCCCTGACCTGAGCGGCACTGAGATTTTGACCACGAAGGTCGACGGTTCTAATTCGATTACCCAAAATTACCTCTCAGTTACTTCAATTCTAGGTTGCAGGTAACCTTGACCAAGTAATGAGTGAGGTACAAGTTGTCTTTTCAGAATGAGTCAAATCCGACCGAAGCTTTGCGGGCTGTTTTTCGCCGTCACGCATCTGGAGTCTCAGTCATCACAATGAGCGATTCAGCAGGAAATCCAGTCGGCTTTACTGCCACCTCAATGACTTCCCTGGGTGCTAATCCCCCACTGGCGAGTTTCAACGTTGCAAGTGGTGCAAGTTCATGGAGTGCAATGAACACGGCAACTCACGTGGCAATTCACACGCTCGGGGTTGAAAATATTGACTTGGCTAAAAAAATGGCCGCTGCACACGAACAGAGATTTGTTGACTCGGATTGGAATCGCGGCCCACACAACTTACCGATTTTCGATGGCGTAAGTGCAGTACTAATCGCTAAGGTTCGTGAAATACACTCAGTCGAATCAAACGCTGTCGTTATCGTCGAAATTCAAGAAGGTTTGATCGGGGATGAAGCCGACGCTCTCCTCTACCACCAGCGAGCCTACAAAGCCACCGGAATTACCCTCGAATAGAACGTCGCCACCAATAAATACTTTGGTGCCAAATATAGATTTCAATTCCGCAATAAGCGAGACGTTGAACTTGACTGTCGGCTGCAACTTATATTTTGTCGAACTCCGCTGAGGAGAGTACATGTTGATGAAAACTTCACTCTCGCCCGGATATGCCTTGAGCGTGCGATCGAGTTCTTCCAGGTTTGAACGAGTGGCCTGATTGTCTCTCAGGTTTAGAACCACGGCTTCATTGCTTCCATCGGCCGACGCCTCGATTACTTCAATTCGCTGTGCATTTAAATTCTTAGCATCATCACGCTGGGATACTCGCCCGCGTACCATCACGAACTGGTCATTGTTTAGCAATTTTCCAAACTCGGCGTAAGTCTTACCCATCAGCATGACGGTCAAATCACTGTCCAAGTCTTCTACAGTGACAATTGCGTATGGATTCCCACTATTTCGCGCTACCTTGTGGTCGACTCCGGTTACCAAACCAGCAATAGTCAATACTTGACCGTCTTGGATCCGCTCATTCTCCTGGAAATCAGCAAGGGAAATTTCGCTAAACCTTGAAATCTGGGTCTCGCGTCCGGCTAACGGGTGATCGCTTACGTAAAGCCCAAGCATCTCACGCTCGAAAGCAAGCTTCTCTCTCTTTGCCCACTCGGGGCGGTCAGGTATTTGAATACCGGTAGCCGCTTCGTCTTCGAAGAACCCAGCAAATAGGTCAACTTGCCCCTGTGCTTCCTTGCGCTTCGTAGCTACCTGAGACTCAACCGCCATCTCATGAATTTCAAATAGCGATCGGCGAGTGTGGCCCAGGCTGTCGAAAGCTCCGGCCTTAATCAACGATTCAACTGTCTTGCGGTTACAAACCACCTGTGGAACCTTGCTTAGGAAGTCATTAAAGTTTTTGAAATCGCCCTTTTGAGTTCTGGTTTCAACAATCGCCTCCACTACGTTGTGTCCAACGTTACGAATAGCACCTAGACCAAATCGAATGTCTGAACCGATTGCGGTAAACGCCTCGAATGATTGATTCACATCTGGAGCCAAGACCTGAATGCCCATTTTTCGGCATTCCGAAAGGTAGATTCCGAGTTTGTCCTTAGAGTCCCCCACGCTTGTGAGAAGGGCCGCCATGTATTCAGCCGGATAGTTGGCTTTCAGATAAGCGGTCCAATAAGAAACGACGCCATATGCGGCACTGTGCGCACGGTTAAACGCGTAGTCGGCAAATGGAAGAAGTGTGTCCCAGAGTGCTTTGACTGCGGCGGCTGAATAACCGTTGTCCTGCATTCCCTTTTCGAACTCGTCATACATTTTGTCGAGTTCTTCTTTTTTCTTTTTACCCATTGCGCGGCGCAAATTATCTGCTTTACCAAGACTGAACCCGGCGGCTTTCTGAGCTGCGGACATCACCTGTTCCTGGTAAACGATTAGTCCGAAGGTCGGATCCAAGATCTCCGCAAGTGGGCCTTCGAGTTCAGGGTGCACAGAGTCAATATCTTGCAAACCATTCTTGCGAAGTGCGTAATTGGTGTGGGAGTTCATTCCCATCGGCCCAGGACGATATAGCGCAATAGCAGCAGAAATGTGTTCAAACTTAGTTGGCTTCATCAAGCGCAACAGCGAACGCATCGCACCACCATCAAGCTGAAAAACACCTTGAGTATCACCTCGTGAGAGAAGATCAAATGTTTTTTGATCGGAATTCAAGTCCAAATCTTCAAGCACCACAGTTTCGCCGCGATTGGCTTTGATGTTTGCAAGCGCATCTTCAAGAACTGTTAGGTTTCGCAAACCTAGGAAATCCATCTTCAATAGACCAAGCGCTTCGCTGGTCGGTTGGTCGAATTGAGTGATGATGGCGCCGTCATCTTCACGTTTCATCATCGGCATGACATCAATCAGCGGCTTTGCTGACATGATTACCCCGGCAGCGTGGACCGACCAACCGCGTTTTAGCCCCTCAAGGCCCCTGGCAAGCTGAAAAACCTTAGCGGAATCTTCATCGGATTCAATGATTTCTCGGAACTCGGCGCTTTCTTTGAAGCGCTCGTTCTTTTCGCCGTTGATTTCCTTTTCAACTACCTGGGCAAGTGAAACATCGCGACCCATGATCATTTTCGGCATGGCTTTGGTTAGCTTCTCTCCAACCGAATAAGGCATGGCCAGCACTCGTGCTGCGTCCTTGAGAGCCTGTTTTGCCTTAATGGTGCTGAAGGTTACGATCTGTGCGACTCTATCCGCACCATACTTTTCAGTCACGTACTTGATTACTTCTCCGCGGCCACGGTCATCAAAGTCAATATCGATATCCGGCATGCTCACACGGTCAGGGTTGAGGAATCGCTCGAAAATAAGTCCGTGCTCAATCGGATCTAAATCAGTGATACCTAGTGCCCATGCGACGATTGAACCCGCGGCAGAGCCGCGACCAGGCCCGACTCGTACACCGTTTTTTCTTGCCCAAGCAATGAAGTCGGAAACCACAAGGAAGTAGCCAGGGAAATTCATGTTTGTAATTACGGTGATCTCGTAATTTGCCTGATCGAGATGCGACTGCGGTACATTTCCGTGGAATCGTTTAGCGAGACCAGAATGAACTTCTTTAGCAAACCAAGATGCCTCAGTCTCGCCCTTTGGAACTGGAAACTTGGGCATCAATTCTTGTTTTTCGAATTCAATATTGCTTCGCTCGGCAACAAGCAATGTGTTGTCGCAGGCCTCGGGAAGCTCTGCGAACAATGCGCGCATTTGCGCTGCTGACTTTACATAAAACTCTTGAGAACTCAAACTGAAACGTTTAGCTTGAAGCAAGTTTGAACCAGTTTGCACACAAAGCAGTGCATCGTGTGGTTCGGAATCCGTCTGGTGCGTGTAGTGCAAGTCGTTACTTGCCAAAAGCGGAATATTTAATTCCTTTGCAAGTCGCAATAAATCTTTAGTTGAACGTCGTTCAATCTCGATGCCGTGATCCATGATTTCGACAAAATAGTTTTCTTTGCCGAAAACATCTTGCATAAGTGCGGCAGCCTTTTTTGCCTCTTCGTATTGACCAAGTCGAAGTCTGGTCTGTATTTCACCTGAAGCACAACCACTCGTGGCAATCAAACCTTTTCCGTATTGCTGCATTAGCGCAAGGTCGATGCGCGGCTTGTAGTACATTCCATCCATCCAAGATGCCGAAGACATCTTGAACAGGTTGTGCATTCCCTCGGTTGTTTCGCTCAATAGAGTCATGTGGGTGTAAGCGCCATTACCGGAGATGTCGTCATCCCCGCCATCGCCCCAACGAACTGGAGTGCGATCGGTTCGCGAACCTCCTGGAGCCACATAGGCTTCGAGTCCAATAATTGGCTTGATTCCGGCACTAGTGGCCGCCTGATAAAACTCATAGGCACCGTGCATGTTTCCGTGATCGGTCATGGCAACTGCAGGCATTTCCTGCTTCGCTACTTCTTTAATCAGTTCCTTGATTTTGGCTGCACCATCAAGCATCGAATAGTCGGTGTGTACATGCAGGTGTACGAAGGAGTCTTGATTAGCCAATTTCACTCCCCTACTTACTGTGCACTTATGTTTTTGATATGGCGGCGCGAACCAGACTAATCGCTTAAACCGCTCGCAATTGTTCTAACACGGTATTTAGGTCTTCTGGATAGCTGCTCTCGAATTCGACTGGCTCTTCGGTAATCGGGTGCACAAAGCTCAGCCTTATGGCATGTAGCCACTGGCGCGAAATTCCGAGCTTAGCTGCGAACTTTGGGTCTGCGCCGTACATTGTGTCTCCCACGAGTGGGTGCTTGAAAGCACTGAAATGCACTCGAATTTGGTGGGTGCGCCCGGTTTCCAAGACAATCTCCACCAATGATGCGGCAGGGAAAGCCTCGACTAACTTGTAATGGGTCACTGACGGCTTGCCCTCGTTCATGACGGCAAACTTAAATTCAGCTCTTGGATGACGGCCAATCGGAGCGTCTATAGTTCCCTCGAACGGATCTGGGTGACCTTGAATAATGGCATGGTAAACCTTGTGCACCTTACGGTCACGAAACATTTGCTTGAGGCGCGAGTAAGCCAATTCGGTCTTGGCCACCATCATCAAACCGCTGGTGCCAACATCTAGACGTTGTACGATTCCCTGTCGTTCTTGCGCTCCGGACGTGGTTACCTGAATACCTCGAGCCAATAAAACGCCGAGAACGGTTGGGCCGTCCCAACCAACCGATGGATGTGCAGCCACCCCAGCCGGCTTGTCTATTACGACGAGGTCGTGGTCTTGATATATCACCTTGAGTTCCGGCACCTCGACCGCAACCACGGATAGCGGTGAAGTCACCGCGGGAAGTTGCACCTCAACCCATGCATCTGCATGAACCCGTTCACTCTTTCCGACAACCTTGCCGTCTAGTGTGACTAAACCTTTTTCGGCAAGCTCAGCAATGTTTGACCGCGATATGCCCAACATTTTCGAAACTGCCGCATCGACTCTTTCTCCTTCAAGACTTGGCGGAACTGGCAGTCGCTTGATTTCAGTCATCCGACTGATTCCCGGCTTTTCCAATTCGGTCTCCACGAAGAACGCGAATAATCGTCACGACCGCCACACAAAAAATCGCAGTGTCCGCCAAATTGAATACTGGGAAATTGAATGGGATTTGAATGAAATCGACCACTAACCCTTTACCGAACCCAGGCTCCCGAATGAGTCGGTCAATCAAATTACCGGTTACCCCACCCAGAGCAATTCCCACTAATAGTGCCCATGATTTGGTTTCTACCCGCGCTGAATACCAAAGCAATACCAATGCCGCCACAGAAGAAATGACCGCGAATACTTGTGTGGCACCAAATCCTAGAGAGAACGCGGCTGAATCATTGAATACCAAATTGAACTGAACCAAATCTCCGAGCATGGGGGAAAGTTTTCCAGGTTCGAAGTTCTTTATAACCAAAGCTTTGGAAAGTTGATCCAAGATCACAACCAGAATGGCGAAACTCAGCACAATAATCTGAGTCGTTCGACGCTGTTGCTTAGTCAATTGCTTTATACGCCGAAGAAATCATTCGAGTTGTTTGAGTTTCCGGTTCCTAGCTCGAAACCAGTTGCTTGGTTCTGACCAGAATTTGGCTGCGATTCAAATTCGAGCTCTGCTAATTGACTCTCGATGTAAGTCTTTAGCTTGATTCGATATTCGCGCTCAAAAGTGCGTAATTCAAGAATGGTGTGCTCGAGAACCGCGCGCTCCTGTTCGAACTTACTTAGTTCTACGCGCTGTTGCGCTTCAGCCTCTCGAATCACACGAGCCGCAGTCGCGTGCCCCTCGGCAATGAGTGCATCTCGTTTAGATATACCTTCGCGCACGTGATCATCGTGAAGTTTTCTAGCCAATTGCAAGAGGTTGTTTGTGCTGTTGCTATCTAGCTGAGAAGGATCGCCAACTGCTGCAGGGAAGTTACTTGGCTCCGGAGTACTTAGTGGCTGGAGTGAGCCCAAAGTTGGAAGCGAAGGTGCTGGGTTCTGCAGCTGATCTGCGAGACCCGCGCCACTGCGCTGCAATTCAGTCACTCGAGCTTCAGATGCAAGTAGGCGCTGACGAAGATCCTCATTTTCGGAATTCAATCGACGAAGCTCAACCACGATTTCATCGAGGAAGTCGTCAACCTCATCCTGGTCGTATCCCTCGCGGAACTTGGTTGGCTGGAAACGTTTGTTGACTACGTCTTCGGGAGTCAATGGCATAGTTACCTCTTTTATTGAATAGCAGACACTAGGTTACCGCAGGGGCTGGGGCGCACGTCCCCATGTGCACAACCTAAAGCAATCGTCCCAGCAAGCTCTGAAGCAGTCCAATCGCGAAAACCACAATTGTCCAGCCAAAATCCAAAGCTATTCCACCAAAGCGCAGAGGTTTTATGAATCGTCTGATGAGTTTGATTGGTGGGTCTGTCAGCGTATAAATAAGCTCAACCAACACCAGGATTAGCCCGCGCGGGCGCCAACTGGGGTTGACCGACAAAACTAAATCGGCAACCAAGCGAGCAATCATTAGATAAAAGTAAATCTGGAGTGCCCACTGAAGGACAAACACCAGCATGCTCATGCTAGAGAGTAAATTACGGGCGAACTAGCAGGTCGTCAGCAACTTCGTCGATTGGCTCTTCGTCATTGATCTGAACGTGTGCAGGGGCAAGTAGGAATACGGTCTGTGTCACGCGCTGTAGGTGGCCCTGGAGTCCGTGCTGCAGTCCAAGCATGAAGTCGAGCATGCGCTTGCCTTCAGTCTCGGTCATCTTGTGCATGTTCACGATGACAGATACGCCCTCGCGGAAGTACATCGCCACTTCGCCAGCATCCTTGTAAGACTTCGGCTCGATGGTGAAAATCTCACTTGGCTCGGCGCCGCGACGTGGACGCAGGGCGGTAACACGTGATGCACCACGGTCCGCGGCGACTGCCGTTGGACGCTGTGGGGCCGCTTCGCCCTCGTCGCCAAAGCCAAGCCAGCCAGTAACCTGTGAAATCAATCCAGCCATGTGAGTCTCCTCTTGTTAAACCTTCAACCTCAGGATATGGCTAAGGGTTCCGATTTCCCGTGATTGCGGTGCCAATTCGAAGGTGTGTCGCGCCAAATTCAAGGGCCTGCTCAAAGTCGTGCGACATACCAGCCGAAATGAACTTGGCCGTGGGGTGCTCCTCTCTCAGGCGGGCACTGCACTGCGCGATGGTTTCGAAGTCAATCCGAGGATCCCTGTCCAAGGCGGCGACGCCCATGACCCCTTGCAAGTCAATTCCAGGCACCGCGGCGACCGCGTTCGCAAAGGTCATAAGGTCAGCCGGTTGAATACCCCCACGGCCGGGGTCTTCAGTTAAATTGAGCTGGATAAACCCCTTGACGGTCAAATGGCTATCGAGCTGCGCTTTACCTATTTCTTTGGCAAGTGACGCGAGCAGGGTCGTTCGATCAATCGAGTGAATGTAATTGGCATAGTGCAAAACCGATTTCACTTTATTGCTCTGCAATTGACCGACGAAATGCCAGACCAAGCCATCCAAGCCACCGGTGGCATCGGCCTTTGGCGCAGCTTCTTGATCACGATTTTCGCCAAAATGTCGTTGACCTAGCTCATAGAGCTCCTGCACGAGTGTCGCTGGGTGGTTTTTACTAATGACGATTAGCTCAATGTCATCAATAGACCGCCCGTGTTTGGCAGCGGCGGCATCCACTTGTTGCTTGACGGCCAGATACCGTGACGCAAGAGTCACGACTACTACTTCAAGAAATCAGGAATGTCCAAGTCGTCGCCAAAGCCTTCTGAGCGCTTTGGGAATGCGATGACATCTTCATCGGCAACTGTTACCGGAGCCGTAGCTGGAGCTGCTTCTTCGACATTGATCGAGAACGCACCAGGAGTCGCAGCGGCGGCAGCAATTGGAAGGTCAAATACCGAAGAAATACTTCCGGTAGCTGCTTCTTCAGCACCTGTCGAGAATGGACGTCGCTCTATCGGACGCTGTTTTGCTGGATCAAATCCCGCGGCAACAACGGTGATTCGAATCTCATCCCCGAGGGTGTCGTCAATAGTTGCACCGAAAATGATGTTCGCCTCTGGGCTTACCACTTCGTGAACCAGGCGCGCTGCCTCATTGACTTCGTGTAGACCCATGTCAGATGCACCTTGCACTAGCAATAGCACTCCGTGCGCACCATCAACTGTGGTTTCAAGTAACGGGCTAGAGATAGCAGCCTCTGCCGCACGGATTGCGCGATCGTCGCCCTTTGCAGTACCGATACCCATTAGCGCGGATCCCGCACCCTGCATGACCGAACGCACGTCTGCGAAGTCAACGTTGATAAGTCCAGGTGTCACAATCAAATCAGTGATGCCCTGTACACCGGCACGTAAAACATCATCGGCTATGTTGAAAGCCTCTAGCAAGCTAAGCGACTTGTTGGTGTGTTCTAGCAGTCGCTGGTTAGGAACCACAATCAAAGTATCGACTTCTGCGCGAAGTGCGTCGATACCAGCAGCAGCCTGCTCCGCGCGACGCTTTCCTTCAACGTCGAAAGGTCGAGTGACAACACCAACGGTAAGAGCACCAAGGCGTTTTGCGATCTTGGCCACGACTGGCGCAGCACCTGTACCGGTTCCACCACCCTCACCCGCGGTTACGAAAACCATGTCGGCACCCTTCAGCGCCAATTCAATTTCTTCTTCGTGATCTTCAGCCGCACGCTTACCGACAGTCGGGTCGGCACCTGCTCCAAGGCCACGGGTAATCTCTCGACCGATGTCGAGTTTTACATCTGCTTCACTCATAAGCAGTGCTTGGGCATCAGTATTGATCGCCACGAATTCGACGCCGCGCTGACCTTTTTCGATCATGCGATTTAGAGCATTAACTCCACCGCCACCGACTCCAACAACTTTGATGACAGCTAGGTAGTTCTGGTTCAGACCCACAAGATTCCTCCGACTAAGACTTAGTGATTACTCACTTTGCAGTGAGATTCAAACCTTAAACCTCTAGATGAGGCTTAATCTGCCTGAAACTCTTACTACGCGCCTAGAAACTAAGGCTTTATGCGAAAAAAGTGCCGCATATGTTGTGGCGTGTCTTAGCGATACCTCACCACAGGTGCACTCGGTGATGAAACATCGTAAGTCACTCGATCTGTCAACTTTTGATTCTTAATGAGAGCTGCCAAGACCTTTGATTTGAGACCGCTCTGAGACGCATCTCCCCACACAATTAGCTGTGCTGAATACCCTCGCAATTGGAGTCTGACGTCGTCTTTGGTTTTGGCATCGATTACTGCTACTCGCTCAAGAAGTTCAGAAGGTAACGCGAGCAGAACGTCGATTGCCAAACCAAAAGCCTTACTACTCTTCGGGTCATCGCTAATTAGAACTCGTGGAAACTTGTCGCTGTACTTGGCGGCACCTAGGTTTACTCCCGCTGCATCATATAGAACACTCGCTCCGGAAACATCGACAATAGCAATTGGTTGTCTTTCCGCAATTGCGATGTGCAAAGTGTGAGGCAGTTCACTGATAATGGAAATGCTTTCAATCAACTTGAACTTCGAAAGTTGGTCAGCGATTTCTTGCTGACTCACCAAGGCCAAAGGCTTGCCGATGTTCGACTTGACCGCGGCCATTACGCTCTTCTCTGAAACCTTACTCAGGCCAGTCACTCTGATTTTATCGACGGCAAGCATTGGGGTCACCAACGTCGCAATCACTAGCAGGCACAAAACTACAAATGAGCTCAACAGAGTGAGTACGATTACACGTCTTTGTCTCGACGCGCCTTGGAAACGTCGTGCCTGGCTCCTCAGTTCATGTAGCGCCCTGCGATCAAGCTTTGGAATGGAAACTTTTCTGCTTTGGGGAGGAATAGAGCGCTTAATTGGAGTTACTTTAGCGACTTTTGTTTCGGGCTTACGCCCCCGCTGCTGTGGGCGCTTCACTTTACTTTTCTAAAGCTTCAAGAATTTCAGGCACCATACGATAGACATCCCCACAACCCATGGTGATGATGAAATCACCCGAGTTTGCAAGCTTTGCCGCCACCGCAGGGGCATCCTCCCATAACGGAACGTAGTGGACCTGAGCTTTGTCAGCAAAAGAATCCGAAACTAGCGCTCCAGTAACACCGGGCTCAGGGTCTTCGCGGGCCGCGTAAATATCAAGTACTACTACCTGGTCACTTGCAGCAAGCGCTTCAGCGAACTGATCATGCATTAATCTAGTTCTGCTATACAAGTGAGGTTGGAAAACAGTTATCAACTTACCGGAACCAACGACTGCCCTAGCCGCCTTGAGTGCTGCTGAAACCTCGGTTGGGTGATGAGCGAAATCGTCGTAAACGCGTACTCCGCGCTCCTCGCCGTGAAGTTCAAATCGACGTTCGGTACCCCTGAAACCACTGATCCCCTCAAGTGATTCCTCGGGATCAAAGCCCAATCCAACTAGAACCGCAAAAGCTCCTGCGGCATTGATCGCATTGTGTTCGCCGGGAATTGTCAGCTCGGTGCGGTACTCATGTCCCTCATAATGAATTCCGAAAGTTACCTCAGCACCGGTGGCATCAACATCAAATAATCTCACCTGGGCATCAGATGCGAAACCAAATGTTATGACGTGTTTGTCACGAATCAATTTGGTGACACGCTTAGCACCTGGATCATCCGAACTAATCGCCACAAATTCTTTAGCACCTGTTGCAAAGTTTGCAAACTCTTGCTCAAATGCAGCTTCGCTGCCGTAATGATCTAGGTGATCCGCATCCACGTTGGTAATTAATGCAACCGCAGTGTCGTAGTGCAGGAATGAGCCGTCTGACTCGTCTGCCTCAATAATGAATAAATCCGATGAGCCTTTGGCAGATGAAGAATTAAGCGACTGAATTACTCCACCATTCACGAAACTAGGGTCAACACCAAGTTTCATTAGCGCCGTAATAATCATTCCTGTGCTGGTGGTTTTTCCATGTGCACCAGCAACTGCGACCACCCGATTTTTTGAAGTTAAGTAAGCCAATGCTTGCGATCGGTGAATAACCGGAATCCCCTTGCTCTTGGCAAGTAAGTACTCTGGGTTAGTTGGCCATAGCGCAGATGTGACGACAACCGTATCCGGGTTGCCAAGGTGTTTTTCATCGTGCCCAATAAATATTTCGGCACCTAATGCGCGGAGAGTTGCAACGTTGTCGGTGTCTCTAAGGTCACTGCCAGTTACCTTGTGGCCCATGCCAATCAATATGCGAGCGATTCCGCTCATGCCAGAACCGCCGATACCTATGAAGTGAATTACTCCAAGGTCATCGGGTACCGGTTGGGAAAAATCAGGTTTAATCATGATGCTTTACAAAGATTAGGCGGTGCGCCACTGAATTCACTTGGTCAACACACCGCGGACTAATTGATAGAGGCGTTCGGTTCCATCAAGTATGCCTAGGGACTTTGCCGAGGCCGCCATTTCTTTGAGTTTTTTAGAGCTCGACAGCAACGGCACCAGTTCGCGAGCTACATACTCCCGGTCGAAGTTGGCATCTGAACAAGTTACGCCTCCCCCGGCTTGGATTACTGATTTCAAATTGTGCGCTTGTTCGCCGTTTCCGACCGCGTACGGGATGTAAAGGGCGGGCACACCAACCGCAGTCAACTCGGCCACTGTGGTAGCGCCAGCCCGTGAAACCGCAAAATCTGCTGCCGCAATGGCTAGATCCATGCGGTCACAGTAAGTCATCCTTAGGTATCCCTTTTGCTTTAACGGCTGCAAATCCGACTTCCCACCAACCACATGGAGAACCTGCACTCCAGCGGCCGACAACAAATCTCGCGAAGCTTCGATGGTGTCATTTATTCGTTTTGCGCCTAACGAACCTCCAGTTACCAGGAGCGTGAAGGAATCCGAGTCCAAGCCAAAATGTTTGCGGGCGTTATCTTGGTTTCGAACCTTTGCCACATTTTCAATTTCGCTTCTAAGTGGCATACCGACCAGAATCGCCCCCGGCAATGTCGACTCGGTAAAAGCTACACCAACTCGATGGGCGAATTTTGCTCCAATTTTATTTGCCATTCCAGGCAGGGCATTCGCTTCATGCACAACTATTGAGATTTTCTCCAGCCGCGCTGCCACGTAAGCGGGTGCACTGGCATAACCACCAAACCCAACGACGACTTCAACATTGTTTTCCCGAATTATTTTTCGAACTTTTTCTACAGCACGCAAGAATCTCAGCGGGAAAGCAACCGCGTAACCATTCGGTCTTCTGGGAAATGGCAACTTTGGTACAAAACTCAGTTCATATCCACGAGCAGGAATTAGCTGCGATTCCAGACCTTCGCGAGTACCTAGCGTAAATATTCTTGATTCAGGTTCATAAAACCTGATTCGGTCCGCGAGTGAAAGCAGCGGATTCACGTGACCCGCGGTTCCACCACCGGCCAAAAGATAGCTAGTCATCGACGCCGCACCTGACGCGTACGAGCAATTGGCCCAGCGCCATTGCGCCGCTCAATACCTAGAGCAACTCCGATTGCAGCTAGCGTTGCTAACAGTGAAGAACCACCTGATGAAATTAACGGAAGTGGGACTCCAAGTACTGGAAGGAAGTTAAGCACCACTGCGATGTTGACCATCGCTTGCAACACAATCCAACCCATGATTCCGAAGAGAATGTATCGCTCGTACAAACTTTTTGTCTTCAAGGTGATTTTCACCAAGATAAATCCAAGGGTTATGAAAAGCGAGATCACGACAATAGCGCCGATTAGACCGAATTCCTCCCCGACGATGGCGAAAATGAAGTCATTTTCAACTTCAGGAATCCAGCTCCATTTCATTTTTGAATCACCGAAACCGGTGCCTCCGATACCTCCAGCGGCCAGCGCCCAAACACCGTGTTTGGCTTGCCAGTTGACGTCCAAAGGATCAGGAGCGGATGGATTCAGCCATGCCATCACTCGCGCAGCGCGTGAGGCACTCATGTTAACGGCAACTGGGATTGCGACAACTGCCGCCCCCACAATGAATCCGACCAAACGCCTTGGCATGCCTGCAATCGAGAGTTGGACGACGACTATCAAGAACATCACAATGACTGTTCCTAGGTCGGAGCCGAGGATTACGGCACCCATAGCGATCGCTCCACTGAAGAAGGCAGGCCACCAACTTTTTCTCGGATCATCTAGTAGGTCATCGTTATTAGCAAGAAATAATGCAATGTGCATGATCATGGCGAGCTTCAAGAATTCACTCGGTTGTAGTGAGAAAAGTCCGCCGATGCTTATCCAGTTCTTGTTTCCGTTAACCGCCGTACCAAAAGCCAAAACGACAATTTGTGCACCGAGGGCCAACATAAAAAATGGTCGAGTAAGTCTGCGCAAACCAGCCACCGGAATTCTAGAAATAACCCCCATGCCAAATAATCCCGCTGCCGCAGAAAAAGCTTGCTTCAAGAAAACTGAATATGCGCCATTGCCGGCCTTTAGTGCATCAACATACGATGCACTCAAAACCATCATGGAACCAAAAATCACCAGTACGACTGTCACTCCGAGTAATTGATTGAAATCTCGAGACTGATTACGGAAGGTACCGGCAATCCACAAGCCAAAATTAGAAAGTGCTCCTTCAGAAGCTGCCGCGAGTTTGCCTGATATTGCTGTCTTTGTTTTAGCCATGGTTACTCCCCAAGAGCGCTTTCGCGAATTGTTCTCCACGATCCGCATAGTCCTTGAATTGATCCATTGACGCAGCCGCCGGTGCTAACAACACCACATCGCCATCTACCGCAATCGAACGAGCAGCTTCAATCACCCGGGTCATGACCCGAGATTTTTCGTTCTCAGTAATTTCAATGATTGGAACTCCTGGCGCTTTCTCGGCTAGAGCAGCCAGCACCTCACTACGGTCTATGCCAATAACGATGGCAGCCTTTAGGCGATGTGCATTTCTCGAGACGAGCGGTCGAATGTCAACACCCTTAAGTAGCCCACCGACCACCCAGACAACTCGCTCGAAGGATTGCAAAGAAGCCTCTGTAGCGTGAGCGTTGGTCGCCTTGGAATCATCGAACCAAAGCACTCCACCCTGGTTAGCTACGAATTCAATTCGATGTCTATCCAACTTGAAAGTGCGAATTGCAGCGCCGATGTGTTCTGTCGACACTGCACAGGCTCTAGCAATTGCAGTTGCAGCGGCAACATTAGCCAAAAGGTGCGGCGTTACCACGCCGATGTGGCCTATGTCATCATGGCTGGCTATCTGAGGAAGCTCTCTTGTTTTGTATGGAAAGAAGGCACGATCGATCAACGATTCTTCGACATATCCAACCTGTAGATCTGCCGGAAATCCCCTAGTAAAACCAACTGCGAGTGTTTCCTCTGTCGCGACGTCAGCTTCCTTCATAAGTTCAATTGTCAGCTCATCTTCAACGTTGTAAATAATGGCTCGTTTAGCACCGTGATACACCTTGGCTTTTGCCTCAACATATTTCGCGAATGTCCCGTGCCAGTCAATGTGATCTTCTGCAATATTCAAAATGACAGCTACATAGGGTTCAGGCTTGGTCATGTAGTGCAATTGAAAACTAGATAGCTCAACCACCAAAAAGTCGAAGCCGTCAGGATTTCGAATTGCATCAAGAATTGGAAGGCCAATGTTGCCACAAGCGATTGCTCGCTTGCCGGCGTTAACCAGAATGTGTTCCACCAATTGTGTGGTTGTCGTTTTACCGTTCGTCCCCGTGATTAGTATCCACTCGGCTACCGAATTAGTTCTATCTCGTAGTCGCCAAGCCAAATCGATATCTCCCCATATCTCAACTGAATTATTTTCAGCCCAGATAAGTAATGGGTCCGATGGTTTAATTCCCGGGGACACAATGATGACCTCAGGATGAAACGCTTCGATTTCGCCGATTGCTGCGCTGTCGACTGAAGTGATTAGAGAATTAATCCCAAGTACTTCAAGCAGATCTTGGTGTTGGTCATCAATTTTTTCAGCCACGACCAGGGTTTGACTTCCGAGCTCGTTTAGTGTGTCAGCAACTGAAAATCCCGATACGCCAACGCCGTAAACAACTGCGCGAAGCTGGGACCAATCAGATTTCCAGCTAGTCAATGAATCCAGGCGCACCATAATGGCCTAGCCGTAGATCCATTCGATGTAAAACAGGCCAATGCCAGTAAGCACGCACAGACCGGCAATAATCCAGAATCGAACAACGATTGTTATTTGTGCCCAACCCTTGATTTCAAAGTGATGATGTAGCGGGCTCATCAAAAATACTCGACGACCTGTTCCCGTACGCCACTTGGTTAACTTGAAAAAGACCCGCTGAATGATGACAGAACCCGTGACAATCACGAAAATACCGCCAATAAGAACCAGCAGCAGTTCTGTCCGCGAAATAATGGCTAGCGCCGCCAAGGCCCCGCCTAGACCGAGCGATCCAGTATCGCCCATGAAAATTTGCGCGGGTGATGTGTTCCACCAAAGGAAACCAGCGCATGCTCCGACAATTGCCGAGGCCACAACTGCAAGATCAAGTGGGTCTCGAGTCGAGTAGCAGGATGAAACATTTTCCAAAACTGAACCACAAGCCTGGTTGAACTGCCAGAAACCAATAATCGCAAAAGCACCGATTGACATAATGCTAGAACCGGTAGCCAAACCATCTAGGCCATCAACAATATTCACGCCATTTGAAGTACTGGCAACTAAGAAGTAAATCCAGACAACAAACAATCCGATACCAAGTACCGTGCCGAGACTTAGGAAATCTAAATTCAAATCTCTAAATAACGAGATTTTGGTGGATGCAGGGGTGAGTCCCGCCTCATTTGGAAACTGCAAGGAAAGCACTGCAAAGGAAACCGCAACTATTCCCTGTCCAAGAATCTTTTGCCAACCAGTAAGCCCGAGGCTGCGTTGCTTGTGGGTCTTGATGTAGTCGTCTAAGAATCCAACTAAACCGAGTCCGACCATCATAAACAGCACAAGTAGTGCCGAAATAGTCGGAACCTCAAAATTTGATAACTTGCTCAGGAAATATCCAATGACTGTCGCAAGAATAATGACGACTCCACCCATGGTTGGAGTGCCATGTTTGGTCTTGTGAGTTTGTGGTCCATCCTCACGAATGAACTGACCCCAATTAAGACGTTTGAATAGCCAAATGAAAGCTGGCGTCACCAGCAAAGTGATCGCCATCGCGATACCACCCGCAAGCAATACTGCTCTCATCTACTTCACCTCCGCCAATGCATCACCAAGGAATCTCAAATTGGCAGATTTCGAAGACTTCACTAGCACGATATCGCCAGAACCTAGCAAACCACGAACCTGCTCCAAAGCCTCGTCAATTGACTCAAAGAATTTTGACTCGCCATCCCAAGACCCCTCCTGCAAGGCGCCGAGATGAATCAATTTGGCTCGTTGTCCAACAACGAATAGTTGATCAATGTTTAGCCGAACCACTAGACGACCGATCTCGTCATGCTGACTTGCTGCCTCGGCACCAAGTTCGGCCATCTCCCCTAGAACCGCAATGGTACTGTGCCCCTGGCGTCCAAGCGTGGCAAGAGTCTGTAGCGCAGCGCGCATTGAGTCTGGGCTTGCGTTATAGGCATCGTTGATAACCGTTGAGCCATTTGGGCCAGACAGGAGCTGCATGCGCCAACGCTCAGCCAATTCCAGCTCCTGTAAAGCACTTATGGCAGTTTCGACGTTTAGGTTCAGGGCTTTTACCACTGCCAAAGTTGCGAGTGCATTCATAACTTGGTGTTCACCAAGGATCTTCAATGCAACCGTCCCCCTAGGTTCACCGTAAATACTTAGCTCGAAATGAGTGCCTTCGAGCGTCAATCCCAGATTGCTGGCTCGGACATTAGCCTCAGAATTAGTGCCGAACCAGATCTTTCTTGCTTGGGTCAGATTCGCCATTTCTGAAACCAAGCTGTCATCAGAGTTCAAAACCAACTGTGCATTTTCGCTGAGTTCGCGCACTAGCTCACTTTTTATTTCGAAAGTTTTCTCGATTCCACCAAATTCGCCTACATGCGCAAGACCCACCTTGAGAACAACACCAACATCAGGCCGACACATTTCCGCAAGATAGCGAATACTCCCAGGTCCCCCTGCACCTAGTTCTGCAACAAGGTAATCAGTTTCATAGTTTGCCTTGAGCATCGATATTGGTGCACCGACTTCATTGTTATAGGACTCAATTGGCGCAATAGTGTTACCAAATTTTTCAAGAACTTTACGAAGCATGTTTTTAGTGGAAGTTTTTCCGTTGGAGCCAGTGACTGCGATTACTTTGAGTCTGCCCGTGTCATGAAGTTTTGCAATCACGAAGGATGCCAATTTTCCAAGCGCTAAAACTGAATCCTTGACCAAGATTTGTGATGCATCGATATCGAGCCTGCGCTCGACGAGTGCACCAACTGCACCCGCGGCGAAAGAGTCGGCCACAAAAAAATGTCCATCAGTTGCTTCGCCTGGCTTTGCAACAAACAACGCACCGTCAGTAACAAGTCTCGAATCGGTTTCAACTGAACCAACGACTAGTGAATCCTGACCAATCAATTCACCGTCTACCGCAGCTGCAATCTCTGAAAGGGTAAGTTGAATCATTTCCAACCCGCTTCACTGAGCGCAGCCCGCGCCTCGGAACGCGCTGAGTACGGAGTTCTAACACCACGGATATCCCGGTAATCCTGATGACCCGGCCCAGCCCAAAGAATTGAGTCACCTGGACTTGCCTTTGCCACCGCTACCCGAATTGCTTGCTCCGGTGGGCTCACCTCGAGAATTTCCAATTCAGGCCTGATTACTCTGGCAGCATCTACTAACGTTTTTCTGATGCTGGCGGGATCTTCAAATCTTGGATGATGGTCAGTAATTACCAAGATGTCTGACCCAAGCGCCGATACCTCAGCCATCGCCGGACGCTTTGTTGCATCCCTGTCGCCATCGGCACCGAAAACCATAATTACTTTTCCGGTGGTAACTTTACGAACGGCTGCGAGAGTGTTCAGAAATGCGTCTGGGCTATGCCCAAAATCAACATATACATTTGGGCCTGATTCGCCGCTCACCCGTTCAGTTCTGCCAGGCATGTACACGTCGATACCACTAGCAATTGCAGTCTGAATATCCTCTGCTGATAATCCTGATTCCAGCAACATAACAATTGCCAAGCCGGCGTTATGTGCCATATGCGCGCCGATGATTGGAATCGACGAAATAATTTTTTCGCCACCAGCATTCTTTACCGCGAAGGATGTTCGCGTCGGACTCTCTTCAATAACTTCTATCTGCCAATCAGAATTAACTCCGAATTTACTAGATACGGTCACGAAAGGAATGCGGGCGTTATCTGCAAACTTCTGGCCATAATCGGAATCTAAACAAATTACTCCGCGACGCGCGTGTTCTGGCGTGAAGAGTTTCTGCTTTGCGGCCAAATATGTGTCCATGTCGCCATAGTCATCAAGGTGATCGTGAGACAGATTAGTAAAACCAGCAACATCAAAAACCAAACCGTCGACTCTCTGTTGCGAGAGCGCCTGCGCGGATACCTCAATTGCAATGTCTGTGACTGACTTTTCACGCATTCGAGCAATCAGCGCATGCATCTCAGTAGATTCCGGAGTGGTCAAACGCGAAACAATGACTTCGCCTGCAATGTGGCGTTCCGCTGTCGAGGTTAATCCAGTGACCTTCCCGAGTTGACGCAGAATAGCCTCAAGTAGATATGTGGTGGAAGTTTTTCCATTGGTACCGGTAGTTGCAAAAGTTTTTGGCATTACATCCGCAGTGTTCCCGTAAACATAAGCGGCGAGGGAGCCCAACTTAGTGCGTGGATTTTCCAATAGAGCAACCGGGATATCCGCGCTTGAATAAAGTTCTTGTCCAGCTTTATCGGTAATTACCGCAACGGCTCCAGCTGCTACGGCCTTCTCGATGTGGAGTGCGCCGTGTGATTTCAAACCAGGCATTGCCACGAACAAATCGCCAGGACGCAGATCAGCTGTGTTCATACTGATGCCAAGAATCTGAGCCTCACCGGCACGCGCAAAATCAAGACCAAAGCTCGCAACAAGAGCAGAAAATGACACCGGTGAAACATGATCCGGCCTAATTGTTGGTGGAATTTGCTCTTTCATTACTTCCACTCTGTCGCAATATTGGCCGATTTTGTGGTTGATGGTGGCACTCGATATGTGCGCAGTACCTGCTGCATGATGGCTTTGAATACCGGTGTGGCGCCTAGCGAGTTGCTGACCGTACGAGACTTGAAAGCCGTAACCGCAACCACGTACTGCGGGTTGTCAGCCGGGGCCATACCGATGAAGGAAATCGCGTGCAAATTGCCGTAGCGACCAGTGGCTGGATCGGTAATTTGGGCGGTTCCAGTTTTACCAGCCACACGATACCCAGGCACCGCAGCGTGCTTACCGATACCGCCTTGCTCTACAACCTTCTCGAGCATGTCAATTGTCGTTCGGGCTGTCGAAGCTGAGATAGCTTGTACTCCCGGCAAAGTTGGGGTGGCGACAAAGTTACCTTTACCATCGTCACAACCTTCAACCAATCGCGGCTGAAGGCGCACACCGCCATTAGCAATGGTTTGGTACATCATCGCGGACTGAATCGGGGTCACAGAGAATCCTTGCCCAAACATCGAGACGTATTTCTTAATGTTGTCCCAGTCTTTGAATGGAAGAACGATTCCAGATGATTCACCCGGGAAATTGATTGCTGTTTTCTTACCCATTCCAAACTTGGTAAGAATGTCGAATCGAGTAGCAACTGGTACCGCTTGACCCAATTTCATAATTCCAGTGTTAGACGAATCCCTTAGCACTCCGGTCAAAGTCAATTTGTCGTTACCGTGAACGTGCGAATCGGTTACGCGGTAGCCTCCACTTTTTGGCACAGTCCAACCGAAAGGTGCAATCACCCTAGATTCAGGAGTGGCTTTAGATGTTTCTATTAGCGAGGCTGCGGTGATCGCCTTGATCACCGATCCTGGCTCAAATTGCGACTCAAAAATTCGGGCATGACGTGCAGCTTCCGTCGATTTTCCAGGTGCATTAGGGTCCATGGTAGGCGCTTCTGCAGCAACAAGAATTCGACCAGTCTTTACTTCAATAACAATTGCAGTTGCCCAGTCCGCTCTGAGTTTTGCCCAGTTTGAAGTGAGCACTTGTTGCGCAAAATATTGAAGGTCTGCGTTGATTGTCAATTTAACGTTTTTTCCGTTGACAGCTTTGGTAGTTGTCACAACGCTTGATGGAATCTTGATTCCATCCTCACCCTTTTCGTAAGACTCCTTGCCATCGGTTCCGGCAAGGCAACTGTTCATTTCACTTTCGATGCCGCCCATCGGTTTGCCATCTGTAGTAAGGAAGCCAATCAAGCTACCGGCAAGAGCACCGCTCGGATAAGTTCTTGAAGGCACTGCATCGTAATAAACCCAAGGTATGTCGAGTTTCTTTAGTTGAGCATAGACATCGGTGTTTACACCACGTTTAACATTTGAATACTGCCCGGTGCCAATAATCTTGGCCAAGACTTCTTCGGGAGTCATCCCCATGATGCCGGCCATTTGCGCAGCGATCTGCTCGACAGGAATGGTTGTGACTACGCCATTGACTTTTTTGGTGACAGCTTTGACATTGATAGGTGCGACGTTGATGTCATATTTCAAAACTGTCTTGGCCAATGGCTTGCCAGTTGAATCCTGAATTTGTCCGCGGATTGCTGGGACTACCTGAGTGACCGAACGGCTGGCAAGTGAAACCTTATTGATATCTCCTGCCTGAAAAATTTGAATTTGAATCAAACGTGCGGAAAAAACCAAACCCAAAATTACGATTACGGCCGCAAAGAACCTCAATCGTTTGTTCGGATTTCCTGGCTGCATGAAGCTCATGTTGCCTGCCTTGCTGCCTAGAAAATTAGTGAGTCGGTGAAGCTGGAATGCTTGTTGCAGGCAAGGTTACTTGCTTAGTGGCAGTTGGAGACTTAACGACATTCTGCGAAATTGTAGTTTCTGGAGTGGCTGTAGTTAGGACTGATTCCTGAATCAAGGCAGCCGAAGCAATATTGTTTTTTGCAACTCTTCCATCTGTGTAAAGTGCAGACTTTGGCTTACCGAAGACCTTTTGGTCAGCTATGCGAAGAAACACTGGATTAGCGTTTGCAATCATGCCAAGTGACTGAGCTGAATTGGCTAGGTTTTGCTGTGAGCTCAGAGAGTCGACCTGTTGACCAATGATCTGGCTCTGCGTAGTCAAATCAATCTTTTCCAACTTCAAATTACGCAGTTCATAGGCGCTCTGTGAAAGTGCAATGTCTAAAACTAACTTCAGAAGCTGGATAACCACGAACCCAATGATTATGGTGCGAGCAATCGCAACACCGTGCTTCTTGTTTCGAGTCGCACCGGCAACCTTAGTGATTGAGGCTGCTCGTACCAGCGGCTTTGCTGGTGTATTCAAGCGTGCGATGCTCATGCTGCTCTCCGAATCTTTTCTGCCGCGCGAAGTCGGACTGAAGTCGCGCGAGGGTTTAGTTGGATTTCTGTCTCTGTTGCCTGCTCTGCGCCTTTGACTACAAGTCGAAGGATTGGAGCGTGTTCTGGAAGTTCAATAGGGAGATCAAGTGGTGCCGATGAAGTTGCGGCAGTGGCCAGAGCCTGCTTCACGATTCGGTCTTCAAGCGAGTGATATGCCAAAACCAGCACGCGTCCGCCGATGGCAAGCGCTTGGATTACCGCCGGCATGGTGTCTTTCAATACATCCAATTCGCGATTCACTTCGATACGCAGCGCTTGGAAAACTCGCTTTGCCGGATGACCTTTGCTCTTACCAGGAATGAAGGGGACAATATCCACAATCAACTTGGCCAACCGCTGGCTGGTTTCGAAAGGTTCAATTGCGCGCTCTCGCACGACTGCACTAGCAATTTGCTTGGCGTATCGTTCTTCGCCGTATTCCTTAAAGATTCGGACTAATTCGCCTTCCGAATACTCGTTGAGCACTGCTGCAGCAGTCTGCTCTTCCGAATCGTCCATACGCATGTCGAGTGGAGCATCGTATGAATAGGCAAATCCGCGACCGGCTTCGTCGAGCTGCATAGATGAAACACCGAGGTCAAGCAGTACACCTTGCACTTCAGCAATTCCGAGTTCGTCAAGCACCTCGAGGATTTGGTCGTAGGTTGCGTGTGCAAATTTGAATCGATTTCCGAATCTCGCTAGACGCTTTCCGGCAAGATCCAAGGCATTTAAGTCGCGGTCAATTCCTACAACTGTGAGCTCTGGGAATCGCTCTAAGAATGCTTCGGTGTGACCGCCAAGGCCTAGAGTGCAGTCGACCAAGATCGCGTCAGCGCCGTTCAGTGACTCGCCAAGAATTTCGAGAGTGCGTTCCAGCATGACTGGTACATGTAACTCTGAAGCTGATTTTTCGCTGAGGTTCATAGAGTCCGGTGATTCCTGAAGTTAGAACCCCATCCATTCCTGCGAGCTTGGTTTTCGCGTTTTCTGGCTTCGGGGAAGAGAGCCAGCGGTGAACGGGTGGAGATCTAACCTCAGGGTTAGATGATTCCCGGAATCACCTCCTCCGCAATGTTTGAGTAAGGGTCCTCTTGGTTAGCCAAGAATGCATTCCAAGACTTTGCGTCCCAAATTTCTGCGTGGTTACCAACGCCAATAACAACGAGGTCTCGTGAAAGGCCTGCGTATTCGCGAAGCACAGCAGGAAGAGTGACTCGTCCTTGCTTGTCTGGTGTTTCGGCGTGTGCACCGGACATGAACACGCGAGTGTAATTGCGGGCGGCCTGGTTGGTTAGCGGTGCCTGGTTGATGGCTTCTGCGCGCTGCTTGAACTCGCCTGCACTAAAAACTAGAAGACAGGCATCTTGTCCACGGGTGATCACCAAGCCGCTATTGAAAACCTCACGGAATTTGGCAGGAAGAATTACTCGACCTTTGTCATCCAGCTTTGGTGTGTGTGTACCTAGCAACATAAGAAACCCCCTCTCCAAATAGCCACTTTGTCTATAAACTCCACTTTACCCCACTTTGCACCACAATTGGTAGATTTGGGCGTGTTTATATAACAATTTGATAGACACACCCCTGTAATTTAGCGGAAAAAATTGGTGGAGCAAAATCCCGTGAATTAGGTAGAAAAGTTACGAAAATGAGCCAAAAGCAA
>JBJTNZ010000106.1:0-14596 GCA_046074345.1 Micrococcales bacterium | reverse complement strand
TGAAGATGCAAGTCCGGTGTAGTAGTTCTTACCGCTGATGTCATTGATGTGTTTCTTCACCGCATCGACGTGCGACTTCATCAAATCCTTGCGCTTCTTTTCATCTTCAGCCGATGCAACTTCGCTAATCGCAGTAGCACGCTGGTAGTCGTCGAATGGAACCTTTGAATCGACGGCAACGAATTTGCCATCTGGGTAATTGATCACGCAGTCAGGCTTGATTGTCTTGCCGTCATCATTGGTGCTCGTCTTTTGCTCATAGAAATCCACGTGTGGCATCATGCCTGAGTTTTCTAACAAGCGACGAAGTGTGAGTTCACCCCACTGGCCGCGTGACTGTTTGTTGTTGAGTGCACCCGCGAGTGCTTTGGTGTTTTCACCGAGTGAACGCTGCTGCTCTGCTGAAGCCTGAAGCTGTTCGCGAATAGTTGAGAACTGCTCGGTGCGTTCTTTTTCGAGCAACTCAACTTTGGCTTGCATGGCTTTGACCTGTTCGGTCATCGGCGCCAGGGTGATGAGGATTTTGTTTTCCTCGTCCTTGGCTTCTTCGTCGCGAGCATTGCGGGCGTCGATCTCGGCGCGAGCCTGCTCGAGCTGCTGCCCGATAAGTTCGACTCGAGCTCGAGCATCGGCCAACTCTGCCTCACTTGAAACACCATTTGGGCGACGGCTAAGCGCAAGACCCCAGCCAGCGGCGACACCAATCACGATGCCGATGATTAGAAAATAGAAAGAATCCATGCGTGGAGTATGACATCCACCACCGACATTTACTCTTCGACAGGCTTTTTCAGCGGTTTCAAAACCTGCTTGGTCTCGGCCAAAAGCACATCCCAGTCCTCAGCCCCATTGCGGCCAGCCGCGTGGATGATGATCCTGGCGCAGGCATCACTGTCGGCCAGGGCGTCGTGGTGATCAAATTCTTCATGCCCGATGGCATAGGCCACGGCGTTTAGCCGGTACGACTCCAGGTTGTAGGTCTTACGAGCAATCGCCAAACTGCACGCATAAGAGAGTTCTGGAAGCTCCAAACCCACATACTCAGCCGAGGCCCGCAAAACTCCCATATCAAAAGGTGCATTGTGGGCCACCAGGATGTCATCCCCGATGAAATCAAGCATGATCGGAAAGGCCTCGGCCACGGTCGGAGCGCCATCCACATCGCTTGGACGAATGCCGTGCACCTTGATGTTGCCGTCGTGAAACCAGTTGTGTTGCCCAGGCGGTTCAATCAAAGTGGCAAAAGTATCCACAATCTTGCCGTCAACCACTTTCACCAAACCAACAGCGCAAGGACTAGCCGGCGACCCATTTGCGGTCTCAAAGTCGATTGCGGTGAAATTTATTGGCACCCTTCGATTAAACTCCATAGGTGGCTCTAACTATCGGAATCGTCGGACTTCCTAACGTCGGCAAATCAACTCTTTTCAACGCACTCACCAAGAACAACGTGCTGGCAGCGAACTACCCGTTCGCAACCATCGAGCCAAACGTCGGTGTGGTGAATCTGCCAGACGCTCGATTAGGAAAGCTTGCCGAGATGTATGGTTCAGAGCGACTTCTGCCTGCACCGGTTTCTTTCGTTGACATCGCCGGCATCGTCCGTGGTGCATCAGAGGGTGAAGGTCTTGGAAACAAGTTCCTCGCCAATATCCGCGAGGCCGACGCAATCGCGCAGGTAGTTCGTGGTTTTACCGACGGTGACGTGATTCACGTTGACGGCAAAGTTGATGCCGCAAGCGACATCGAAACTATCAACACCGAGCTAATCCTGGCAGATCTCGAAACCATAGATAAGGCTCGCGGACGTTTCGAAAAAGAAGTCAAGGGCAAAAAGCTCGAACCAATCGTTCTCGAAACTTCAGACGAAGCTAAGGCCTGGCTCGATGCCGGTAAGCCACTAAGCGCATCGACCATCGACCTAACCCCAATCAAAGAACTCGGTCTGCTCACAGCAAAGCCAATCATCTACGTATTCAACGTTGACGAAGGCATCCTCACTGACGCAGCTAAGAAAAAAGCGATGGCTGATCTAGTTGCACCAGCCGAAGCAGTATTCCTAGATGCAAAGGTTGAGAGCGAACTTATCGACCTCAGTGCAGAAGAAGCGCAAGAACTTCTTTCATCACTTGGCCAGGACGAATCTGGTCTCGACCAGCTCGCACGAATCGGTTTCGACACCCTAGGACTTCAGACTTATCTAACTGTCGGCCCTAAAGAAGCGCGTGCCTGGACAATCCACAAAGGCTGGAAGGCACCACAGGCCGCCGGAGTTATTCACACCGACTTTGAACGAGGATTCATCAAAGCCGAGATCGTCTCATTCGATGATCTCGTTGCCGCTGGCGACATGAACGCAGCAAAGGCTGCCGGCAAGGTGCGTATGGAAGGTAAGGATTACGTCATGAAGGATGGCGACGTGGTCGAATTCCGTTTCAACGTTTAATTTAAGACTTCGGGTAACCGAAGTTATTGGCGCAATATCGCGCGACTTTCCATTTTGTGCAGGATAGTTCTGCATTGCGAAGTTAGATTTTCCTCTGGTTGCTTTCGCAATCACCTAATCAATAAAGGGGAATCACTTGTTTTCAAAAGGCAAAATTGCCGCAGCTCTAATCGCAACTGCTAGCTTGCTAACCGTAGGCGGCATCGCAAACGGTGCAGGCGCATCTTGGTCATACACAGGCCCAACCGGACCATCACACTGGGCAACGGTTGACAAAACAAACTACGCAGTTTGCGCTGATGGAACTGCACAGTCGCCAATCAACATCACGAAGACCAAGTCAGTATCTTTGACTAATTTGCTATTCAAGTACACAGCAGGTGAAGCTGGGGTTTTCAACAACGGCCACACTGTAGAAGCAGAACCGCTTGGTACTGAGGCGAACACCATGACGCTTGGCGGAGTGGTTTACCCATTTGCGCAATTCCACTTCCACGCTCCAAGTGAGCACGAAGTAAACGGCATGCACTACCCGGTTGAAGTTCACTTCGTGCACAAGACCGCTGATGGCAAGATCGCTGTGGTTGGTGTATTCCTAAAGGCTGGCACTGTTGCCAACAAGGAGTGGGCTCCATTTGTAGACAAGATGAACACTGCAACTGCAGATCCTGAAGCAACCAAGGTTGAAATCGATTGGCTCAAGCTACTTCCAAGTAACAAGCAGACTGTTCGTTACAACGGCAGCTTGACAACACCTGGTTGTGCTGAAGGCGTTAAGTGGAACGTATTCACCACTCCAGTGGTTGTTTCACAGGCTCAAATCAATGCATTCCTAGAAGCATATTCAGGCAACAATCGCCCAGTACAGCCGCTGAACGGTCGCGTCATTACTTTGGACAGCAGCATCAACAAATAACACAAAGAAGTAAAAATGGACCCCCGAAAATATCGGGGGTCCATTTCTTTAAGGGAGACTTACTTCTTGCCTCCGCAGCAGTCGCTGCCGCACTTGCACTCGTCCATTTCGCCTCCTTTATTGTTCCTGCTTTTAGTAAATCACTTTTTGCCGAAAAGGCGAGACAAGAATCCCTGAGGTTTTGAATCGTTCTCGTGGCCCTGGCAACGCTGGTTCTTAGGCACGCCCTGAAGCGCCTGTTCGATGTGCTGGCCGCAGCCAGTCCAGGTTGGTTTACCGCATTTACGGCAGGTGACTTGTGAGCACATGGTTTCTACTTTCTATTTAGAGCGTCGGTTCCCGAGCGCCAGGTGAGGTAACCGCCGTCGAGGTTGATGGAGGTAATTCCGTTTTGTTGCAGGATTTGTGTGGCGGTGTGACCACGCTGACCAACTTGGCAGTGCACGATTACTCGCTTACCGCGGAGTTGGTCTAGGTGATCGCGAAGTGTGTTGACGTCGATATTGATTGCGTTCGGAATCGAGCCAGCATTGTTTTCAGTTTCGGTGCGCACATCCACCAGGACAGTTTCTGGTTTGCTGAGCTCGTGGGTGAGTTCGTACCACTGAATAGTTGGTGTCTGTTTGGTGATGACGTTGTTGCCTACGTAACCGGCTTGGTTAATGGCATCTTTTGCCGAGCCAAACTGCGGGGCATAGGCAAGCTCGAGATCCATTAGGTCGTTCACGGTTAGTTCACCGCGGATGGCTGTCGCGATGACGTCAATTCGCTTGTCCACGCCGTCTTCACCGATTGCTTGAGCTCCGAGCAGTTTGCCGGTGGCTGGGTCAAAGAGCACCTTCAGTGAGATTCGCTTTGCGCCTGGATAGTAGCCGGCGTGTGAACTCGGGTGGAGGTGGATTGAGGTGTGGGCAATGCCGTTTGTCTTTGCTTGGGTTTCGCTTAGCCCGGTGATCCCTGCGGCAAGGCCGAAGGCACCGATGATTACAGTCCCGAGTGAGTCATGAGCTTTGGTTTCGATTCCGGCAATTGCATCGGCGATGAGTCGACCGTGGCGATTGGCGAGGTTGGCAAGAGGAATCAGGGCGTGGTTGCCAGTGAGCTCGCCATTCTTCTCTACTGCATCACCAGCCGCATAGATGTCTGGGTGGCTGGTTTGCTGCTGTTCATTCACCCAGAGGCCGCCGGTACGGCCGATCTTGAGGCCGGCTGCTTTGGCTAGAGCACTGTCTGGCTCGACTCCTGCCGCGCTAATTACTAGGTTCGCGTTGATTGACTTGCCGCTGCTGAGTTTCACCTGAGTATCAGTGATTTCCACGGGGTGGGCATTTAGTTCGAGTGTGATGCCGTTTTCTTCAAGTCGTTGCTGCATCGGCTCGATTATTTCTGCATCGAATTGCGAAAGGATTCGATCGTTTCGTTGAATTACTGTGACAGCCAAACCGAGATGACGAAGATTCTCTGCTAACTCGATGCCGATAAATCCACCGCCGAGGATTGCAACATTCTTTGCCACTTTAGCTTCGGATTTAATTAGATCGGCATCCTTGACATCGCGCATTGACATCGCGCGTTCGATGCCTGGGATGTTCAGCATTCGCGGGGTGGCCCCGGTTGAGATTACGAGTTTGTCGAATGCAATTGTTTCCGTGCTATTTGAACCTAGGTCGCGCACTTCGACGGTTTTGTTTTTCGCGTCGATTGAGGTGACTTTGGTCTTTACTCGCACATCAATACGGAATCGATTCCAAAGTGATTCGGGTGTTTGCAGAAGAAGTTCGTCGCGGTCTGCGATTACATCTGAAACGAAGTATGGAAGACCGCAGTTTGCGTAACTTACGTTTTCACCCATTTCGAATACGACGATTTCCGCTTGCTCGTCTAATCGACGTAGGCGAGTGGCTGCTGACATTCCTGCGGCAACGCCGCCAATAATAATTACCTTCATGATTTAGGCCAGCGCCATGAACGCCTTCTCGAGCATGGCCCGGTTGGCGTTCCCTTCATCGTCATTGCCACAGTGAGCCATACCGGTGGTGATGAGTGCGAAGCCGGCTTTGTGGAGGGCACTGTTGGCTGCCGCCAGCTGGTTTAGCAGCTCAACACAGTCGCGTCCTTCGTCAATCATCTTCACGATTCCGCCGATTTGACCCTGGGCTCGCACAAGGCGATCGCGGATTGTTTTTAGTTCACTGGCTTCGATTTGCATGCGTTAATGATACCCTAGGGGGTATACGAAAGGAACTGCGTTGAGCAAATTTTTCAAGATTCTCCTGGGCATGGTCGCATCCATTGGGCTACTGATTGGACTGACCGGTTGCGCTAGCCAATCAGTGGACATGGCAAAAGTCACATCGGTTATCGACGTGCGCACAGCTGGTGAATATGCTCAAGGTCACCTCCAAGGTGCAGTCAATATCGACGTTGAAGCGAATGACTTTTCTGATCGTGTAGCGCAGCTAGACAAAGCCGGTACCTACCTTGTCTATTGCCACTCAGGTCGTCGCGCTGGTATCGCAACTGACAACATGCACGCGATGGGTTTCACTGATGTGACAAACATCGGTGGCATTAATGATGCCGCCTCGACTACAAAACTTTCAATCGTTCAATAAAAAGGAGAAAAGAATGTTTCTAATCAAGTTTCTAGGCTCAACTGCCGGTCGCTGGACTCGCGCAATCGCGGGCATCGCACTTCTCATCTTGGGTATTTCAAATAATCTCGCCTGGCTAAGCATCGTTGGTCTAGTCGTAGCCGCTGCTGGAATTTTCGATGTCTGCCTGTTTGCTCCGCTTTTCAAGAAGCCGTTCAGCGGGAAAAAGCTTCGCGCATCTTTTAAGTAGTTTCTCGTTGGCTGGTATAGGTTGAACCTAGAACTAACCAGGGGGAATTATGTTCGGCAAATCTGCCACTTCTTTACACAAGCGCAACTCTGAAACCAAGCCAAATGCGGCTCTAAGTCTCGCTTTAGCGGCTGTCTTGCTTGCCGTGGTTGGCCTCTTTTCTCCGAACTCGTCACTCTTTGCGAACGTCCTCCCCAGCTGTAATAACGGACTCACTGTCAAAACTGGCGTTAGCTACAACGGAGTCGATGGCGTTGATGGAATCAGTGCATATGCCGTCTGGCTAAATCAGGGTAATGATGGCGATGAAGCTGCATTCTTGAAATCGCTAATCGGCACTAAGGGTGCAAATGGTTACGTTGGTAAGCAGGGCGCGAGCGCTTATCAGCAGTGGCTTGATGTGGGGAATACAGGCACATCGGCAGAATTTCTCAATTCACTTATTGGGGATGCGGGTGTTGATGGAGTCGCAGGTTTGAGTGCATACGAACTCTGGCTATCAACCGGACACAATGGATCACTTGCAGAATTTCTGAATTCTCTAACCGGCGCAAGTGGTGCTGCGGGTGCTACCGGATCGTCTGGCGCAAATGGCTTAAGTGCATATGAGATTTGGCGAAACAACGGGCACACCGGTGAAACAGTCGAACAGTTCCTAACCAGCCTTAAAGGCACAAATGGCACTAATGGTTCGAATGGAACTAATGGAACAAATGGTGCGAATGGTGTTGATGGTTCACCTGGCCCTTCAGGTCCGGCTGGCCCTGCCGGTCCTGCTGGCGCAAATGGGACTTGCACAATCGGCATTGGTTACTATGGGTCGTTCTGGGATGAGCAAACACAATCAAGCGCTGGCGCCGTAAATGGAATGATCCTTCGTAAAAACGGTTCGGCAAATGGAATATCGATTGTTGACGGAGCTGGTAACCCTAGCAGCGATGCAACTCCTGGAAGCTTAATCAAGTTTCACAATTCAGGAACCTACAACATTGCTTTCTCGGCACAGCTGAATAAGTTGACTGGAAATGGCACTTCGACAATTTCGATTTGGCTGCGGCAAAACGGACAAAATATTGCTTACACAAACACCAACTTGGCACTCGATAAAGTGCTAAACGAAATGGTTGCCGCCTGGAACTTCTTCGTGACGGTTTCTGCCGGCGATACCGTTGAGGTTGCTTGGCACGGCACGGATTCGACCGTGGTGATTCAGGGTCGTACGCCTTACACAGACGGAGGAGCAAATATTCCTGGAATTCCATCGGTCATACTTACGGTGAACCAGGTTAGCTAGGGGAATAGGATTCTGATTATGAATCTAAACTTTCTAGCCATCATCCTGGGCGTTCTCTCCTCATACGTATTCAACGCAATCTGGTTTGGTCCGAAGACCTTTTACCCGATGTGGTTCCGCGCTCTAGGTAAGCCTGAGCCAAAACGTGAAGATGCCGACATGAGTGCCAAGAATCAGATCAAGCTCTTCGGTGGAACATTCGCAGGATCGCTATCCCAGGGAGTAATTGCGGCAATCGTGATTGGACTTGTGCCAAATGCGGACTGGTTTGTAGGCGGACTGATCGGTCTTGGTATCGGTATTGCCGTAGCTGGAGCATCCCTAGGTCACCGCTTGTTCGCCTACCAGGGCTTCAAGGTTTGGATCATTGAAGTTTCTGCAGACGTAATCGGCCTTGTCCTTATGGGAATGGTTATCGGAGCCTTCTAAGTGGCAGCTAAGGATATCGATAAGTTTTTGGCTTCAGTTGAGGAGCCAAAACGATCGACTCTCGAAGAGATGCGTCGACGCATTCTGGAGATTGTGCCGGATGCTGAACAGGGAATCAAATACAACATGCCGGCTTTCACGCTCGGCGGTAAATGTTTTGCCTGCATCGCTCCGTTTAAGAATCACCTGAATTACTCGCCATACAGCGGGAATGTTTTAAATCAGTTGCCAAAAGAGCTTGAAGGTTACGTTGTTTCTAAGGGCAGTATGCAGTTCGCTATAGACAAGCCATTGCCAAAAACACTTCTCAAGAAACTCATCAAACTCCGTCTTGATGAAATCGACGGCAAGTGAATTCGTTTAAAAAATTCATCACCGGAATGAACCCTTGGTTGCCGGTGTTTCTGACGACTTTCATGTTCCACATTTTGCGTGGAGCATTCGGTGACGCTCTGATTTTTGGGCTCGGTTCGACCATCATGATTCTCGATTGGAAGAAAGCAATTCGCTGGCACATGCCGGAGCGTCCGAAATTGAATAAGTGGATTGTTTCAGGTGCGATGCTAATTGCGGCGGCAATCTTGTTTTTCAGCGAACGAGGTGGCTGGCAAGACATCATCCTGCTGCTCGCGTTGGCTCCAATTGCGCTTTCGCTCACTTACTATCGTGACCACGGCCCAAAGCCGTCTGCCACCAAGGTCATGGCTCGCACCCGCGGACTATGGGTGACCATTGCGATATCGATGGCTGTCTGTGAACTATTTGCCTATATCTGGGCAAATGTCTACAAGGACGACAAGAGTTTTCCGACCATCTCGGTGCTGGTGAACCCCGTGCTTGAGTCTCCTTATGGCCGGTCTATCTTCTTGGTGCTCTGGATGTTGATCGGCATTGGAATGCTCGGGATTTGGAGGCACAAGAAGTGATTCCAATCATCGAGTATTCGATTGCAATCCTCGCGGGCGTCGTGCTCTGGCTCTGGGGTCGCTTCAAGCCTGAGCAGATTGCACCTCTTGGTGACCTGGTTGATCGAATGATGCATCACCGCAACACCCGACTGGCAGTAGTGGTCGTGTGGTGGTGGCTGGGCTGGCACTTCTTTACTGTCTAGGCTGGAAGCATGTCTCTACCTATCGTTCATCACTGGATTGCCGGCAAACTGTTTGAAGCTCCATCGGGTCGCTTTGCGCCGGTTTTTGATCCTGCATTAGGTAAAGAGACTAAGAGAGTTGCGATAGCTGACTCTGGCGAAGTGAATCTGGCAATAGCTGCAGCGAAGATTGCCTTTGAATCCTGGAAAAACGTTTCGCAGGCAAAGCGCCAAGAGATTCTCTTCAGGTTCCGTGAGCTACTAAATTCTCGTAAGGGTGAGCTGGCCGAGATTATTACCTCGGAGCACGGCAAGGTGCTTTCCGATGCACTTGGTGAAATCACTCGAGGACAAGAAGTTGTCGAATTTGCCTGTGGTATGCCGCACTTGCTTAAGGGTTTTTATACCGAGAACGCATCCACCGGAGTCGATGTCTATTCCACTCGTCAGGCGCTCGGCGTAGTAGGAATTATTTCACCTTTCAACTTTCCGGCGATGGTACCGATGTGGTTCTTCCCAATCGCAATCGCAGCTGGTAACACCGTTATTTTGAAGCCTTCGGAGAAGGCGCCATCCGCCGCATTGTGGTTGGCGGCGCTCTGGAAAGAGGCTGGTTTACCAGATGGAGTTTTCAACGTAGTAAATGGTGACAAGGTCGCCGTTGATGTGCTTTTGACTCACCCAGATGTTCAGGCGATTTCATTTGTTGGATCCACTCCAATTGCTAAGTACGTTTACGAAACTGGTGCTGCTCACGGTAAGCGTGTGCAAGCACTTGGTGGAGCAAAGAATCACATGCTTGTGCTTCCTGACGCTGATCTCGATTTGGTTGCCGACTCGGCCATCAACGCGGGTTTCGGTTCGGCAGGAGAGCGCTGCATGGCGATTTCGGTTGTCGTCGCGGTCGAGCCAGTTGCGGATGCACTTATCGGAAAATTGACCGAGCGCATGAGCAAGCTCCGCACTGGCGATGGTCGTCGTGGTTGCGACATGGGCCCGTTGGTAACGCGTGAACACCGTGACCGCGTGGCTGGTTACATCGACATCGCTGCTGCAGACGGCGCGACAGTGGTGGTGGACGGACGCAAGCAAGAGTTCGACGGCGATGCCGACGGCTTCTGGCTTGGCCCGACCCTACTTGACTGGGTGCCGACAAGGTCCAAGGTTTACCAGGACGAAATCTTCGGTCCGGTGTTGTCTATCGTTCGGGTGAAGTCCTATGACGAGGGCGTTGACCTAATCAACAACGGCGCTTTCGGCAACGGAACAGCGATCTTCACCAACGATGGTGGCGCTGCTCGTTGTTTCCAGAATGAAATTCAGGTTGGCATGATTGGCATCAACGTGCCGATTCCAGTGCCGGTGGCCTACTACTCATTCGGTGGTTGGAAGAACTCAGCATTTGGTGACACCAAAGCTCACGGAGTCGAGGGAGTCCACTTCTTTACTCGTGGCAAGGCAATCACATCTCGATGGCTCGACCCGAGCCATGGCGGCATCAACCTAGGTTTCCCGCAAAACTAGTTAGGGAAGCAGGGTGACTCCGCTTCCGGAGCCACCCTGGGCTTTACCTCACCAGCATTAGGATTTGCAAGACCAAGACTGCGATCTTTCCTACTAACATGATGAGTGCAACTAGTTTGGAAAACTCCATTTCGTTGTCCTTCCTTCGGGAGCGATCCAAAAAAAGTGCAAAGCCGGTTCCCCCGCAGAATGCCTTACACATACTGCGTTTTAGCGCTAAGTGGTTAGTTCTAAATCCAAGGGATCCAGCTATACGCTTCTCAGCGTCAGAAAAGTCCCCACCCAGCGCAGGCTGGGTGGGCTTTTTCTTTAGCTCGGCTCAACAACTCGCTCGTTTATTGCGTCGCGAATATAGGTTGTCAAATACCGTAAGCGCATTCTCATTGTCATTGCAAACTGTGGAGAAAGCTCAAGGAGATAATCTGTGGATTCTTTTACAGAAATGCCGAGGTTGCAACACTGTGAAGTTTGCCGTTTGTTGCTAGGACTGACGAAGTTTCCGCAGTGAGTGGTCCATCGAGAGCGGTGAGCTTTCCTCCGGCTTGCTCAACGATTGGCACTAGCGCTGCGATGTCATAAATCTTCAGATCGTGTTCGGCAACAATGTCAACGCTACCTTCGACAAGGAGCATGTATGAGTAGAAGTCACCATAGGCACGGGTGCGCCAAAGTTTGCGACTGAATTCGATTAGTTGAGGTAGTTTGCCCGATTCATCCCAGAGTTTCAGGTTGTTGTAGCTCAGGCTTGCGTGTGCAACATCGGCGATTGCAGAGACATTGATTTCTCGTTCGGTGCCATCGATGTCTCGGGTCCAGGCGCCGATATTCGGAGCTCCCCACCAGCGGCGCCCAAGAGCAGGAGCGCTGACCACGCTTACGGTTGGTTTGCCATCAATGGCTAGTGCGATTAGGGTTGCCCAAACCGGCACTCCTCGCATGTAGTTTGCGGTGCCGTCGATTGGGTCAATGATCCAAGTGCGGGTTGCCTCTCCTGAGGTACCGTATTCCTCGCCGATTAGAGCGTCGTCAGGGCGTTTGTCGGCAAGTAGTGACTTTAGCGCCCGTTCCGTGGCCTGATCGGCATCGGTTACCGGAGAAGAATCCGGCTTGGTTTCAATCTTGAGATCCTGTGCGCGAAAGCGATCCAACGTGATTTCGTCGGCAAGGTCAGCCAGCGCGTGGGCGAGGGCTAAGTCTTCGCTATAGGTCATTCGTCTAATTTACCCGCAGAGGCAATTGAAGTCATTAGGCGACGCAGCGAATCAACACGTGCTGCGTTGATTTTGTTCTCGGCAATTGCTTCATCGAGTGCGCAATCAGGTGCGTCAGCGGCGTGTGAGCAATCGCGTGGGCAGGTCTCGATTATCGAATAGAGATCTTCGAATGATTTAAAAATGTTTTCTAGCTTGACGTGGCCTAAACCGAATGAACGAACGCCAGGTGTGTCAATAATCCAGCCATCGCCAAATGGCAGTTTGATCGCGCGAGCTGAGCTCGAGGTGTGACGACCGCGACCAGTGACTTCATTAACTACACCGGTTGCACGGTCGGCATCTGGCACTAGTGCGTTTACCAGAGTCGACTTACCGACTCCGGAGTGGCCAACTGCAACTGTAATTTCGTCCCGCAAAATATTTTGTAACTCTTCGAGTTTCGGTTCGTCACTTCGAGTCAGAATTACCGGGATGCTGAGGTCGGCAAAGTTTGCCAAGAATTCTTGAGGGTCCGCGAGGTCAACCTTGGTGATGCAAAGAATTGGTTTTAGTCCGGCATCGTAGGCAGCAGCAAGATAGCGATCTATCAATCGAGTGCGTGGCTCAGGATTTGCGATAGCGGTGACAATCAACATTTGGGTAGCGTTTGCCACGATGACACGCTCAACCTGGTCGCTATCGTCTGCACTTCTGCGAAGTAGTGATGTTCTTTCTTCCACGCGCACGACGCGCGCTAGTGCACCCGCGGTATCTGAAAGGTCTCCGGCAAGGGCAACCCGATCGCCAACCACTGCGCCCTGCTTGCGCATTTCCTTGCCCATAGTGGCATCGATAGTGCGACCATCGAGAAGAACTCGATATCGCGACTTGTCCACGCCGGTCACAAAGCCAAGCGGCGCGTCCTTGTGTTCTGGGCGGAGCTTGGTGCGTGGCTTATTGCCCTTTGGGTTTGGGCGGATGCGCACATCGGATTCGTCCAGGTCATTCTTCCCAGACTCAGGCTCGTAGAGCCAACTCAAATTGCGACGCCAATCATCTTTAGCCACATTTTGTCGAATGTAGGCATAGTCTTCGATGTGGTTTTGATGTCTTCGATTTCGATGCCTGGCACTCGAAGGCCAATGATGGCACCGGCTGTGGCCATGCGGTGATCCTCATAGGTGTGCCAGAGAGCAGCGTGCAAGTGTTCGCTCGGATCGATTTCGAGACCATCTTCGGTCTCACGGCAGATACCACCGATGCGATTGATTTCGGTAGCAAGTGCAGCGAGACGGTCGGTCTCGTGGCCGCGCAAGTGCGCAATTCCAGAAATTCGGGAAGGTGAGTCAGCAAGTGCAGCAAGAGCAGCAACTACAGGCGCAAGCTCACCGCCGATTGAGAGATCGATAGTGATTCCGTGAATTCGACCATCACTAATAATTGTCAAACCATTTTCGTTTCGAGTGATCGTGGCACCCATTTGCTGCAAAATTCCATCAAACTCATCACCGACCTGCGTGGTTGTCTCTGGCCAGCCTGGAATCGTCACTGAACCGCCTGCTACCATCGCAGCCGCTAGGAACGGCCCAGCGTTGGAAAGATCTGGTTCGATTGCAACTCTCCCACCATTTATTTCGCCTGGTTCAACAATCCAAGTTGTCGAGTTAGGCGATAAAACTTTGACTCCACGTTTTTGCAAACAGTCGAGAGTCATTTCGATGTGCGGCAATGATGGCAGATGTTCACCCTCGTGTTTCAGAGTGATGCCTTTTTCGAATCTCGCCGCGGCTAACAGCAGACCAGAAACAAATTGACTCGAAGCGGATGCGTCAATCGTCAGTTCGCCACCTTCGACATGCCCGTCACCTTTGATTAGGAATGGCAGAGCTCCGTCGCGATCGTCCACGTTCACTCCAAGGCCTCGAAGTGAAGAAATAGTCACACTCATCGGTCGACGGCGGGCGGCCTCGTCTCCATCAAAGTGAATGTGTTGCGTGGAAAGTGCGGCAACTGGAGGGACAAAGCGCATGACCGTGCCGGCTAGACCACAATCAATCATCGCTCGCTTGTCGAATGCAGCTGGGGTGACCAGTAAATCGCCACTTTCGAGTTCTGTGATTTGAGTGCCCAGGCTTCGAAGTGCCTCGACCATGAGGTGGCTGTCGCGAGACTTCAGGGGAGCCACCAGCAGGGTTGGTTCCTTGGCTAGAGCCGACAGCACAAGTTCGCGGTTGGTCAGTGACTTCGACCCGGGGAGGGCTACTTCCGCCTGAATTGGGCCATTGGCTACAGGCGCCGGCCACGGGGAATAAGAATTCGAAGTCATTGGTTCTAAGTTATCAGCAGAAGGAAGGGGTTCGCCGTGGCTAGTTTGTCGATGAATATGCCATTTGGCCTTCCGCGGTTAAACTCAAAGCAGATGCCAAAGACAGAATCCGCAGAAGCTCGCAAAGTAAGACTTTTCGAGGAGCAAGCCATTCCGCTCATGCCGCAGCTCTATGGAGCCGCGATGAACATGACCAAAAACCCGACCAATGCCGAAGACCTGCTTCAGGAAACCATGGTCAAGGCTTTCAAGGCTTTTGAGCAATTCGAACAGGGCACCAACGTGCGTGCTTGGTTGTTCAAGATCATGAACAACACCAATATCAACAACAGCGTTAAAGCCGGAAAAGCACTCGGCAAGACCGCGCTGGACGAATTAGAAGACTGGCAAATTGGCAGCGCCGAATCGGTCACTTCAGTGGCTGCTCGTTCTGCCGAGGCCGAAGCTATAGACATGATGCCATCTGCATCCGTTAAGAAAGCGTTACTAGAGCTGCCTGAAAACTGGCGAATGATTGTTTACTATCGCATTGTC
>JBJTNZ010000105.1:0-2842 GCA_046074345.1 Micrococcales bacterium | reverse complement strand
CCAACCCCAGCGACTGACTCCACCTTCTTCGAGAGCCATGTTCCAGTACATGTATCCGGTGGTGCCGTGATCGAAGTAAAACTTCATCAGGTTCCAAACATGACGGGCGAAACGCCAATCGTTCTTGCCATCACCACACTGCTGCTCTGACTGGTAAATGCGAAGCTTAGGGAGCGCACGGTGAATGTAAGCAACCGCACCTTTACCGGCCCACTGCACACCAACACCCTTCACGTATTTACCCGCGACAGAGTCTTCGATTACATCGAGAGCCATGCGCTCATCTGGGCGCTCTAGCGTGCCTTGGAATATCTCGACCCCGCGCTTTTCCATCTCTGGTCCGAGGTGAGCGATGAATTTGGCTAATCCCTTTGCGGTCCAGACGCAACTAGGAAAAACCTGTGCCGAATTGAATTCGTTCTGCGGCATGACCATTGAAATCTTGATTCCGCGGCTGTTGTACTCATCGATGAACTTGCCAAAGTACTTGGCATAGGTGGCAAGATACGGCTCTTCAAGCTTGAAGTTGTCAGTGCCTTCCACCTGCACCTGGTCGTCGCGAAGTCCGTTGGTCGCGCTGCCGGTGTTGAAGGCTGGGTTTGGCTTGGCGCCGGCGTAGTGCTGGTTGACCTTCATCCAAGTCGGCGGGCTCCAAGGCGAAGCCCAGAGCTGCAGGTTTGGCTGATAGCGCTTGGCTGCGTTGATGAATGGAATCAGTGTCTCTTCATCATTGGCAATCGAGAAATGTTCTAGCTCGAAGTCGCCGTCGACTTCATCGTATGAATACCAGTCACGAGAAAAATCATTCGCGGCTACCGGCATGCGACAGAGCGCAAGATTCAAACCCTTACCCGGTTCAAAAAGTGCACGCAATACTTCTTCGCGGTCTTCACTAGATAGATGAGCGAGCGAGGTCCAACCGTATTCGTTGAATGATGCGCCAAATCCCTCAATACTCTGCGCGGTTTTCTTTGTGTCGATGAAAATATCCGGCATGCCGGCTGCGGAAGAAAAGGTTGGTGTTGACTGTTCGACCCACGGAGATTTTTCCGTGGTGGTAATCCAACGAATCACTGGTTTTCAAACCAATCGGTGTCGCCAATCAAAACAGTGTTGTTGGCAGGCACCGGTGCATTTGCGGCCTTGAAAATTTCCTCGGCAAATTCCTCGACGTTATAGAGCTTGCCCACCGCTTCCTTGCGTGAAGCAATCGCACCTGGATTTACTCGATCAAGAAGGGTTGCAGTAACTGTGCCTTCGATCATGTCGCCAGAAACTACTACAAACTCAATTCCCTTTTCGGCAAGAGCAGGAATCTTTGCGCGAAGTGCATCTTCACCAGCGCGCTTACTTAGCGCGACCGGAAGATACTCAGGCATAGTCGGAGCCTGGTGAATAAAGTGCGCCTGGTGACTCGTGACGAAGACGATGCGCGATCCCCCGTGCAGCAGTGGAAGCATGGTCTCAACCAGGTTCACCTGAGCATCCACGTTTAGCCGGGTGGCGTAATCCTCGCCCTTGCCCACTTCCATGCCGCCAGAGGCGTTCAAAACCAAGAAATCGAGTTGGCCGTAGGCGTCCTTGATGGCATCGCGGGCCTCGCTAACGGTCTTGTAGTCGGTCAAATCGGCCTTAAGCACGATGGCCTCGCCTCCGCGAGCGCGAATCTCCTCGGCTACCTTCTGGGCGCGTACTTCTTTATCTCGGTAGTTGATGGCGACCTTGGCTCCAGCCTCGGCGAAAAGCTTGACCGTAGCTGCTCCGATTCCGCGGGATGAACCCGAGACGAAGACTGATTTTCCGTTGAGATTGTTAGCGCTCATACGGAAAAGACTACCCAACCAAGGCGGTAATCTTGAACTCAGCGCCTCAGCGAAGAGGGCTAATCCAAATCCGTACCTCTCTTTTAAGCGAGATATTTATGCCTGAAAACACCTTCCTAAAAGGTCCAGCCGACTGGTGGCGTCAAGCCGTCATCTACCAGATCTACCCGCGCAGCTTTGCTGACGGTAACGGCGATGGCATTGGAGACCTCAAGGGTGTGCTCGCTCGAGTTCCTTATCTAAAGTCACTCGGCATCGATGCAGTTTGGTTCTCACCTTTCTACCCATCTGCGCTTGCTGATGGTGGATACGACGTGGATGACTACCGCAACATCGACCCACGCATCGGAACTCTCGAAGAATTCGATCAGGTACTAGACGCACTGCACAGCGTTGGCATTCGCGTAATCATCGACATCGTTCCGAACCACTCTGGTTCTGGACACAAGTGGTTCCAAGACGCACTTAAGGCAGCGCCTGGTTCACCTGAGCGTGATCGCTACATCTTCCGCGACGGTAAGGGCGAGAACGGCGAGATTCGTCCATCTGAATTGGTTTCACACTTCGGCCCAACCGCTTGGACTCGCATCACCGAACCAGACGGAACTCCTGGTCAGTGGTACATGCACCTCTTTGCTTCAGAACAGCCTGACTGGAACTGGGACAACGAAGAAGTTCGTGCAGACTTCCGCAAGACCATCAAGTTCTGGTGCGACCGAGGTGTTGACGGTTATCGAGTCGACGTAGCTCACGCGCTCATCAAGGATTTGAAGAACGGCCACCTGCCAGAGCGTCAGTCATACGACGTGAAGGTTATGAAGGACGACGGCACCGACGACCTATTCGACCGCGACGAAGTACACGAGATCTACGCGTCATGGCGCGAAATCTTCAACCAGTACGAGCCCCCACGCATGGGTGTCGCCGAAGCGTGGGTACACGCAAACCGTCGCCCTGCTTATGCAAGCGAAAAGGGACTCGGCCAGAGCTTCAACTTCGACATGCTTTACGCAGGCTGG
>JBJTNZ010000104.1:0-2865 GCA_046074345.1 Micrococcales bacterium | reverse complement strand
AAATTCCTAATCACGTTGCAATTGTTATGGATGGCAATGGTCGTTGGGCAAATCAGCGCGGTTTGACCCGCGTGGAAGGTCATAAAGCAGGAGAAGCCGCCTTGCTTGATGTAGTGCGCGGAGCGATTGACGCGGGTGTGAAGTATTTGACTGTCTACGCATTTTCCACCGAGAACTGGAAGCGTTCGCCGGATGAAGTCAAATTCTTGATGGGATTCAACCGAGATGTGCTACATCGTCGACGAGATCAGTTAAACGAGTGGGGAGTGCGCATTCGTTGGGCTGGACGTAGACCTAAACTTTGGAAGTCAGTCATAGCTGATTTACAGGAGGCTGAAAAGATCACAGCCCGAAATAAGACACTGACATTGACCATGTGCATCAACTACGGATCACGAATTGAAATTGTCGATGCGGTCAATCGCATATCCGAAGACGTCAAAGCGGGAAAACTAAATCCGGGTGGAATAACCGAAAAGACCATGGCTAAGTACCTACAGAGCGATTGGTTACCCGATGTAGACCTATTTGTGAGGTCATCCGGGGAACAGCGGGCGTCTAACTTTCTGCTCTGGCAATCCGCATATGCCGAGTTTGTCTTTCTAGATACTCTCTGGCCTGATTTCAACCGAAATAGCCTGATGGAGGCGATTGGGCACTATCAGGGGCGAAATCGCCGATTCGGCGGCGCCGTAGACCAACCCAAGCACAGCCGAGGCAAGTAAACTTAAGACTTCGCGCCCAACCAGCACTGCATCCAGCAGCGCCTCGAGATTGAGCGCCAGAAACTGGAGTGCTCGTGGCTACCCCAAATCGTCTTGATTCAGTCATTTCCCTCGCTAAGCGCCGTGGCTTTGTTTTCCAAGCCGGCGAAATCTACGGAGGTAGTCGTTCCGCTTGGGATTACGGACCGCTTGGAGTGGAGCTCAAGGAAAACATCAAGAAACAGTGGTGGCGCACCATGGTGCAGAGCCGCGAGGACATCGTCGGTCTTGATTCGTCTGTAATTCTTCCTCGTAAGGTCTGGGAAGCATCTGGACACGTTCGCGAATTTTCGGATCCGCTAATCGAATGCACGGCTTGTCACAAGCGTTTCCGCCAGGATCACCTGGAAGAGGCTTTCGAAGAAAAGAAGGGCCGCGCTCCTGAGTCTATGAATGACATCGCCTGCTCAAACTGTGGCAGTAAGAGCACCTGGACCGAGCCGAAGGCATTCAACGGTCTTCTTCAAACTTTCCTCGGGCCAGTTGCAGCTGAAGAAGGTTTGCATTACCTTCGCCCTGAAACTGCACAGGGTATCTTTGTCAACTTTGCAAACGTACTTGGAGCGGCTCGAATGAAGCCGCCGTTTGGTATCGGCCAAATCGGTAAGTCGTTCCGTAACGAAATCACACCGGGAAACTTTATTTTCCGTACACGCGAATTTGAGCAGATGGAGATGGAATTCTTCGTAGAGCCAGGTACCGACGAAGAGTGGCACGACTACTGGATTGAACAGCGTATGAATTGGTACACGGACTTGGGTATTGATCCAAACAACTTGCGCCTATTCGAGCACCCAAAGGAAAAGCTCTCACACTATTCAAAGCGCACTGTAGACATCGAGTACAAATTCGGTTTCCCGGGTAGTGAATTCGGAGAACTCGAAGGCATTGCCAACCGCACCGACTTTGACCTAAGTACTCACTCACGCGAGTCAGGAGCGGATCTCAGCTACTTCGATCAGGCAAAGGGCGAGCGCTGGACGCCATTCGTTATTGAACCTGCTGCCGGCCTAACCCGATCTCTGATGGCATTCCTAGTTGACGCCTATCACGAGGACGAGGCTCCAAACACCAAAGGTGGAGTCGATGTTCGAACTGTTTTGCGACTTGATTATCGCTTGGCTCCAATTAAGGCGGCTGTTCTTCCACTTTCTCGAAATGAAGAATTATCGCCAATGGCAAGGGAGTTGGCTCAGGATCTGCGCGGGCACTGGAATATCGATTTCGATGACTCAGGCGCCATCGGACGCCGTTACCGTCGACAGGATGAGATCGGAACGCCTTTCTGTATCACCGTGGACTTCGAATCACTCGACGATAAGGCTGTAACAGTTCGCGAGCGAGACACCATGGCGCAGGAACGTGTTTCGTTGGACCGACTAAAGGGCTACCTAGCTGAAAAGTTGGTTGGCTAGAAACAGATGCCACTTCAATACGGCGGCTTGGTGATTGACACCCCAGTGGTGTTAGCGCCTATGGCAGGAATAACCAACACTGCATTTCGTCGACTTTGTCGTGAGTTCGGTGGCGGCTTGTACGTGTCTGAAATGGTCACATCTCGAGCCTTGGTTGAGCAAACCGAAGGTTCAATGAGAATCATTGGTCATCACGAAAGTGAATCAATTCGAAGTGTTCAACTTTATGGCGTTGATCCGGTAACGATTTCACGGGCCATCAAATTGCTGGTCGATAACGACAAAGCAGATCACATTGACCTAAATTTTGGTTGCCCTGTACCCAAGGTCACACGCAAGGGTGGCGGTGCTGCACTCCCATGGAAGCGTGACCTCTTCGAGTCGATTGTTAAGTCTGCTGTTAAGTCTGCTGGTGATATTCCACTCACTATAAAAATGCGCAAAGGTATTGACAGTCAGCACCTGACTTTCCTGGACTCTGGAAAAGTGGCTCGAGATGCAGGTGTCACGGCGATTGCATTGCATGGTCGAACGGCTAGTGATTATTACTCGGGTACCGCGGATTGGAATGCAATCGCAGACTTGCGAGAAGCACTTCCGGATGTACAGGTTCTTGGCAATGGTGACATCTGGTCTGCCGCTGATGCAATCCGAATGATGAGACAAACCGGAGTCGATGGGGTTGT
>JBJTNZ010000103.1:0-6776 GCA_046074345.1 Micrococcales bacterium | reverse complement strand
CCACCTGGCCGTCAGGATGCCGCAGACTTCGTCTTGAAAGACTTCTCATCAACCGAGCGCAAGGACCTTCCGCTCCTTCTCGAGCTCTCGGCTGATGCCGTCGAGGCAATCGTGGGCAAAGGCCCGCTCGACGCCATGAACAGCGTCAACGCCAAGTAACTCCCTATCGCGTTTCTATTTGGAAACGTAGACTTACCCCCATGAGCACGACAAACTCTGAGGCCCTCGCACGCCTTGTCGCGCTCACCGCAGATGGGTACCCTTTTGCTAGCCTTCAAAAAAACATCAAGGCAGATCGCGCAGACATCATTGCTCCGGTCGGAGCCCATCCGGTAATTGCCAAGATTTTGGCCGACCTGCGATCACAGAAAAAGCTCGCCAGAGTGCAACTCATCGTCGTTGCCACCGGACGCGAGGCTGAAGAAACAGCCCAAACTTTGCGAACGCTCGACCCGCAAGCCGAGGTACTCGAGTTTCAGAGTTGGGAAACCCTGCCACACGAGCGCCTGAGCCCAAACCCTGAGACCGTGGGCAAGCGTCTCAAGGTGCTTCATCGCCTCAACGAATTACAAGAAACTGCACCAGACCACGACGTCTTCGTGATCACCAGCATTCGTGCCGCACTTCAACCGGTTGTCGCCGGACTGGCAAGCTACCCGCCACTCACGCTGACCAAGGGCAAGGATTACTTCCTGCCAGAACTGAGCCTCAAGCTGGTCGAGCATGCCTATACCCGCGTCGATATGGTTACCAAGCGAGGCGAGTTTGCCGTGCGCGGTGGCATCGTCGACATCTTTGCCACTACCGAAGAGCACGCAGTGCGCCTTGAGTTCTTCGGAGACGAACTCGAAGAACTGCGTCCGTTCTCGGTGACCGATCAGCGCTCGCTTGATTTCAAAATCGACGAATTACAAATCTTTGCAGCGCGCGAAATCATCATCACACCTGGCGTCGCGAATAAGGCACGTCAGATGATGCACGAATTTCCAAACCTCAGCACGATGTTGCAGAAAATCGCGGAGGGGATGCCGGTTGATGGCATGGAGTCTCTGGCGCCAGTGCTCGTCGACAAGCTTGTGCCGTTCACCGATTACCTGCCGATCGATTCACTCATCACGATGCTCAGCCCAGAGAAATCAAAAGCCAGAGCAGCCAACCTCGTGGAAACCAATGAAGAGTTTCTGCACGCCGCCTGGGACGCTGCTATCGAAGGAGCAAAGGCACCAATCGATTTGTCAGAGGGTGGGTTCCAAGATCTTGCAACATTCACCAGTAACCTTGCCGGCAAACAACTTTTCACAATCAGTCAGTTTGGCTCCGACGATGACACACTCATCAATCTCGAACTACTCGAGATTCCAAACTTCCTCGGACTCGACACAACTCCGCTCGAATGGTTGCAGGACCAAGCGAAAAACAATCAGCAGATTTTCATCACCGCCGAGGGTCACGGCACTCAAGAACGCATCAATGAAAATCTTCAACTGGCTAACCTAAACGCCACAGCCATTCAAGCGAGCCTCAAAAAGGGTTTCGCAGCTCCGCAGAGCAACCTGATTGTCATCACCGAAAATGAGTTTTACAACCGCAACAGCAACACCTATCAGGCTCCGCAACAGCGCAAGTTGGCAGCCAAGCGCGGGCAGGCAGTAGACCCGCTCACCCTCAAGGCTGGCGACTACGTCGTTCACGAAATTCACGGTATCGGTCGCTTCAAAGAACTCGTCACCCGCGAGACCCTCAGCAAGAACCAGCGCGAGTACCTCTTGATTGAATACGCTCCGAGCAAGCGCGGTCACCCTGGCGACACCCTGTATGTGCCAACTGACCAGCTCGACTACCTCACTCGCTATGTCGGCGGCGAGGCACCGGTGCTCAGCAAGATGGGTGGCACCGACTGGTCAAAGACCAAGAGCAACGCCCGCAAGGCAGTGCGCAAGATCGCCATCGACCTGGTCAAGCTCTACTCAGCCAGAATGAAGTCCCGCGGCCACGCATTCGGCCCAGATACTCCATGGCAGCACGAGCTCGAAGAGGCATTCGCCTATGTCGAAACCCCGGACCAATTGACGACCATCGAAGAGGTCAAGAAAGACATGGAGTCTGAGGTGCCGATGGACCGACTCCTCGCCGGCGATGTCGGCTATGGCAAAACCGAAGTCGCAGTCCGCGCCGCTTTCAAAGCTATCCAGGACGGCAAACAGGTCGCCATGCTCGTGCCAACCACGCTACTGGTTCGTCAGCACACCGACACCTTCGAAGCGCGTTTCGCAGGCTTTCCGGTCACAGTGAAAAGTCTTAGCCGTTTCCAAACGGCCAAAGAAGTCAAGGAAACCATCGAAGGACTAAAAACCGGAGCTGTCGATATGGTGATCGGTACTCACCGCCTGCTAAGTAAGTCAGTGCAGTTCCGAAACCTTGGACTCATCATCGTCGACGAAGAACAACGATTCGGCGTAGAGCACAAAGAGCAACTCAAGGCAATCAAGACAAACGTCGATGTCCTATCCATGAGCGCAACTCCGATTCCACGAACTCTCGAAATGGCAATCACTGGCATTCGCGAAATGTCTACACTTGCAACTCCACCCGAAGAACGCCACCCAATCCTCACCTATATCGGCGGCTACTCAGAAAAGCAGGTTGCCGCAGCCATCCGTCGTGAACTCATTCGCGAGGGTCAAGTGTTCTTCGTTCACAACCGCGTGCAAACCATCGATCACACTGCAAACGAATTACAAAAACTCGTTCCAGCAGCTCGCATCGCAGTAGCTCACGGACAGATGAATGAAGCACAACTCGAACAAGTAGTGGTCGACTTCTGGCAAAAGAAATTCGATGTGCTGATTTCGACAACCATCATCGAAACTGGTATCGACATTCCAAATGCCAACACCTTGATTGTCGATCGCGCCGAAAACTTCGGCCTCAGCCAATTGCATCAGATCCGTGGCCGAGTCGGTCGCTCCCGCGAACGCGCCTACGCCTACTTCTTCTATGACCCAAGTAAGCCACTCACCGAAACCGCCCACGACCGCCTTGCCACCATCGCCACCAACAACGAACTCGGCGCTGGAATGCAGGTTGCCCTGAAAGACCTTGAAATCCGTGGCGCAGGCAACCTACTCGGCGGAGAGCAAAGCGGTCATATCGCCGGAGTCGGCTTCGACCTCTATCTGCGCATGATTGGCGAAGCCGTAGCCGAATTCAAAGGCCACAAGATCGAAGCCCCAGCCGAGCTCAAGCTCGAACTGCCAGTAGATGCTCACATCCCGACCACCTATGTCGATTCCGAGCGCTTGAGACTCGAGGCCTATCACAAGCTCTCTGCCACCTCCGGCGAAACTAAAAACAAAGACGACCTACACAAAATCCTGGAAGAACTGGAAGACCGCTTCGGTCCAGCACCTCAGCCAGTCAAGAACCTCATCGAAGTCACCGCACTTCGCCAACAAGCGAACCGACTCGAAATCAAAGAACTCACCATGCTCGGTACTCAAACCAAGATCAACCCAATCGAGCTCACCCCAGAGCAACAGGTCAAACTCAGCCACAACATCCCAGGTCTCAAATACCTGCAAACCTCAAAGACTGTAACCCTGCCAACCCCGAAAGACCTCAAAGACCAAGAGGTCATCGACTACACGTGGGCGCTACTGGCAAAGATCTTCGATAACAAAAACAACGGTTAACCTTGAGGCATGACCTCAAAGCTCGACCAACTCATCGAAACAGCTCACACCCTGCGCAACCCTGGCGGCTGCCCTTGGGATGCTGAGCAGACTCATCAGAGTCTCACGAAGTACCTGCTCGAAGAAACTTATGAATTACTCGATGCCATCGAAACCAACAACCGCGAAGAGATCATCGAAGAACTAGGCGACGTGCTCTACCAGGTCATCTTTCACACCGACCTTGCCCAAACTGGCTCACTTGGCAAACCATTCGACATTCAAGATGTCGCCGAAGTAGCCATGAACAAAATGAAGAGCAGGCACCCTCACGTCTTTGGCACCCCAGAAGAACTTGAGAAATTCAAAGCCGAAACCGGCGACGACGTAATGCTCAACTGGGACAACCACAAAGCCAAAGAGAAGCCTCACCGTCAATCAATCTTCGACGGCATCCCTCAAGCTATGCCAGCACTAGCACTCGCCGATAAAGTCCTTGGCAAAGCCGAAAAAGCAGGCTTCATCGATACCAGTGAAGAGCACCCAATTGCAATCTCAGACGAAGAGGACCTCGGTCGGCTGCTTCTAGCCATCGTCCAGTCAGCCCGCGCCCAAGGTTTCGAACCTGAACGTGCTCTCCGCGAAGCCACCCGCGAACTCCAGGTGGAAATCAGAGCTATCGAGTTGGACGACGACAATGATGCCGGTGTGGTCGGTTCCTTCTAATCGCCGACTCGAACTTAGACTTAATCAATGGCTAAAGACGTAAACCCACCTAGAGGTATGCGCGACTTCCTTCCGGTAGAGAAGGCGAAGCGCGAGCGGGTGCTTTCGGCTATTCGCGGAACCTATGCGAAGCATGGGTATCAGGAGATTGAGACTCCTGCGCTAGAGGATTTGGGTCGTCTGACTTCGGGTCAGGGTGGCGATAACGAGAAGCTTGCTTACCGGGTGATGAAGCGTGGGGAAGAGCTGGAGCGTGCTCTGGGTTCTTCAGATACTGATGCTTTGGCTGATTTGGGTCTTCGGTTTGATCTGACTGTTCCTTTAACCCGTTACTACGCGACCAACCATGCGAAGTTGCCTCGTGTTTTCAAGGCTATTCAGACTGGTCCGGTTTGGCGAGCAGAGCGTCCGCAGAAGGGGCGTTACCGTCAGTTTATTCAGTGTGACATCGACATCATTGGTGATGCTTCGGAGTTGGCTGAGGTTGATCTTCTGGTTTCGTCGCTGGATGCATTGAAGGCGGTTGGAATTACCGATGCAACTATTCGTGTGAATCACCGTGCTTTGCTTACTTCTTTACTAGAGGGATTGGGAGTTCCTGCGGATGGTTATGGCAAGGCCATGATCATCGTGGACAAACTCGACAAGATTTTTGCTGAGGGTGTCACTGCTGAGCTTTCGGAGGCCTTTGGGCATTCGGTTGGTGCAGCATTTGCTGGTTGGGTTTCGACTCTGCAGGCGGATTCTGTTCCTGCATCGTTGTCGTCGTTGTTTGATGCGGTTGCGGTGCGCCACCCGGGCAAGTTGGTGTTTGATCCGACTTTGGTTCGTGGCATGGGTTACTACACCGGCACAATTTTTGAGATTTCACACCCTGCATCAGGTTCATCGATTGGTGGCGGTGGTCGTTACGACGGCATGGTGGGGAAGTGGACTGGCAACGATGTGCCGGCAGTGGGTATTTCTCTAGGGTTTGAGCGCGTGGTTGATCTGGTTGCGATGGATGCGGCTTCGGGTGGTGTGGTTTTGGTGCTTGAGGATGGGTCTGCTTCGGTCGTGGCGAATGCGTTGCGCGTGCAGGAGGACTTGATGGCTTTGGGCCACTCGGTTCGCTTGGAGCAGCGCTCGAAGAAGTTGAACCTGCTGTTGGAGTCGATGGTGGAGCAGGGCTTCACGCAGTGGGCCTCGGTTGATGCGGCTACTGACTCGGTGACGCTCAAGCCTTTGGCGTAGAGAAAAAAATATATTCCGGAAATCCGGGGGCTAGTGCGACAGCAAGGCTTGAAATTGCTTGCCTGAGCGATTCAATTTGAAATTCCTCAAGGAGCTCGTGATGGGCGACCTTATTTCTCACGAGTCGGATTTCTCTGGCTGCTTTGTATATGGCTTTCCTGTTCGTACCCGGAACGAAGGCCTGGTTAAGCGTCGGCACCCAGAGTGCCTTCTCTTTATTGTCTTGAATCAATGTCGTCCAAAATCCGAAAGTCAGTCTGTTCCTTTTCAGTTTCCCTTTTACTACTTGAAACGCATCAAGATCCCTGCCAAGAGTTTTTCTGAAATCTTTCGAATTCAACCAACCTTGACCATACTTGGATTCCAGTTGTTGGGAGATCCTTCTAGCTAGGGCCGTCTCAATTAGGTTGATCCATGTCCAAACTTCAGAAATTTCGCCGAGGTGATGCCGGTATCTCCAGATTAAGTTCACGTCGTCAGGGTCAGAGGGGTGACGGAATTGCTTGAGTTTTTCTAGAGGTAGGAGGTTCAGGATGTTTGCGTCGTTCACAGCAAAAGAATGTGACCAAAAGCTTGAATTTGTCAGATTTATACACAGGCCAGATCGCATTTTGGGCCCTCTATATGGCAATATCAGAGATGGAGTACCCCGGATGACCGCTGCAAGCAAGTCGCCGGGGTCATTTACTTAAGCGGAGTATCTCGTCAGGGCAACTAAACTTGAGGGGAATACAACGGCGTTTTTGGCCCGATTTGGGCGTTTTCTTTACATCTCTATCTGAGGAGCATTTGTGTCAATTATTGAGGCCGTAGGCGCTCGCGAAATTTTGGATTCACGCGGAAACCCAACCATTGAGGTTGAGGTTCTATTGGACGACGACAGCTTTGGTCGTGCTGCAGTGCCATCAGGTGCTTCGACCGGTGCTTTCGAAGCGCACGAGGCTCGCGATGGCGACAAGTCACGCTACTTGGGTAAGGGTGTCTTGGGTGCTGTGAAGGCAGTTATCGAAGAGATCGATGAGGCACTAGTTGACTTCGATGCACTAGACCAGCGTTTAGTTGATGCTGCACTTATTTCTCTCGATGGCACTGACACCAAGTCACGTCTTGGTGCGAACGCAATCCTCGGTGTTTCACTTGCGAACG
>JBJTNZ010000102.1:0-2483 GCA_046074345.1 Micrococcales bacterium | reverse complement strand
TGACCAACCGCCGTCGACCACGAGGTTTGCGCCGGTCACATACGAAGCCTCATCGCTTGCCAAGAACATGGCGCAGTTGACCACTTCTGCCGCTGTACCAATTCGCTTAAGCGGAATGGCGCTCTCGATGGTGCGCATTGGGTGGTCATCGGCGAGTAGGTCATTCTCAGTTGCCGGAGTGCGAATCATTCCCGGGCTCACGGTGTTGGCACGAATGCCGTGATCAGCACCTTCGGCGGCGAGCTGACGCCCCATCGCGATGACTCCACCCTTGGTGGCCGAGTGAGCTAGTCGCGTATTAGTGACCGAGCCGGCGATTCCAGCGGTTGATCCAACCAGAATGATGTTTCCCTTTGACGCAATCAGATGTTTCCAAGCATGTTTGACCGGAAGAAAAACCAAATCGAGTTCGTGCTTCAAAACAAACTGCCACTCTTCGAGTGATGTTTCCGCTACTGGTGAAAACTTGGTAGCACCTGCATTGGCATAGAGGATGTCAATTTTGCCGGTTTCGCTAACTACCTCAGAAATCCAAGATATGACTTCAGGCTCAGAGGTTAGATCTACTGGGGCTTTGGATAACATTTTTCCGCCAGCGGCCTCAACCATTTTCGCGGTTTCGTTGTTGCCATCGACATTCACATCACAGCCAGCGACGATAGCGCCTTCTGCAGCAAATCTGATTGCGGCTTCGCGACCCTGGCCACCAGCAGTGCCGGTAATTAAAACAACTTTGTTTTGAAACCTCATGGCTTCAGCCTATTTTGATTTACTCCAGAGTGAGAATAATTTTTGAGCAATCCAATCTATTGCGAAGCCCAATACTCCGATGGTCAGCATGATTGCTGCGAGTTGATCGTAGGCAAGTTGGTCACGCGAATTCAAAATCGAGTAGCCGAGTCCAGAATCGACTCCGAGCATCTCTGCTGGCACGAGGACAATCCAAGAGACCGCAAGCGCGAGGCGGATACCGGTGAGCACGTTGCTGCGAATCCCAGGAACAACTATGTGCACCAAACGTTCCCACGCGGTTGCCCCGAATGACTTGGCGAGGAGGTGCCACTTTGGTTCCAACTGGCGTACTCCACTCGATGTAGCAAGGGCGATCGGCCAAACAGCGGCAATAAATATAAGGAAGACCACCGGCGGAGTGCCGATACCGAAGATCACCACTGCGATTGGCATCCAGGCCAACGGTGAAACCATCCTTAGGAACTGCACTGGTATCGAGGTCAATTGCTCGGCCCATTTGAGCCAGCCAAGCAACAATCCAAGGGCTATCCCTGCAGCGATTGCCAGACCAAGGCCTAGAAACAGGCGTTGCAAGCTGACAGAGACTGCGTCGAGCAACGTGCCTTTGCCGACTAGGTAAACCAGAGCATCCCAGGCTTTAGCCGGACCCATGGCTCCGAGAATTGGAGAACTTGCTGCGAGTAGGTCAGTGCCTGCCCACCAAGCAATTACTGCAAGTAGTGCGCCGAGAATTCTCAGGCCGATTGATCTCATTACGGTGCGATAGTCTCCGCGCGCACATTCTTCTTCTGACCGAATGCTACGAATCCACCGAGGCGATTCACTGAGCTCTCGGCAAGTGAGCCCTTGACCAAATCATTGTGAACCGTCTTGAGGTTAATTTTGTTTAGCCAGCTCTTGTCGCCATCAACCGTCGTTAGGCGCAACTGCTTAACAAGTTCGGTGGTGTAAGAAGGGTAAGGGAACGGTTGGAAACCGATTCGCTCGTTCTTCCATTCCGGATGTTGAATGGCTGTGCCGTTGTAACTAGCTGAGTAATCGGTGAGTGCCTTATTGATTGCTGGCACAGCCTGAGGTAGGTAACCAGAAAGATAAGTAGCGGCACTCGAGCGATTTCCAATCAACCAAAGCTGAGCCTTTGCGATTGCATCAACAATCACTTGAGCAGCCTCAGGGTTTTCCTTGATTAGATCACCACGGACCACAGTGACGCAGCATGCGTGATCACGCCAGACGTCGCCACTAAAGCGAAGCACCTTTCCGATGCCGTTTACTTCTGCAAGTGCATTGAATGGTTCAGCAACGATGAAGCCAGAAACTTTGCCCGACGCCAGAGCCGCTGGCATGTCGGCTGGTGCTAGGACAACAAGCTTCACTTCCTTCTTCGCGGCAGATGCGTCTCCTGAAGTAATCGCAGTCAAGCCGTTCTTGCGAAGAATCTGCTGAAGCACGACATTGTGAATTGAGTACCAGAAAGGAATCGCAACGGTCTTGCCGGCGAGGTCGTCTACCTTGTTGATGCTCTTGGCTACGGTGAGCGCAGAGCCATCGGTGTGGTTCCAGGCAATTACCTTGATGTCTTGCTGAGCTTGGAACTTAAGCTGTAGCGCTAGAGGCATGAGCAAATGCACCACGTCTACCTGCTTGGCGGCAAAGGCTTCAGCGATAGATGGCCAAGTGCGGAACAGTGTCGGCTTGGCTACGTTTACGCCCTTTGAGCTGAAGTATCC
>JBJTNZ010000101.1:0-3341 GCA_046074345.1 Micrococcales bacterium | reverse complement strand
TGATTCCTTACAACCTATTGATGTACGGCATCAACGACGTATTCGACTACGAGAGCGATCTGCGCAACCCGCGAAAGGGTGGCATCGAAGGTGCGCTGCTAGATAAGGCGCTGCACAATGTGACCATCTGGAGTTCGGTTTTGCTGTGCGTGCCGTTTGTGGCTTACCTGCTGATTCGTGGCAGTTTGGCCGCCAACCTAATGCTTTTGTTTGCGGTGTTTACCGTGCTGGCCTATAGCTTCAAGGGGCTTCGCTTCAAGGAAATCCCATTCCTGGATTCGATTACTTCGGCCTCGCACTTCGTAAACCCGATGCTGTTTGCCGCGCTCTTCGTAGGTCAGAATTTGCTTCAGGCTCCCTTGCTGCAGAGCTGGTTGGCTTTTGTTTGCTGGGCGATGGCGTCACACGCCTTTGGTGCCGTGCAGGACGTGAAGGCCGATCGAGAAGCCGGGCTTGGCTCGATTGCCACTGTGATTGGGGCTCGGGCGACCACTCGTTTTGCCTGGGGGCTCTACCTGGCCGCTGGGCTGCTGATGCTCAGCACTCCTTGGCCGATGAACCTAGCTGCGATTGCGGTAGTGCCATACCTACTGATTTTGTTACCGCACTGGAACATCACCGACGACTCCTGTGAAAGCGCGAACCGCGGTTGGAAGCGCTTTATCTGGCTAAATTATTTTGCCGGCTTTGTCATCACTATGTTGTTGATCGTTTCCGCCATGTAATTAGGTTACGCATGTCGTAACCCGGCGAACACAGCGTGCAAGACAGCATGTTACGCGGCCGCTTGTAGCGATAGTGCTTGTGACCCTTTGGGCAGGTGCCCACCCAAGGTGCATTCTCTTCTGCAATTTCCTTGCCGGTGAACTTTTCGTTGCGATAGCCGATGCGCTTGGCGGTAGTTAACCAAACTTTTGAGTGCCCGGCATCGTGCCCAGCTATGGCATGTGCAATTTCGTGCAGCACCACCTGCATGTTTTCATCGACGCTGTGAATGTCGACATGATATTTGCTGAGCTGGATTTTCTGTTCCGTGTAATTGCAGAGGCCGGCTCGACGCTTTGCAGAATCGAATTCGAACTTCCAATTTTCCAAATCAAGATGTTCGGCAATCTTGCGTTCCGCGAGCGCGAGAATCAGCCCCTGCTTATCTACGACCATTCGCTGCCAACGCATTTTGCTTTCGGTGAATTGCGTGGTCGGTTTGAAGCCAAACTTTTCGTAGGTGGAAATCGCTCGCGGATTTTCTGTCCAGACTTCAAGCTTGACCCTGCGAAGTTTTAGTTGATCGAATGCAAAAGTGACGACGCCTTCAATTGCGTTCGAACCGAATCCTCGGTTGTAGTAGCTCGGGTTCTTCAAGCAAATGCGAAGGTTCATCGAGTTGGTTTTGATGTCGTACTCGTTGAGCACGATCTCGCCAATGAATTCGCCGGTCAGTTTTTCACGAATTGCCCAGTCCAGGCGACCTTCAGCCTCTGGTCGAGACTTGAGCCATTCCTCTATCTCGGGCCGGGTAAAACTCTTGGTGGTTCCGGTGAGTTTCTGGCCCTCTGGGTCGGCCAGCATCTCCAAATAGGGTTCGATGAAGTACTCATCGAGTTGTTCGAGGTCTACGGAACCCTTATAAATACTGGGCGCACGCCTCGATAGCCAATCTGCCAAGCCGCACCTCCCTCAAATACATTTCATCATCGTTTGTTGCAAAAAGGTTTCTGAGAGTTTCATTAGAGTTCATCTCATGACACAAACAACCTCAGGCTCTGCGAAAGCAACCTCAATCGAAGTAAACGACGTAGCTCCGATCTCAGCAGGTGAGCGTCACGGTAAAGCGTGGCACCTCTTTACTGTGTGGACTACCCCGAACCTTGAGTTCGCTACCGTATTCGTTGGCGCATTGGCCATCGGATTCGGCCTAAATGTCTGGCAAGGCCTACTAGCAATTCTTGTTGGTAACGCACTAGCCGGCATCACCCACGGAATCCTTTCTACCTGGGGACCATCAGCTGGTCTTCCACAGATGGTGCTTTCACGTAACGCATTCGGCAAGTGGGGAAACCTAATTCCTGCCGGTATGTCGACACTCGTGGCCGGTATCGGATGGTTCGCGGTTAACACTGTTTCAGGTACCTTCGCACTTCAGGCACTGTTGCCTGGTGTTGGTGTACTTGGCGCACTAGCAATCATCATCGTGATCCAGGTCGGTGTTGCGTTCGTTGGACACAACCTGATTCAGAAGTGGGAGCGTTACCTTTCTTACTTCCAGGCAGTCGTTTGGGTAATCGTTATCGTTACCGTGCTAACCCTTCAGGGTGCATTCGATGTTGCTCCTGCAGCAGCTGACGCAGCATTCCCATGGGCTGGCTTCACTCTTACCGCCGGTGCTGCTTACGGTTACACCGCTGGTTGGACTGCATTTGCTTCTGACTACACCCGCTACCTTCCTGCAAACACTTCAACCAAGGCACTTGGTTGGGCTGCAGGTTTGGGTAACTTCACCTCAACCACTTTGATCATGGGTATCGGTGCGATTGCGTTCAACGCTCTTGCTGGCAACCCTGGCGACTTCTGGGGTATCGCAAACCCGACCTCTGCATTCACCGCAGAGTTCAACCCAGTATTCGCATCGATCGTTCTACTTTCGATCGTTATCGGTTCAGTATCTGCAAACATCTTGAACGTCTACTCGGGCGCAATGTCATTCTTGGCAATGGGCTTCAAGCTTGGCTTCAAGTCACGCCGCGCAATCATGGTGCTTATCGCTGGTCTTGCCGGTGGTTTGCTTTCATTCCTTGGCGTGCAGAACGGCGACGTAGCTCACCAGCTTGACTCATTCTTGCTAGTGGTTTCTTACTGGGTATCACCTTGGATCGCAATCGTGGTCACCGAGCGTTTCCTATCAAAGGGTAAGGACGCACAGGCTCGCGCATTGGCACCAAAGAACTCATGGGCCGGAGCGCTTGCATTCGTACTTGCAACTGGCTTCTCAATCTACGGATTCGCAAACCAGGTGCTTTACACCGGTGTATTCGCTAAGGACTCAGGTCTTGGCGACCTCACCGCACTAGTTGGATTCGTTCTAGCATCTGTGCTTTACGTGGTTTTCCGCGGCGCAGACAAGAACTCAAAGTAATCCAAAGCAAAAACTAAGACGAGGAGCCTCGGCAATGCAATTTGAAAAAGGTCAGATCTTCAAAACAGATGAAGAGAAACTTTCAGTTGCTATTGCCGAGGCTCACCTCGGACTAAGCGAAGGTGGCATCCCAATCGGTGCCGCACTCTTCGACGAAAACGGCGCGCTACTCGGCAGCGGCCACAACCTCCGTGTGCAAGAAGGCGAT
>JBJTNZ010000100.1:0-33563 GCA_046074345.1 Micrococcales bacterium | reverse complement strand
ACGATCCGAGGCCCATCACGAGTGTCGACCGCCGCCGCGATGCATACCAATCGCACCTGCGCCAGTTCGTGGCGGTTGATTCGGTGATAGGCGACCTTGTCAACACCATCAAGTCGTCAGGCAACTGGGACAGCACCATGATCGTGGTGACGGCCGATCACGGTCTCACCTTCTGTCAGGGGTTTTTTCTTTAAGTTCTACTTTTTTATAGGCCAACCAGGGTTCGGTTTGAAATTCTTATCAACATTCTCAATCATCCACTTGCTGAAGCTTTCATCGATTTCCTTTGCCCAGGCAATCTGTGACTCGTGCAATTCGGCGGCCGAAGCTGGGAGCTTCTCTAGGTGATTTCTCATGACTGCGAGTGCCACGCGGCCGGCCGCAATAGCGTCAGCTTTTGAATTATGAGCATCATCAAGCGGTACCTGATAAAACTCGGCGACTATCTCCAGTTTCCTCTTACCGCGACGAAACTTGTCAAAAGTTTTGTCAACCACCAAAGGATCAATTACCGGTGATGGTGCGGCGATTGGTTCTAAACCTAGAGCGAGCGCTTGGTGATAGAGAATCGTAAAGTCATACGGGGCGTTATAGGCAACCACCGGAATACCTCGCTCGAAGCAATCCCGAAGCACTTCGAGGATTTCCGAAATTACTTCTTTGTAGTTGCGACCCCGAGCCCTTGCAACCTCAGTGGTGATGCCATGAACATTAGATGCAGTCTCTGGAATTTCAATTTCTGGATCTGCCAGCCATTCCGACCTGTCGACTACAACCTGGCCGTTTTCATCAAGCTCCACGACAGTCGCAGTAACAATTCGAGCGGTTACTAAATCGAGACCGGTTGTCTCGGTATCAAATACGGCAATACGGTTAGCCCATTCGGGCAATGTCTTTTCACTCACAGTCAAAGGCTACTTGCTGCGTGAGACATCAGCACAAGCCTGCGCCACGGGCTACTTCGAGCGCCGCCTTAGCCAGATTCAAAGTGAAGATGTGTATACCAGGAGCGCCTGCATCGATAAGGTCTCTCGCCAGTTTTATGGTGTAATCCATGCCAATAATGCGGGCTTCTTCCTCTGATGCATTGGTTAGCCGAGAAAGAAGTTCAGCCGGAATGGATGCATTACTCATTTCTGCCATGCGAATGATTCTTGCGACATTGGAAATCGGCATGACTCCGGGGACTATTGGAAGTGTGGCCCCTGCCTGCGCTGCGGTGTCGACCAATTTCTTGTAAGCGTCAACGGTAAAGAACAGTTGCGTCATCGCATAACTTGCACCGGTGCTCTGCTTCAAGGCAAGCACCCGAGCATCGTGAGCCAGATCAGGGGACTCTGGATGAACTTCTGGGAAAGCGGCCACTCCAATTTCAAGCGAGGTCTCGCTTCGCACTAACTCGACCAAATCGAGTGCGGACTTCAGTTCACCCTTAGCCAGAGCGTCCGGGTCAGCGAGCGGTGCATCTCCGCGAAGAGCGAGAATTGATTTGACTCCAGCATCTTGGAATCGACGAATGGTCTCACGCGTGCCGTCGAACGTCGCTCCGACGCAAGTCAGGTGCCCGACAGTCAGTATGTCCTTGGCCATGCGATCGACCACACCAAGAGAGGTTTCTCGATTTGACCCGCCAGCGCCGTAGGTCACCGAGACGAAGTCAGGGGATACCTCAAGTAATTTTTCGTAACTTCGCCATAGTGTTCCAGCGCCTTCTTCATCCTTGGGCGGAAAAAACTCAAACGAAAGTGTTGGTTGCTGTTTCAATGCGCGAGCTGTGATTACCTCATATACCGACTCCGCTTGAATGCTCGAGGCATCAACGGGGCGAACCAGGGGGTAATCAGACATTCGACCATTTTAGCCCGACCTTTATCTTGAATAGCGTCGAAGGTAGACTTGGCTCAGTGAACCCCAGATCTCAAGCATTACTCGAAGCCGTACGCTCTCGCGTCGTGATTGCCGACGGCGCCATGGGGACCATGATTCAGGATGCCGCTCCCACGCTTGAGGATTTTCAAAACTACGAGGGTTGCAATGAGATCCTCAATGTCACACGACCAGAGTTGATCTCGAGCATTCATGCCCAGTATCTCAAGGCGGGCGCCGAGGCAATCGAAACCAACACATTTGGCGCTAACTTTGCCAACCTAGCCGAGTACGACATCGTGGATCGTGTCTACGAATTAGCTCGAGCCGGAGCAGAGGTTGCCCGAGGAATCGCGGATGACTTTTCTACCGAAGACAAGCCTCGGTGGGTTCTTGGATCACTCGGCCCAGGCACAAAGCTTCCATCACTCGGTCACGAAAAATTCGCAGTGTTGCGTGATGCCTACCAAGATGCCGCCAGGGGATTGATTGATGGTGGAGCCGATGCAATCCTCATCGAAACTGTTCAAGACCTACTTCAGGCAAAGAGTGCAATCATTGGCGCAAAGCGCGCGATGTCTGAGAAAATAATTCCGATTTTCGTCTCGGTCACCATCGAAACCACTGGCACCATGTTGCTCGGAAGTGAGATTGGTGCTGCGCTCACTGCAATACAGGCACTTGGTGTTGACGCCATCGGACTTAACTGTGCGACCGGACCGACGGAAATGAGTGAGCACCTAAGGTACCTCTCAAAGTTTTCACAACTACCGATTGTGTGCATGCCAAATGCAGGACTGCCAATTCTGGGTCCGCATGGAGCTCACTATCCGTTGACGCCAATGGAACTTGGTGTGGCACACTCTCAATTCGTCAAAGAGTATGGACTCGGCCTTATCGGTGGTTGCTGCGGAACAACACCCACTCACATTGAAGAGTTAGCGGCAATCGTTGCAGAACAGACTCCTGCCAGTCGAGAAATTACTGACGAGCCTGGATTGTCATCGCTTTACCAGCACCAACCATTCGACCAGACCATGACTTACCTTTCCATTGGTGAACGAACTAATGCGAATGGATCAAAAGCCTTCCGCGAAGCGATGCTTGCCGAAAATTGGGACGAATGCATTGAGATTGCAAGATCACAAACTCGCGAGGGTGCACACTTTCTTGATGTCTGCGTCGACTACGTGGGTCGAGATGGGGCTCGCGACGCGCGCGAACTAGTCAGTCGACTCGCCACCGCCACCACGCTGCCACTGGTACTCGACTCGACAGAGCCGGCTGTGCTTGAAGCCGGACTAGAGTGCATGGGCGGACGAGCCATGATCAATTCGGTCAACTATGAGGACGGCGACGGTCCAAACTCACGTTTCGCTCGAATCATGCCGATTGTCAAGGAACATGGCGCTGCGGTAGTGGCTCTGACCATCGATGAGGAAGGGCAGGCCCGCACCGCCGCAACCAAGTTCGCAATTGCCAGCCGACTGATCAAGGACTTGACCGAAAACTGGGGGATGCGCCTAGTTGACATCACAGTTGACACGCTCACCTTCCCAATCGCCACTGGTCAGGACGAAACTCGTCGCGATGGCATTGAGACCATTGAAGCCATCCGAATGCTAAATGAAGCATTTCCCGGAGTGCAAACTACGCTAGGAATTTCAAACATTTCATTTGGCCTTTCACCAGCTGCTCGACATGTATTGAATTCCGTGTTCTTACACGAATGCGCCCAGGTAGGCCTTACCAGTGCAATCGTTCACGCCGCGAGAATAATGCCACTGAACCAAATTCCTGAAGAACAGCTCAAGGCGGCTCTCGACCTGGTTTATGACCGCCGCGAATATGACGCAGACGGTAACGTAACTTTCGATCCACTGACCAAATACCTCGACGTATTCACAGGTGTAGATAGTGCAAGCGCAAAGCTTTCTCGTGCCGCTGAATTGGCAGCACTTCCGCTTGACGATCGACTTGAACGTCGAATTATTGACGGAGAAAAGAAGGGCCTCGAGCCAGACCTCGACGAAGCGCTTCGTTCAGGTAAATCAGCCCTAGAAATTATTAATCAAAACCTGCTCAAGGGGATGCAAGTTGTTGGAGAACTCTTCGGCAAAGGCGAGATGCAACTTCCATTCGTACTTCAGTCAGCTGAAGTTATGAAAACTGCTGTCGCTCACTTAGAACCCTTTATTGAAAAAACTGAGGACACCGGCAAGGGGCGTATTCTGCTTGCGACGGTTCGTGGCGACGTGCATGACATTGGCAAAAACCTGGTCGATATCATTCTTAGCAACAATGGTTTCGAAACTGTCAACATTGGAATCAAACAACCAATCAACGAAATATTGCGCGCTGCCGAAGAAAATAACGTTGACGTAATCGGTATGAGTGGGCTCTTGGTGAAATCGACTCAGATTATGAAAGAAAATCTCGAAGAGATGAATCAACGCGGGCTTGCTGCTCGCTGGCCGGTAATTCTTGGGGGAGCGGCGCTTACTCGCTCATTCGTCGAACAGGATCTTGCCGAAATTTACGAGGGCGAGGTTCGTTACGCGAGAGATGCCTTCGAAGGATTGAAGCTCATGGATGCGCTAGTGAGAGTAAAGCGCGGTGACACAACCGTTGAGCTCCCACCACTCAAGAAACGAGTGGTTTCTCAGCACGCGGTACTTGCTCGCACAGAACCAGACCAAATTCCCGACCGCAGCAATGTGGCAAGTGACAACGATATTCCGAACCCTCCATTCTGGGGTACACGTGTGGTGAAGGGGATTGCACTCCGCGACTATGCCTCTTTCCTTGATGAACGAGCGACTTTTATGGGGCAGTGGGGGTTGAAGCCTGGGCGCAGCGAAAATGGCGCTAGCTACGAGGAATTAGTCGAAACCGAAGGTCGACCAAGGCTCCGATATTGGCTGGAGAGGCTACAGACTGAGAATCTCCTCGAGGCTTCAGTTGTCTACGGCTACTTCCCAGCCGTAAGCGAAGGCAATGACACGGTTATTTTGCACCACTCAGCCGACGGCGCAACCGATGGCGGATCTGATGGGGTGGCCGGCACCGAGCGAGTTCGTTTCAGCTTTCCTAGACAGGCTCGCGATCGCCACCTGTGCCTAAGCGACTTCGTGCGTAATCGCGAAGTGGGGCATGTTGATGTAATCCCATTCCAATTGGTAACCATGGGCACACGTATTGCCGAAGAAGCGAATCGACTGTACAAAAAAAATCAGTATCGCGACTATCTGGAGTTGCATGGACTAAGCGTGCAACTGACTGAAGCACTTGCTGAATTCTGGCACGCTCGCATTCGAGAAGAACTAGGTTTCTCTGCGCAAGACCCGAAAGATGTTGAAGGCCTTTTCAAACTTGAATATCGCGGAGCACGTTACAGTTTCGGATATCCGGCCTGTCCTGATCTTGAAGACCGCATCAAGCTCGTAGAGCTCCTCAAGCCTGAACAGATTGGCGTCGTGCTGTCTGAAGAACTACAGCTACACCCGGAGCAATCAACAGACGCGATGATTCTTCACCATCCCGAAGCGAAGTACTTCTCGGTGTAATGACTATCCAGCTTCGTCAGGCCCTACTCGCCGCAAGGGCTAAAGAATCGGCAGAGCAGAAAGTCATTCAACTATCGGGTAAATCCACAACTTATTGGTTTTATCCAGCGAGAACAAAGCGGAAAAACTCTAGAGCGATTGTTTTTATTCACGGCTACCGTGGAAATCACCACGGGCTTGAGGCAATTGTCGGAGCGATTGAACACTCAGATGTTTATATCCCAGACCTCCCCGGATTTGGTCAGAGTGAAAGCTTCACTTCGGAGCACAGTATTAACAACTATGCAAACTGGTTGAATGATTTCCTACTTGGCTTGAAACTAAAGCAGAAACCACATCTTCTTGGACACTCGTTTGGCAGCATCTTGGTTTCGGCGTATGCCGCTCGTTATAGAGGAATTGAGACGCTAATTTTGGAAAATCCGGTTGCGAGCCCCGCGCTCAAAGGTCCAAAGGCGTTTATGACGGCAATTGCCAAAGGTTTCTTTTGGTTGGCAGGTGCCCTTCCTGAATCGGCTGGAGACTCAATTTTGAAGAGCTGGCCGATGGTGCGCGGTATGAGCATCGTGATGACTAAGTCGCGCAATGGGCAACTGCGGAAATGGGTTCACCGCCAGCATGATGACAATTTCAACGACTACGCGAAACGGCGAGTAGCACTGGAGGGTTACGCAGCATCCATCTCGAGTTGTGTTTCTGATTTCGTAGAAACCTTTGAGGTGCCGGTTTTGATGTTGATTGGAGAGCGCGATGACATCACCTCGGTACATCAACAGCAGCAACTTTTTGCACGGTTACCGATACCGGGCTCTGAGTTGAAGATATTCGAAGGAGTTGGTCATCTAACTCACTACGAAGTGCCTGAACAAATCGCTGCTGCGATTGAAGATTGGGTCCTGCGTCATGCTTGAACCGGTTTATTTTGACGCTAGGTATATTCGCGTTGAACATCACGATGGAATCAGTCGATTTTCGGCTGGCTTATTAGAGGCACTGAATCGCCGCACCAAAGTAATTGCGATCATTTGCGATTCTAGACAGCTTGAGAAACTGCCTGTTGGCATCGATTACGTGCAGCTAAATGAACCCACCAGCACTCTTGCAGAAATCTTGATTGCCAAGAGATTGAATCATATTGGCGCAAAAATTGTCTTTTCTCCAATGCAGACCATGGGTTCGTGGTTCCGAAAGTACAAACTGATACTTACACTTCATGATTTGATCTACTACGCACACCCGACGCCACCGCCAAGCTTCTCTTGGCCAATAAGGATTGGTTGGAGATTGTTCCATCTAAGCTACCTGCCACAGAAAGTTATGCTCAATCGTGCAGATACAGTAGCGACCGTTTCTCAGACGACAAAGTCACTGATTGAAAAACATAAACTGACTAAGAGACCAGTGGTGGTGGTTTACAACGCCGGGACCGAAACTCAGAACTCAAAACATTCCAAGCCAAATAACTCACTGGTCTACATGGGTAGTTTCATGGATTACAAGAATGTCGAGTGTCTCGTCGATGCAATGAAATTACTGCCTGACTTCAAACTCGAACTGCTAAGTCGAATCTCTCCGGATCGAAAACGGCAACTAATCGAACGTGCTGGAAATGCGGCCGAAAGAGTGATTTTCCGTAACGGGGTAACCGATGCGGAATATCAGAGGATTCTCGATGAGTCATTTGCCTTGGTTTCGGCTTCAAGAGACGAAGGTTTTGGCATTCCAGTAATTGAAGCCATGGGGCGTGGCACACCAGCAGTGATCAGTGATATCGAAATTTTCCATGAAATCGGTGGAGTGGCAGCCCGTTTTTTCAATCCAAATCGCCCAGAAGAACTGGCCAGTCAAATAATGGACCTAGCAAAAGACTGGAATTCCGCTAGCAAGGCAGGGATTGAACAGTCTAAGAAATTCAACTGGGATGCATCTGCAGATGCATTACTTGTTGCCCTGCAAGGTCTCTAACTAAGGGATTTTGGGTTGTAACTAGAGATTCGCCAGCCGTCGGAGTCGTGTACCAAGACGGTCAGCGAGGTGTTCTCAAATCTCTCTCCGGCAATTGGCAATTGCCCTTTACTTACAACTCGCACGATCTTTCGAATCATCGCGCCATGGCTAACTGCCAAAACCTTGGTACCTCGATAGGTGCTGAGCAACTGGTTTAGCAATTCATTAGCTCGAGTTCTTAGCGCGTCGAGACTTTCCCCGCCGGGGGGAGCGCCATCAGGAAATTGTGTCTTCCACTCTGCGTGTGTCAATCCTTCAGCGTCACCGAATGATCTTTCTAAGAGCAAAGGTTCGATGGCCACTTCTGAAACAGCGAGAGCAGAGGCAACTATCTTTGCGGTTTCCAAGGCTCGAACTAGGGGAGAGCTAGCCACAAAATTCCAGTCTTCTGACCTAAGTTTTGCCGCAGCGGAGTGTGCCTGAGCTATTCCGGTTTGATTTAGTGGAATATCGGTTATCCCTTGAAGTCGAAAGTCTATATTCCAATCAGTTTGACCGTGCCGAAGCAGTCCAATCACTGTTTCAGTCAATCAAAAGCCTTTCGAGCGCAAGAGATGTGTTGGCTTCGATTTTTGCGGATGCGAGTTCATCACCCTTGGTTGGTCCAATATTAACAATCACTACCGGTTTGTTTGCTTTATTGGCTGCGCGTACAAAACGTAGACCTGAATTGACCGTCAGCGATGTGCCGGCAACCAAGAGAGCACCTGAAGTTTCTAAACGCGAAATTGCGAATTCCGCTCGTTCTGGTGGCACATTCTCACCGAAGAAAACCACATCCGGCTTCAAAACACCACCACAACTAGGGCAAACAGGAACCACAAAATTGGCTGTCGCCTCAATCTCCGCGTCTCCATCCGGGCTGAATTCCACGTTCGCATCCTTGCGTACCTCTGGGTTTAGCGAACTTAATAGCGAATCCATTTCATATCTGGTCATCAGCTTCTTGCAGCCCATACAAATGACTCGATCCAGGCGGCCGTGCAAATCGACTACGTTCTTGGATCCAGCTGCTTGATGCAAGCCATCGACATTTTGAGTGATTACGTAATCCAGACGCCCTGATTGCTCAGCCAGAGCCAAAGTCTTGTGCCCAGCATTGGGTTTCGCATCGCTAATTCGACTCCAACCCACGAAGCTACGAGCCCAGTAGCGAACTTGTGCTTGATTCGAACCCATAAATGCATCGAATGTCATTGGATGTCTCGCGACGCGACCCTGACCGCGATAGTCCGGGATTCCTGAATCTGTTGATATGCCGGCTCCGGTGAGGACTAGGAGTTGTTTGCCCACCAGCATCTCGCGAGCGAAATCTAAGCTGTAGGCCGCGGCCGCACTTAGTTCTGATTCCATAGTCGCTCTCTCCAACTCGGGTTAAGTCTAAGGATGAATACAACGAATAGATAAAAGCGACCTAACCCAATAAATCCAGTTCTATTATTCGAATGTGGGCGAGGAGGCTCTGAATGACCGAAGTTACAGCGACCTTTGCGTCGGCACGAGCCAGTCTTGCCAAATTCCTAGGCACAAGCCGTTCGGAGCAGGAGCTGCTCGATCGATTTGATCGATGGGGAATCGATTTGATTTCTGCTCTTTCTGATGTCTACTCTCTTGAGGCGATAATCCCAAAATTGTTGGACATTCTTGTAACTAGCAACAAGCAGCGCAGTGAAGAGTTGCATCAGAGAGACAGAAACCGCGTACTGGAGCCAGATTGGTTTCAGAGCGAAAAGACAATTGGTTACGTCTGCTATACAGACCTCTTTGCAAAAAATCTAAATGGGCTCAACGAAAAAATTCCCTATTTGCAAAATCTGGGTATAACTTACCTCCACTTGATGCCCATTCTCGAACCGCGACAAGGTGCGAATGATGGTGGCTACGCGGTAGCAAACTACAGAGCAATCAGAAAAGATCTCGGAAACATGAAAGAGCTTGCGGCAACAGCAAGCAGGCTGCACGATGCAGGAATTTCACTGACCCTTGACCTGGTGCTAAATCACGTTGCCAAAGAGCATGAGTGGGCCATGAAAGCGAAATCTGGTGATGCCAATTTCCGAGATTATTTTTATGTCTATCCAGATAGAGCTATTCCCGACGCCTTTGAAGAGACTCTTCCCGAAGTCTTCCCAGATTTTGCGCCTGGTAATTTCACGTTCGATGAAGACTTGAATGGTTACGTCTGGACGACGTTCAACAATTACCAGTGGGATGTCAATTGGAGCAATCCGAACATCTTTTGTGAATACGCCGATATCATCGCCAATCTGGCCAATCATGGAGTCGACTGCCTTCGATTGGATGCAATCGCCTTTATCTGGAAGAGACTTGGAACTAATTGCCAAAACCAGGACGAAGTGCACTCGATAACCCAAGCTCTTCGTGCTTTCACTCGAATCTTCGCTCCCTCCATGATTTTCAAAGCAGAAGCAATTGTTGGCCCAGCTCAGGTAGGTGCTTACCTTGGCGAGGGAGAGCGCGCTGGCAAAGTGAGCGACTTGGCTTATCACAACTCATTAATGGTTCAAATTTGGTCGGCGATAGCAAGCAAAGACACAAATCTATTGCAACTGACCATGTCTAGATTCAAGGCGATTCCAACTTCAACAGCCTGGGGCGTATACCTTCGATGCCACGATGACATTGGTTGGGCAATTGACGATTCCGATGCACATCGAGTTGGAATAAATGGGCATGATCACCGAATGTTTTTGGCAGATTTTTTCACCGGCAAGTTTTATGGTTCGGAGGCTAGGGGAGTTGACTTTCAAGTTGAAGAACATAGCGGCGAACGTAGGACATCTGGTACCACCGCAAGCTTGACCGGAATTGAAGGAGCTGAGGAACGCGGGGATGAAAACGCTCTGAACCTAGCCATTCGCAGATACCTTTGTGCCTACGCGATGGTTTTTGGTTTCGGCGGCATTCCATTGCTTTACATGGGTGACGAGCTGGGTCTTAAGAATGATTCAAGCTACTTGAACGATCCGGAGAAGGCAGAGGACAACCGATGGATTCACCGACCTCGCATGGACTGGCAACTTGCTCAATCCGCGGCAGTTGATCACGCAGGTTTATCTGTTGCTGGTCGAATATTTCAAGGAATGAAACAAATTACCGACGCTCGAAAAAATACCCCTTCGCTGCATGCGTCGGTAGCCACCCGGGTGTTATCCGGACGCGGCAGTGGAGTAGCGATTTTTGAACGAAATCATCCCGCCGGACAAATGATTCAGGTTTATAACTTGAGTGAAGACAGCAGATGGGTATCCGCCGATGAGCTGGGAGACCTGGCTGGCACATTGGAAAACCGTTTGACTGGAGAGAGATTCGAGCTTGAATCAGGAATCACCCTGAATCCATACAGCGCTCATTGGTTACTTCAGGCTTGAAGAAAAGAACCCTGCACGAATGCAGGGTCTTTACTTAGCTGTCTCAAGCTACGTGTCCGAAAGGGGACTTGAACCCCTACCCCCTTGCGAGGACTAGCACCTCAAGCTAGCGCGTCTACCATTCCGCCACCCGGACGAGTGGACTTCAAGGTTATCATGCGGCGATAACTGTCTGAGATGCTTCACATCTGCCTAATTGCGGGGTAGTTTTGCCGTATGGCTCAAGAACCGCGCATAGCACTTCAGCAATTTATTGCTGCCCTGGAACGCCACTTTGAGGCAATGAGCTCAAAGCATGGTTCGGATGACCCTGCAGTGAGTCAGACCTATTACAAGCTCGAAGACGCATTTCTCGACTACGAAGAATCCGTAGGAGAAAAGTTCGAAGAATTGCTTCCTTTTGAACTTGCCGATGATCAGGGAGACTCAAACTGAACCTCTTCCAGGCAGTGGTCCTAGGAATTGTGCAAGGGCTAACCGAATTTTTACCAATATCCTCGAGCGCACATGTGCAAATAGCGTCACAACTTATGGGACTTGGTGTAATGCCAAAGGCACAGTTGACAGCTTTTATCGCAACCATCCAACTCGGCACCGAAGCGGCGGTTTTGATTTACTTCTGGAAAGACATTGTTCGAATAATTTCGGCCTGGTTCGGTTCAATCACAAACCGTGGTTTGGTCAGTGAAGCCAATAAACGCGATGCAAAACTCGGTTGGTTAATCATTGTCGGAAGTCTTCCAGTGGTCGGTATTGGCGTGATTTTTAAGCATCAGATTGAAAATAATCTGCGTAACCTCTGGGTTATCGCAATCATGCTCATTGTTTTTGGTGTATTACTTGGGCTCGCAGACCGCATTGGGAAACGTCAAAAATCAATCGATCAACTGAGCACGCGTGATGGTTTGCTTTATGGGCTTGGACAGGCACTCGCTGTCATACCCGGAGTTTCGCGTTCCGGTGGAACGATTACAGTCGGATTAATTCTTGGTTATAGCCGTCAAGCTGCGGCACGCTATAGCTTTCTGTTGGCAATCCCGGCGGTGGTAGCAAGCGGGCTTTTCGAATTTGTTTCAACTGTTGGTGACCTACCCACAGACCTCTTGGTTGGCACAGCGATAGCTACGGTGATTGCCTTCGGAGTTGGCTTCTCTGTGATTATTGTGCTGCTGAAATACCTGGCACGCGGTTCATTTGCACCGTTCGTAGCCTGGCGCTTAATCGTGGGTATCTGGTTACTCGCGATGCTGGCAAGCGGGCAGTTTATCGCCTAGGTCTCTTCGTCTGGCTTCGCTGCGTCATCCTCTAACTTCAAAAAGCGTTCGAATTCTTGGGCCAGTGCCTCACCCTGAGCCGCTTCTGAATCTAGAGCATCGCGGGTTGATTCCAACTGCTCGATATATCCAGCCATGTCTTCATCACCCTCGGCGAGTTCGTCAATACTTCGTTCCCAAGTAAAAGCCTCATCGGCAAGCGAGCCGTGATCGAACTCAACTTGAAGATATCTTTCGATTTCAATAAGCATCGAAAGCGTTGCTTTAGGAGATGGGGCGTTTTGAACGTAATGAGGCACCGATGCCCAAAGTGCAATCGTGGGGATCCCGGCTTTCTCAAACGCCATACCCAGCACCGACATAATCCCGACAGGACCCTCGTAGTGGCTTCTTTCCAAATTCAGCGTGTTACGCGCGGTTTCATTCTGACTTGTTGTGCTGATGGTAATTGGGCGGGTGTGCGGCACGTCTGCTAATTGAGCACCTAAAAATATGACCTGATCGATTTCGGCATCGACTATAAACTCCACAATCTCATCTGTGAAAGTTTTCCAGCGCCTAGCCGGCTCATTGCCGACGAGAAGATAAATGTTTGCAAACTCAGGATTTTCAGCAATTACCGAGCGTGATGGCCTGAGCAATTCTGCCGTTGGCCAGGTTAGCTCACGTTTTCCGTCTGCATCTAAGGTCACCATCGGTCGACTGAATTGAAAATCGTAATAGTCCTCGGGGTCAACTGTCGCGACTAGCTCGACATCTAGTTGCTCACCAATGTATTTCAATGCGCCGCTCGCCGTTTCGGCGGCATCGTGCCAACCCTCAAACGCCACCAGTAGAGTGCGGCCCGAGAAGAATGAATTTGCCAAGAACACCCCTTTAGATACCAATCAAACTCTAAGCGATTTGCAGAAGGTAAAATTTCAACTATGACAAAACCAGCCGCAGTACTTTGGGATATGGATGGCACGCTGGTTGACTCTGAACATTACTGGCTTAGCAGCGAGCAGGAGCTAGCCGACTCGGTCGGTCGGGTATGGACCGAGCAAGATGGCTTGAACATGATTGGCATGAGTCTCTATGACAGTTCACGACTCATTAAGCAAAAACTCGAACTTGAATTTTCCACTCAAGAAATTATCGATCGCCTGACAAATTCGGTAATAGAGAAACTGGACGACGCACTGCCTTGGCGTCCTGGCGCTGAGCAAATCCTTAGAGCGCTAAAGGAAGCCTGTATTCCAACTGCGCTGGTTACTATGTCGATGCGACGCAACGCATTAGCAGTTGTCGGGCGCATGGGGTTCGATGCCTTTGACTTAGTTATTGCTGGTGATGACGTTCAGCATGGAAAGCCGCACCCAGAGCCATATCTCAAGGCGGCAGCGGAGTTAGGCGTAGATATTCATCAGTGCATTGCATTTGAGGATTCGATTTCGGGTCTGCATTCGGCAGAAGCGTCGGGGGCCATTGCTATTGGCATTCCCAACATGGTGCAAATTCCCGAACGACCAGAACGAATTCTTTGGCCAACCCTGGTTGGAGTGACAGTGTCAGACTTAGAAAACATCTACCGAGAAAAAAGAGTGAAATAATGAACGCCAAATTACCAAGAGGTACATTCCGGGTTGGCGATCGCGTTCAACTTACCGGCCCTAAGGGGCGACTAAACACAATCACTCTCGAGGTTGGCGGTGCATTTGGTACTCATCGCGGCGAACTAAAACATGATGACATCATTGGCAAGCCTGAAGGTTCCGTGATCAGCAATCACAATGGAATTGAGTATCTGGCACTGAGGCCGCTGCTGACAGACTTTGTGCTGTCAATGCCACGCGGTGCAAACATTATTTATCCGAAAGACTCTGCGCTGATTGTCACCATGGGTGATATTTTCCCTGGTGCAAGAGTTGTTGAGGCGGGCGTGGGCTCTGGTGGTCTTAGCATGTATTTGCTACGAGCCATCGGTGAAGAAGGCAAACTTGATTCCTTTGAACGCCGTTCTGAATTTGCCGAAATCGCCAAAGCGAATGTGGTCAGCCAAATGGGCCGTGAACCAAAAAACTGGACCGTGCATCTAGGCGACCTTCAAGACAAACTGCCTGAAGTGCTTTCACCTGGGGAAGCAGACCGAGTGGTACTCGACATGCTTGCGCCATGGGAATGCGTAGAGGAAACAGCCACAGCTCTGGTGCCGGGTGGGTTGATCATCGGGTATGTGGCTACCGTAACCCAGCTATCTCGCTTGACCGAGGCACTTCGTGATTCAGGTCATTTTGCTGAGCCTGAGGCCTTTGAAACACTATTTAGAACTTGGCACCTTCAGGGATTGGCGGTACGCCCTGACCACCGCATGATTGGTCACACCGGCTTCTTAGTTACCGCACGCAGGCTTGCCCCTGGCACGATTTTGCCTAAATTCAAGGGAAAACAAAAGCCAGAATTCAGTGACGAAGACATATCTGCATGGAACCCAGACCACCTTGGTGAGCGAACGGTGAGCGCAAAGAAACTACGTAAAACTGTCAGGAACGCCAATGCCGCGGCAGAGGCTCGGTTAGATCAAGATCAATAGACCTAATATGGTCTGAGTTAACCGAAAGTAGTTGTCTTGCGCAAATATCTAGCCATTTTGGCTTCTCTGATTCTTCTTCCAGCATTAACTGCATGCTCACCAGCAGGCAAGACCTTCTGTGAGCCTTACGTGACTGGTAAGGCTCTCGATGGTGTGACAGTAACCGGTGCAATCGGATCGAAACCATCCGTTGACTTTGCCAAGCCCCTTAGCAGCAATGCAATCGAAACCAAAGTTATTAAAGAGGGAACTGGCCCAGCAATTGTTGGTAAGCAGTACATCCGTTTCGACTATTCAATCTTTAACGGCACAACCAAAACCAACCTAGGTCAGTCGAAGTACGACGCAGGTCAGGGTGAGGCACAGTATCTAGTGCCTGAAAATGCAGTTGACATTTGCCATGGCCTAACCGGCGTCAAAGAGGGTTCACGAGTTGCCATCATCATTCCAGCCGGTGTTGCAGCCTCAGAAGACAGCGACCCGCTAAAAAAGACTGACTCGGTTTTGTTCGTTATCGACGTTCACAAGGTTTATCTACAGACGACGAGCACAAGTGTTCGCTCAACAGACTCGGGAATGCCAAGCGTGGTATTTGCGCCAGATGGAACTCCTGGAGTAACCATGCCCAAGGCATCGGCACCAGCGGATTTCAAGAAGAACACTTTGCTAGACGGCAGCGGTGAAACGATTTCACTCGGTGACACGGTTACCCTTAACTATTCTGGTTTTCTTTGGGAATCTGGAAATGTATTCGATTCATCCTGGACCAATGGAAAGCCAGAACAATTCCAGATCACTGAGGGTGGCCTAATTGAAGGATTCGTTAAGGCTCTAATTGGTGCCAAATTGGGATCAAAGATGGTCGTAGTAATTCCACCAGAAATGGGTTACGGGGCACAGGGAAATAACACCATTCCTGGGAATGCGACCCTAGTATTCGTAATTGAAGTACTTGGAATAGATAAACCATCAAAGTAGCAGGGGACTATGGCATCAGCTGAATCGCAGGTCGAGAAGGGAGACGCGGCGGAGCGTCTTCTCAATATCACCCTTGTCCTGCTGTCTTCTCGAAATGGACTCACCAAGGCTGAACTTTTCCAAGCGGTACGCGACTACAGAAATTCAATAGAGTCTGGCGCCAGTTCAGATGCAATGGAAAAGAAGTTTGATCGCGATAAGGATTTATTGCGTGCAAACGGAATTCAGCTCGAAACCTTCATTTTGCCTAGTGATGGGGACGATAATCAACAGTCTCGCTACATCATCAATCCAAGCGAATTCGCCTGGCCCAAGGGAATTGAATTAACCACTAAGCAACTTCAGCTGCTTAATTTAGCGTCCCAGGTCTGGAGACAGGCTTCGCTTTCAAGCGACGCGACAGCAGGATTAGATCGATTGCGAGCTCTGGGAGTGGCAAGTGATTCATCATCACTAGTGGGCTTTGCGCCTCGAATCAAGACTCACGAAAACTGCTTCATTCCGCTCACAAATGCAATTAGTGAACGTACCGAAATAACCTTTGATTACCGGAAACCCGGACAAGACAAAATTACAAAGCGTAGAGTCCAGCCGTGGAAACTCCGTAACATCTCGGGGCAGTGGCTTTTAGTGTGTTGGGATGTCGATGCACAAGACGTTCGCAACTTCATGCTCAAGCGAATAATCGGACGCATCAAGGAAACTGGGGCAACTTTCGCCAAAGTTTCCTCAGAAGACATCGAAGCTGCAGTTGCATCTTTGGATGAGCACATTGAGAGCCAAGTCGCCACTTTGTCTATTCGTAAAGACAGCATGGCCTGGTTTCACTATGAAGTTCGTTCAACCGCTGATTGGGTAGAAGTGTCGTTCCACTACATGGACCTTTGGCTGTTAGCCGAAGAATTGCGTGACTACGCTGGCGATTTCAAGGTAATCGGTCCCGCTGAATTAAATGATGCACTCAGAGTTGGTTATGAGAAAGTGGCGGCAGATCATGGCTAAGAATTTCAGGCCTACTGGGCAAGAACGTTTCAATTTCATCGCCGCATTGATTGCTTATGTCATACACAATGACTATTCGACAATCGAAGAGGTTGCCGCACATTTTGAGGTCTCTGAGGAATATGTGCGCGATGCCATAACTACGATGGTCAACACAGCATCTGATCGTCCGGGTATGGAAGAAACCTATTACATGTACGACGAGGATGAGTTAGATGATGGAGTCATTCATCTAATCCAAACCGATGGATTTGCCGAAGTGCCTAAACTCTCTGTACGACAGACCTCGGCTATCGCCGCAGGTCTAAATTACCTAAGCTCTTTTCCTGAATTTACTAACCAGGATGAAATCGCAGAGTTATTAGAAATCCTAAGCAAGGGTTCCGCCACTGACTCAGCGCACCTAATTGAGTACAAACCAGGAACAGTAGATGCAGACGCCGCGGTTATTCGCCGCGCAATGTTGCACGGACATCGAATAAGTTGCGAGTACAAGAACCAGAGAGGGGAGACGAGCCTTCGTCAAATTGACCCAATTCGCTTGGATCCACGTGGTGAACTTTGGTACCTAAAGGGTTATTGCCTCAAAAATAAAGAACTTAGAAATTTTCGTCTTGACCACATGCGCGGGGCAACAGAATTAGAAGTGGCAATCTGCGATGAGGCTCGTTCAATCGGGGACATTGTTGATGAGGAATACACAGCTTCTGATACCGATATCGAAGTGATTGTCGAGGTTGAGCCTGAGGCCTATTCCTTGATTTCAGACTTTGCCGCTGATGTCATCGGTTCGGATAGCAAGTCAGGGCTTACTCGAGCATCCATCAAGGTGGGATATCTGCCAACCCTAGGTCGAGTGATAAACCATTACGGTGGGGCAGCCAGAGTGATATCGCCAGAAAGCGCTAGGCGTGCGGTTAGAAACTATGCTCTTACGGCCCTCGGGCGCCCTGTTGATGACCAATTGAACGAGGATTGATGCAAGCCTGGAGCTGGTGGCTGATATGGCTAGGTTTGGGTTTATTTGCCTTGTTGTACCTTGGCTACATCGTATGGAATCTTACTCAAAAGGCAATTAGGGTGGCAAAAGCCTTGGAAGCTTCGGCCAAACTAGCTGAGCCCTTGCTTGAGGCACTTGAAAAAACAGCCATATTGCCCGAATTTTCCGGAAATTTACTCGATGATCCAGCGCCGCTTCTAGCTGAAAGGCGGCGTAACCTCAGGAAACGAGAAGTTCAGCGACAGGAACGACAGCGTAGGCTTATAAATAAGTTAATTGACTATCAAGCAGACGAAAGCGAGTTCAAACCATGATTGGTACTCTCGAGCGCCTTTGGCCGATCATCATTTTGATCGTTGTTCTTATCTGGGGTGGCCCGAAACTTCCTGGCATGGCTAAGAACTTAGCCCAGTCGCTTAAGGCTTTCAAAAAGGAGATCAAAGACGATGAATCTCCAAAGGAAGACAAGAAGAGCGATTCCTCAAAGGAATAACGCCATCTAGCTATGGCACGCCGTAAAAATCCCGAAGCCACCATGAGCCTTCGTGGTCATCTTGGAGAGCTAAGAAAGCGACTATTTTGGTCCGCGCTTTTTTTTGCGATTGCTACAGTGGCCGGTTGGTATCTATTCGATCCTGTTTTTGAAGCTCTGCAGAGACCAATTGTGGATTTGGCAAAATCTAAAGGCATAAATGCGACCATAAATTTCAATAGCGTAGTTTCTGCATTCGACTTGAGAATGCAGATTTCAATGTTTATTGGATTAATTATTTCAAGTCCTTTTTGGCTCTGGAACCTATGGGCATTCATTACTCCTGGGCTCAAGAAGAACGAACGACGTTACAGTTTAGGATTTCTATTCACGGCGTTCCCACTTTTTATCGCCGGTTGCGCACTTGCTTGGTATTCACTTCCAACTTTCGTAAAAGCTCTATTAGCTTTCACCCCTCAGGGAAGTGCCAATATCATCAGCGCAAGTGATTATATTTTGTTCTCACTTCGAATTCTCTTGGTGTTCGGTTTGGCGTTCGTACTGCCGGTCGTGTTGGTCTTACTCAATTTTCTCGGAATACTAAGCGCAAAATCGATTGGTAGATCCTGGCGCATTGCTGTATTCCTAAGCGCTCTTCTCGCTGCAATGGCAACACCAACAGCAGATCCAATGTCAATGTTCTTTCTTATGATTCCACTGATCACCCTTTTCTACCTCGCAGTAGGTATTGCTACGCTCCGCGACAAATATCAAACGCGAAAAGCGGTACAAGCAGAGTGAACGCAGAACTAAGCCCAGCGGAACGTTTCGCTAAGGCAAAGCAGAGCAGGAAACTCTCGACGGTGACTGAATTCACCGAAATGCTGAATTTTCCGCTAGACCCCTTCCAAGAACAGGCCTGTCAAGCGTTGGCTGAAGGCAACGGCGTCTTAGTAGCTGCCCCGACTGGTGCCGGAAAAACCATTGTTGGTGAATTTGCTATCCACCTCGGTATTTCACAACAACAAAAAGTTTTCTACACCACTCCAATAAAAGCCTTGAGTAATCAGAAATATCTTGAATTGGTAAAGCGTTACGGCCAGGAACGTGTTGGCCTATTAACAGGCGACACCAACCAAAATGGCGACGCACAAATCGTCGTCATGACTACTGAAGTTCTCCGCAACATGATTTATGCCAACAGCAACAATTTGATTAGCCTTGGATACGTAGTTATGGATGAGGTCCACTACCTAGCCGATAGGTTTCGAGGGGCGGTATGGGAAGAGGTAATTCTTCATCTTCCTAAAGATGTAAAAATAGTCTCCCTAAGCGCTACCGTTTCCAACGCGGAGGAATTCGGTGCCTGGTTAGATGAGGTTCGTGGCAATACAAAGGTGATTGTCAGTGAACACCGACCGGTTCCGCTCAACCAGCACGTTCTCTTCGGAAATGAACTCATCGAACTATTCGATGGAATGTCCAACATGGTCAATCCAGAATTGACTCAAAAGCACAACAATAAGCTTCGCCAAAACACAGCGAGGCCGACACGAGGTCGCAGGGGTTTCCCAGGCTCACCAAGAAACGAAAGCGTCATACCCAAGATCAGCAAGCCCGAGGTTGTTGACCTGCTTGAAGAAGTTGATCTGCTTCCTGCAATCTTTTTCATTTTCTCGAGAGCCGGATGCGAAGCAGCGGTAAAAGCCTGCATGCACTCATCCATTCGACTCACCACCACCGAAGAGAAACAAGAGATTCGCCGCATCGCCGAAGAGAAGTGCTACAACATCGCCGACGAAGACCTAAACACTCTGGGTTATTTCGAATGGCTTTCAGCTTTGGAGCGGGGAGTAGCAGCGCACCACGCAGGTATGTTGCCGGCATTCAAGGAAGTAGTCGAAGAGCTTTTCCTAAAGAAACTTGTGAGAGTTGTGTTTGCAACTGAAACTCTTTCACTAGGAATAAACATGCCGGCTCGTACGGTGGTCTTGGAACGCCTCGACAAATTCAATGGTGAAGGACGAGTTCAGATAACCCCTGGGGAGTACACGCAGTACACCGGTCGAGCAGGGCGAAGAGGAATCGACGTCGAGGGTCATTCGGTCATCCAATGGGCTGCCAATCTCGACCCAAACACCGTTGCCGGTCTGGCAAGTAAGCGCACCTACCCGCTAATTAGCTCGTTTCGACCGACTCACAATATGACAGTGAATTTAGTGGAGGCATTTGGTCGGGTGCGGGCTCGTGAGGTGCTCGAAACTTCATTTGCTCAGTTCCAAGCCGACCGCTCTGTCGTGGGGCTTGCCAAAGGGCTTCGAGAAAAGCAAACAACCTTGGATGGCTACGCAGATGCAATTAAGTGCCACCTCGGTGATTTCATGAAGTACGCCTCGATGAGACGAGAAATATCCGATCTAGAAAAAGAATTTGCCTCATCAAGAGTGCGCGCGGAACGCGGAAAAGATATCAGAACGAGCAAAGGCCGCCACGAAAAGGAACGTCACCTAGCTCAACTTAAGAAGGATTTGAAGCAGCATCCTTGCCATAACTGCAATGATCGTGAGGCACACGCACGTTGGGCAGAGCGTTATTTCAAGTTGAAACGTGAACTCGATGCCTCGCTTTCCCAGATTGAAGGACGAACAAATCAAGTTGCAAGAACGTTTGACCGTATCTGTTCTTTGCTCGAGGAACTCAATTACCTTTCTTTCGAAGGCACTGATGCAGTGGTATTGGAAGCTGGAAAAACACTTTCTAGAATCTATGGCGACCGCGACTTACTTATCTCCGAAGCGCTCAGAAGAAACATCTGGGCTGGTTTGGACGCCGCGGGATTAGCTGCAATGGCGTCGGCTCTTGTCTACGAGGCCAGGAGAGACGACGAGCTCGAATACCGAGTACCTAAAGGTAACTTTGCTGATTATGCGGATAAAACTATTGACCTCTGGTGGGACCTCGAAGGATTAACAAAGAAACATAAATTGCCAGGAACAAATCAACTCGACTTTTCAATTTGCTATGCCTTCCACCGTTGGGCATCCGGCGCACGTCTCGACCAGGTTTTGGACATTGCTGATTTACTGCCTGGTGACTTCATTCGATGGGCGAAACAAGTTATCGATGCCTTAGACCAGATTGCCCAGAGCTCGGAAGGAAGCATTTCTGAAACCGCCAAGAGTGCGATAGATCAGGTGAAGCGAGGGATTGTTGCGTACAGTTTCTACGGCTAGAAGCACTCTCGTCTTGAGTCTCGTCGGCCTGACTGGCGGACTTATTGCGTCGACTGCATATCCCGATAATGCAATTTGGATAGCAATTTTTCCAGCAACGGCAATCATGCTTTATGCGATTGTTTCCTCAAGCACAAAAAGCGTATGGGTAGTTGGACTCATCACCGGATTCACTTTTTACGCAGCTCAAATCCCTTGGATGACTGTTTATCTAGGTCCGGTGCCATGGCTGGCGCTATCGACCCTGGAAGGCGTCATATTCGCCATCGGCGCCTTTGCAATAAATAGAAGCTGGCAAGCAATAACACGCCAACTGCATCGAAGTCCGATTGTCGGAGCAACCATGATCGCCAGCCTTTGGGTGGCTAGGGAATGGATCTCGTGCAATTTTCCGTATGGCGGATTTCCTTGGTCGAGGCTCGCATTGTCGCAGTCAAATTCGCCCATGGCCAACTGGGTCTACTGGGGTGGGGATTCCTTACTAAGTTTCGTCATCGTATTCATAGTTGTTTTAGTGATGCTCACTTGGACTAACCGGTTGAGACCCGCTAATTGGGGGAGCAGTCCAGTGGCCACACTGTTGGCTCTTCTGGTTTTAGTTCCATTTGTGACTCCAACGGATTCAAGAACCGAATCTGATGCAATTGAAATTGCCGCTGTTCAGGGGAATGCCAACGCGGGACTGTTTGCTAATCCGAGACCTGGCAGCATTTTAGAGAATCACCTAAATGCGTCGGCTAGCCTGCTCGAACAAACCAATAAACCGGATTTAGTTATTTGGCCGGAGAATGCTGCGGATCAGAATCCGCTAGGCAATAGCGCTTCAAAATCCAATATTTCTAATTTTGTAGACCAAATGGGAGTACCGCTGATGTTCGGTACCATCACCAGCCGCGGCGAAGAAATCTACAACAGTTCAATACTCTGGAAACCGAATATTGGTGCGGTTGATTGGTACGACAAAAAACGCCCGGTTGCGTTTGGTGAGTTTGTGCCAGATCGCGCATTCTTCCGTTTACTAGCACCTGACCTAATCGATTTGATTCCACGAGGGTACAGTTTCGGCACTAAAGACGGAATATTTGATATTGCTCCGCCGACGAAGGCCGCCACAAAAATTGGCACGATGATCTGCTTTGAAGTGGCGGTCGACGATATCACTAGAGAATTAGTCCACCAAGGCGCACAAATACTCGTGGTTCAAACAAACAACTCTGACTTCGGTACGACGAACGAATCAGCGCAACAATTGGCTATCGCCAAGTTGAGGGCAATTGAATCCGGTAGGGCAGTGGTAAACATTTCTACGGTTGGACTTTCCGCGATTGTGCTTCCGTCCGGGGAGGTTGTCGATTCGCTGCCAGCATACAAACCAGGCCTTATGCAAGGAGTTCTTCCGACACGTAGTAGCTTGACTCCAGCCATGACCTTGGGGGGTTACCTAGAGATTGTGAATAACTTCGCTGCTTTGGGGGAAATTGTGTTTGTCTTTTGGCTGACCAGAAGAGTGAGGCGATCAAATGTCTAATCAGTATTTGGTAATCATGCCCACCTACAATGAGGTTTCCAATCTTGCAAATTCAGCCGACGAAGTACTTCGGTATAACCCAAATGTCGATCTCTTGATTGTTGATGACAACAGTCCTGATGGCACAGGCAATCTTGCCGCTCAACTTGCCAAAGATGACAAGAGAATATCTGTTCTACATCGCACTGATAAGCAGGGTCTTGGTCCTGCGTATCTAGCTGGCTTTGAATATGCGTTTAGTAAAAGCTATAAATACGTCATCGAAATGGATGCGGACGGTAGCCACCGAGCAGCAGATTTAGTAAAACTTATTTTAGAAAGCCCAACATCCGATTTAGTCATTGGTTCACGTTGGGTGTCCGGTGGAGCTGTAGTTAATTGGCCGAACTATCGCAAAGCGATCTCAAAATTCGGAAACTTTTATACGCGAGTGATGCTCGGCACAAAAGTACGAGACATGACTGCCGGATATCGAATTTACAAAACGGAATTACTAAAACGCCTTGATTTAACTTCTATTGCTTCTCACGGGTATTCATTCCAAGTCGAGATGGCTTGGAGAAGCATTCAAACAGGCGCAGTGGTAACAGAAGTACCGATTACCTTCATAGAACGAGAACGAGGCGTGTCAAAAATGACAGGGTCAATCGTGGTTGAAGCGCTCTGGCTGGTTACCAAGTGGGGATTGGCGAGACTTTTTAAGTCCTAAATCTCTGCTTTACCGGTGGCGCGTCGTGCTCGAATGTACTCGATACGCTCCTGCAAAATTTCTTCTAGTTCCTCTTTCGAGCGACGCTCTAGCAGCATCTCCCAGTGACTGCGTCCCGGACGATCGTGCGTCACTTCAAGTTCGACAAATTTTCCGTCTTTAACCAGAGCGGCTTGTTCGGAACATTGGCGACACTGCCAGAATTCTGGAACCTCTGCCTCCGCAGCAAATACCAAGTCGGTTGCATGTCCATTGCCACATTTGTAAACGAAATTCTGGCGTTCAACTAGATTGACACCAATTTCGCTTTCTAGGCTTTGTGAGCCTAAACGCATTCCGCGCATTGTTGATTCAGACATGAGTACCTCCAGCTTTCGCCATTTTGTGGCTAATAAGTTGAACTGAAATTAGCGCGAATTTATTCCGCAATCAGCTCGAGTGCAGTGCTGAAACTATTAGGTCGGTTCGATCCGTAACGATTCCATCGGCTCCGATTTGCTTTAGCCGCATAGCCTCAGCTGGGTCATTGATGGTCCAGTAGACCACCTCAACACCTCGTCGCTTTACTGACTCTATGAACTTAGGGGAATCTAGGCGAAGAAACCCGTAAGACACCGGAATTTGCAGAACATTAACATTTTTTAGAAGGCGAGTTAGGTCAAGGCCGATTAACTGTCCCAACTTGATTCTCAATATCAGCCAGGCCGATGGGGAAGTGGCTACGCCTGGTGAGCTATCTACAGCCACTTGACGACGTTTTTCGCTGAAACTAGTCAGCAATACCCGATCATGAGCATTTTGATTGGTGATCGCATTTGCCAAGTCTTTTATTGCGGCAGAATTCTTGATATCAATGTTTATTTTTGCCTTTGAAAAAGTCGTTAGCACTTGAGCGATTGATGGAATGTGCCCACCAAAATTCAATTCGACCTGCTGCAGTTCTGTCCAGGTTCGGCTAGAAATCGAGCCAACGGAGTTTGAAACTCGATCTAGTTGCTCATCGTGAAAGACAACCGCAACTCCATCAGCGCTAGCCTGCACATCCAGCTCAAGATAATCTGCCCCGGCATCGAGAGCCGCACGAAATGCCTCGATCGTGTTTTCATCACGAACTACTTTGTCGTTCGAGTAAGTGAAACCACGATGGGCGAAAACCTTAAATGGTTTAGGGGAGTCTAAATAGATGTGTTTCATTCAAACTCCTTTCCAATCAGCATCTAGGCTAGGGTAATGCCGTCCCTGAAATCTTTCTCTCGACTAATGCTTGGGCTATTCATTTTCGCCCTGGCGCTAGCGATGATGATTAGGGCAAAAATTGGAATTCCTCCCTGGGACGTATTGGGGCAAGGAATATCAAATACCTTCGGTATTACCTTTGGTCAGGCGACCATCGTTGTCTCTGTTATTGTGCTCTTGGCTTGGATTCCATTGAAGGTAAAGCCAGGACTGGGTTCGATCCTGAACGCGCTCAGCATCGGAATTTTCGCCGATTTGTGGCTCCCATACATTCCAACCTTCGACAACTATTTCGCAAACCTCTTGATGTTTCTAATCGGAATATGCACCGTGGCCTTTGCCACAGGCCTTTACATCAGTGCCAAGTTAGGCAGTGGACCAAGAGATGGCCTCATGATCGGCACCCAAAAGGCTCTTGGTTGGCCGCTGTGGCTGGTTAGGACGATTTACGAGCTGACCGTACTGACCGTGGGTTTCTTGCTTGGCGGCCAGGTACGTGAGGGCACACTGATTTTTGCAATATCCATTGGCTATTTGATGCAAGCTTCGATGAAGTTCTTCAAAATCCAGAAATAACGACATGCAGCCAGGTCAGCATCGGGAAACAGCCAGAGTCTTACTTTTGGACCAAAATGACCAAATATTCCTGTTAAAAACCCATTTTGACCCAGAGGTACAGCTTCCACCGCGCTGGATTACCCCTGGAGGCGGTATTGACCCAGGTGAGACTCCAATTGAGGCGGCAATTCGAGAATTAGCCGAAGAAACCGGAATATCGACCACAGCGACAGAACTGGGCAATCAGATCTGGCAAACCGAAGGCAAATGGCGCTGGGGCGACGGAATCAATCACCACACATATGTGGATTATTTCTTTCAACTCAGAGTCAAGGATTTTCAACTTGATGACACGAACTGGACCGACGATGAACATCGAGACGTATTAGAACATCGCTGGTGGCAGCTACAGAACCTAATTGATTCGGGTGAGACTGTGGGACCAATCGGGTTGGTTGAATTCCTCAAGCACCACCTGCTTTAGTGCGAATTCCTATCGCCGATAATGTACATTATGTCAAGTAATAAAAATCTAGGTTTCAAGGCCACTTCCCTTAGATTTTGCTGACTAGTCTGCTTGCGTGGCAGCAGTCCACTGAGAAAGTTTCTCAGCGGCGGCACCTGTGTCGATAGCCGAGAATGTTTTCTCCAAAGCTGTCGCGAATGCTGAATTCAAATCTTCCTGGCTGGCAATGCGCTTGTCACTCAGGCCATAGGCCACTAACCCACCGGCGGCATTCAAGGCCACCACATCGCGCACCGAAGCCAGATTTCCGGATTGGTCGCCACTAAACAGCGAGCGCGTAACCTGTGCGTTGTGCTGAGGATCAGCACCCAGCAATTGGTCAAGTTTGGCAATTTCTAGCCCAAAATCACTTGGATTGAGGCTGAATTCCGCCACCGCTCCCCCTTGAACCACCCAAATTTCGCTGGTTCCAGTAGTCGTGAGCTCATCCAAACCGTCTGAACCCCTGAAAACTAGGGCATTTCTGCCTCGATTGGCCATTTCGGCAGCCATAAGTGGCGCAATCTGGCGGTTTGCCACACCCAACGATGTGGCTACCGGCTGAGCCGGATTTGCCAGCGGTCCTAAGAAATTGAAGGTGGTTGGTACTCCCAGTTGCTTGCGCACAGGCGCTACGTAGCGCATTGCCGGGTGGAAAACCGGTGCAAAAAAGAAAGTTATGCCGATTTCATGGAAAATATCTGCGACTCGCTCGGGCGAAAGATCGAGCCGGATGCCCAGGACTTCGAGCATCTCTGATGATCCGGTCTTACCCGATGCAGACCGGCTGCCATGCTTCATGACAGGCACCCCGGCGGCGGCTGCCACAATCGCCGCCATTGAGGAAATGTTGACTGTGCCAACCAGATCGCCTCCGGTACCAACAATGTCAACAGCATCAAAGCCAGTATCAAGAATCACCGAATGTTGCAGCATCACATCGACCAACCCGGCTAGTTCTTCGACAGTTTCTCCCTTACTGCGAAGGGCAAGCATAAAGGCGCCCATCTGAGCTTCACTGGCATCACCGGCCATGATTTGACTCATTGCCCAACTCGCTTCGGCTCGGCCCAAATTACCTTTTTCAAGTAATTTTCCGAGCAAAGTTGGCCAGGTGATTTCTGCAGTCATGCGTGCAAGTTTATTGTGAAAAATCCGCATGAAATAGGGCAAATTAGCCCGATTTGGCACTTTGTCTGGGTTAGCATAAAAGCATGTCAACAGCGACTTTCTCTTCGCCTGGAATCCACCGTCCTAGTGCCACATCTGTGGGCACAATTGTCTGGCTCGGCAGTGAGGTGATGTTTTTCGCCGCTCTATTTGCCATGTACTTCAGTCTTCGTGCCAACTCCCCTCAGATTTGGGAGCATGACACCGCAATCCTGAACGTTCCATTCGCACTTACCAACACCTTGATCCTGGTTGCCTCGTCATTCACGGCTCAGTTTGGTGTCTTTGCAGCTGAGCGCATGCAGCCACGTGCCACCGGATGGTCTCCGACCAAGTGGGGCATGGTTGAGTGGTTCCTACTCTCCTATGTCATGGGTGCGATGTTCGTATCGGGTCAGGTTTGGGAATACTCAAACCTAATTTCCGAAGGTGTCATGTTGAACTCAAACTCTTACGGCAGCGCTTTCTACATCACGACCGGTTTCCACGCACTGCACGTGACCGGTGGTTTGGTTGCATTCCTAATGGTTATCGGCAAGACATTTGCCGCTAAGAAGTTTGGCCACTACGAGGCCACTAGCGCAATCGTGGTTTCCTACTACTGGCACTTTGTGGACGTAGTTTGGATTGGTCTATTCCTAATCATTTACGTATTGAAGTAAAGAAGTGGCAAATATGAAAAACTCTCGTCGCAGCCCATTCGCGGCAGCAGCCGTTATCGCTATTGGCCTAATGCTTTCAGGCGCCGGCTATGCGGCTGCATCAACCGCGATTAACAACACTCCTAAATCTGAAGTTGCTTCTGCCGCTCAGATTGAGGAAGGTAAGAAACTTTTCCTTTCAAACTGCGCAAGCTGTCACGGTGTCAATGGTGTTGGTACCAAGGTTGCTCCGACCCTAATCGGTGTCGGTGCAGCAGCTGCGGAATTCCAGGTTGACTCTGGTCGTATGCCTGGTCTGGCAAGCGGACCACAGCTTCAGGTAAAGCCAAAGCAGTTCACCGCAGAGCAAATCGATGCAATCGCCGCATACGTTGGCTCGCTCGGAGTTGGCCCAGATGTACCTACCGAAGAGATGATCGCTGCTAATGGCGATGCGACTCGCGGTGGCGAATTGTTCCGCATCAACTGTGCAATGTGCCACAACGCCGTAGGTGCCGGTGGAGCACTTACCGAAGGTAAGTACGCTCCTGCGCTAAAGGGCGTTCCTAACGATCACATCTATGAGGCTATGCTGACCGGCCCACAGAACATGCCGGTATTCAATGACGCGAACCTCACCCCAAAAGACAAGAAGGACATCATCACCTACTTGAAGTTTGTTGAATCAAACCCAAGTGCTGGTGGCTATGAGCTCGCTGGTCTAGGTCCTGTTGCCGAAGGTCTATTCATTTGGATTCTCGGTCTCGGTGTCATCGTTGCGCTAACCATTTGGTTGGGCGCTAAGTCAAATTAGTTTTTACCTAAGAGGAGCAATCAAGTGAGCAAAGAGCACACCTACGAAAGTGGCTTAGCTGTCGTTGCAGCAGACAAGGTGAAGGATCCAGGTATCGAACCGCACCGCGTTCGAATGACCGACAAGTCCCCTGCCAAAGAACGTGTAGCTAGCCGACAGGTTGCTGCGCTTTTCATAACCTCTGCAGTCGGAAGCGCGTTCGCAATCTTTGCCTACTTCGCATTCCCAATCACTGAAGAGCTTGGCACTGTTAGAAACAACACCTTGTTCCTAGGGCTCGGAATTACTCTCGGCCTATTCGGTATCGGTCTAGGCGCAGTGCACTGGGCGAAGACTTTAATGCCGGATGCAGAAGTTTCTGAAGAGCGCCACCAGACTCGAGGCAGCGATGAAGTACGTGCACGCGCAGTAGAAATCATCAAACTTGCCGATAAAGAATCAGGTTTCACTCGTCGCAAACTTATTCGTCGCACGCTTTATACATCACTTGCACTCTTCCCACTGCCAGCTATTTTCTTCTTCGGAGACCTTGGGCCAAACCCGGCAAACAGCTTGCGTCACACAATGTGGAAAAAGGGCACTCGCCTAACTAAAGATCCATACGGTACTCCGATCAAGGCTGCTGAAGTGACTCTCGGCTCTGTCTTCCACGTGATTCCTGAGGGTCTTTCCGAGCTTCCAGAGCACAAGCTTGAGGAAAAGGCGAAGGCTGCAGTATTGCTTGTTCGCCTTGACCCTAAGGACCTCAAGGAAGATCCTGCTAAGAAGGACTGGTCATACGACGGTATCGTCGCTTACAGCAAGATTTGTACTCACGTTGGTTGCCCGGTTGCACTTTACGAGCAGCAAACACACCACCTACTTTGCCCATGTCACCAGTCGACATTCGACTTGACCGAACACTGCAAAGTTATTTTTGGTCCTGCCTCTCGCCCACTACCTCAGCTACCAATCACAGTTGATGCTGAAGGTTACTTGGTTGCGCAGAGCGACTTCACTGAACCTGTTGGCCCTAGCTTCTGGGAGCGTTAAAAAATGGCGACTACTACAAAAGAAAAAGGTAGCTTCCTAGCTAACCGTGCTAACTACCTAGACGAGCGTGTAGGCGTAGCCGGCATCCTTAAGGAGTTCGGCCGCAAGATCTTCCCTGACCACTGGTCATTCATGCTGGGTGAAGTTGCGCTTTACAGCTTTGTTGTCTTGCTGATTTCGGGCACCTTCCTGACTTTCTTCTTCCAGCCAGCAATGACACCAGTGATTTACGACGGCGTCTACGGCCCACTTAAAGGCGCTGAGATGTCTATCGCATACGCATCGACACTCGACATCTCATTTGAGGTTCGTGGCGGATTGCTCATGCGACAGGTGCACCACTGGTCAGCGCTACTCTTCGTAGCATCGGCTGGTTTGCACATGCTTCGCGTGTTCTTCACCGGTGCATTCCGCAAGCCTCGAGAAATCAACTGGGTTGTTGGTTTCTTCCTATTCGTACTAGGCATGGGTGGCGGATTCACCGGTTACTCACTGCCAGATGACCTGCTTTCGGGTAACGGTCTCCGCATTATCGATGGAATGTTGAAGGGTGTGCCAGTTATCGGCTCATACGTGTCATCGCTGTTGTTTGGTGGAGAGTTCCCTGGAGAGCAAATTGTTGCACGTCTATACAGTTTGCACATCATGATTATTCCGGCACTGATTATCTTGTTCCTTGCCGTGCACTTGTTCATGGTGGTCATCCACAAACACAGCCACTACCCTGGCCCAGGCCGCAAGGATAGCAACGTTGTCGGTTACCCTTTGATGCCGGTTTACGTTGCGAAGGCTGGCGGTTTCTTCTTCATCGTGTTCGGTGTGATCATGTTGATCTCAAGCACCTTCACAATCAACCCGGTCTGGAACTACGGTGGCTATGACCCATCTCCTGTTTCCGCAGGTACCCAACCTGACTGGTACATCGGTTGGTTGGATGGAGCGCTTCGCCTCGCTCCAACACACCTAGAGTTCACTGGACTCGGCGGTACCTGGTCATGGAATATCCTTCTACCGCTTTTGGTTGGAGTGCTATTCCTAGTAGTTGTTGGAGCGTATCCGTTCATTGAAAAGTGGATTACAGGCGATGAACGCGAACACCACGTTCTAGATCGCCCACGCAACGCCCCAGTGCGTACCGCGGTTGGTGCAGCAGGTGTAACCTTCTATGCAGTGCTATGGGCTGGCGCAGCAACTGACTTGATTGCGACTCAATTCAAAATGTCGCTCAACCAGGTGCTCACTAGCTTCCAAATTCTACTAATCGTTGGTCCAATCGCAGCATTCTGGATCACCAAGCGCACTGCCCTATCGCTTCAGCGCAAGGATCGTGAGATTGTGCTCCACGGTCGAGAGACTGGTCGCATCATCCGCATGCCTCACGGTGAATACATCGAAGTTCACGAACCACTAGACAAATACGAAATGTACAAGCTGGTTGAGTTCAAGAGCTATCAGCCAACCCTTGCCCGTCCAAACAGTGACGGCAAGATCACAGTCAAGGCTCGCATGCGTGCATCACTATCGAAGTTCTACTTCCAGGATCGTGTTGCTCCAGTTGGTCAGATTGAACTAGATGCAGCTCACCACGACCACGCACCTGCAGTGGAAGCAGCACCTAAGAAGACAGCAACCAAGAGCGCAGCAACTAAGAAGCCGGCTGCTAAAAAGGCTCCTGCAGCCAAGAAGCCAGCTACAAAGAAGGCTGCGCCAAAGAAGAAGTAGTTCCAAACGAGAAGCCCCCGCTTAGGCGGGGCTTTTTCGCTTAAGCGATTTAGGCTGGTGACATGCGCGAATTTGAAGGATCTGGGAATCACGCTGATTTGTACCAGAACAATTACTCCAAGGAGCAAAACCAGCAGTTCACCGCTGCTTTCGGGGAAATTACTGAAGCCTTCAAGGAGCACCAACTACTCGGTACCCCGGTTAGCGATGCTCAGGTGCAAGACTTAGTGCGCCGACACTATGAGTTTTGTCTGCAGTTCTGGAAACCAAGCAGGGCGGCATACAAGGCATTGGCGCAGAGTTACTTACTACCATCGCCCTATCGGGACAGCTACGAGTCAGTCAATCTTGGGCTCGCCAAGTACCACCACGATGCCATGGTGACCTGGGCGGATCAAAATCTCGAATAAAAGAAAAGGCCCGACTTGCGTCGGGCCGATTCACTTAATTGAATTAGTGTGCGTATTGCCCACGGCTGTGTTCGAACACAAATCCGATTAGAGCAACGAGCGCCAATGGGAAGCCAATGAAGAATAGCCACCAGCCAACTGCCAGCGATGCGAAGCACACAGCCCCGAAAGCACCTAGGAAGAATGGCCACCAGCTCCAAGGAGCAAAGAAGCCGATTTCAGTGTCGCCATCTTGAATGTTGGCATCTTCGCGATCCTCTGGAACGATGCCCTGAGCCTTGTGGGTCTTCTTAAGGTAAAAACCAAGGAACAACGACATGATGCCAAGCATTGCAATCGCTGCTGAACCAATTGGCTCGAAAGAGTGATTGGTGTTGGCCTGCCAGATGATGTAACCGGCCGCATCAATTAGGTAAAACGCAGTAAGGAAGTAAAAGAGATTGCCGTTGAATTTCATGGGTTAGCCCTTCTTAGCCGCTGCTTTTGCCTCTGGTGCGGCAAACTCTGGGTGGTTCAAATCGAACGCAGGTGACTCTGATCGAACACGAGGAATCGAAGTGAAGTTGTGACGTGGGAACGGAGAAGCAGTTGCCCACTCCAGAGAGCGTCCGTAGCCCCATGGGTCGTTCAAGGTGGTCTTTACTCCACGCTTGTGAGTGATGTAGACGTTCCACAGGAATGGAATCATCGAGATTGCAAGCAGAGCCGCACCAACCGTAGAAACCTGGTTCATCCAAGTGAACCCGTCTTCCGGTAGGTAGGTAGCGTAACGACGTGGCATGCCGATTACGCCTAACCAGTGCTGAATCAAGAATGTGGTGTGGAAACCAACAAACAAGATCCAGAACTGAATCTTACCTAGGCGCTCATTCAGCATCTTGCCGGTCATCTTTGGATACCAGAAGAAAATACCTGCGAACATCGCGAACACCACGGTGCCGAAGATTACGTAGTGGAAGTGAGCAACCACAAAGTAGCTGTCAGAGAGGTGGAAGTCCAAGGTTGGAGAAGCCAGGATTACACCGGTCAAACCACCGAAGATGAATGTGGTCAAGAATCCGAGTGACCAAAGCATTGGAGTGTCGAAACTAATCGATCCCTTCCACATGGTGCCAATCCAGTTGAATACTTTCACACCGGTAGGTACAGCAATCAACATAGTGGTGAATGCGAAGTAAGGAAGAAGCACGCTTCCAGTTACATACATGTGGTGTGCCCACACAGTCATTGAAAGTGCCGCGATCGAAATGGTTGCGTAGACCAAGGTCTTGTAACCAAAAATTGGCTTGCGGCTAAACACTGGGAAGATTTCAGAAACGATACCGAAGAACGGTAGTGCCAAGATGTAAACCTCAGGGTGACCAAAGAACCAGAATAGGTGCTGCCAAAGCATCGGGCCACCATTAGCTGGATCAAAGATGTGTGCGTCGAAGCGGCGATCTGCACCGAGAGCGAAAAGTGCCGCTGCAAGCGGTGGGAAACACATAATGATCAGAATTGATGTGACCAGAGTGTTCCACGTGAATACTGGCAGACGGAACATGGTCATTCCAGGTGCACGCATCGTGAGGATTGTCGTCACAAAGTTGACACCACCCATGATGGTTCCGAAACCACCCAGCGCGAGACCAAAGACCCAAAGGTCTCCTCCGATGCCCGGTGAGAACGTAGTGTTCGACAGCGGTGCGTACGCAAACCAACCGAAGCTGGCCGCTCCCTGCGGGGTGAAATAGCTTGAAACTGCTACCAGTGAACCAAAGAAGTAGAACCAGTAAGCAATCGCGTTTAGTCGAGGAAATGCCACATCCGGTGCACCGATTTGGACAGGCATGAGGATGTTGGCAAACGCCGCAAACAGTGGCGTCGCAAACATCAG
>JBJTNZ010000099.1:0-2967 GCA_046074345.1 Micrococcales bacterium | reverse complement strand
TGAGCCTTAGATGCAGCCTTCTTGGCTTCAGCCTTCGCCTCAGCCTTGTTTCTTAATGGACCGATCACCATAACCATGTTTCGTCCATCTACCGATGGAGTCGATTCGACTGTTCCGAAACTGTTTACTTCTTCGGCAAGTTTCTTTAGCAGCTTGACTCCCATTTCTGGGCGTGACTGCTCGCGACCGCGGAATACCACCATCACCTTGACCTTGTCGCCAGCTTTTAGGAACTTCTCAATCTGCGCACGCTTGGTGCCGTAGTCATGATCGTCAATCTTCAAACCAAAACGAACTGTCTTTAGAACAGTGTTGACCTGGTTCTTGCGAGCCTCGCGAACTTTCTGGGCTGCTTCGTACTTGAATTTTCCGAAGTCCATAAGTTTCGCAACTGGTGGCTTTGACATTGGGGCAACTTCGACGAGGTCGAGGTCTGCTTCTTGAGCGAGACGCAGTGCTTCTTCAATGCGGACTACACCAATTTGCTCGCCTGCGGCACCGACGAGGCGAACCTCAGGCACGCGGATGCGATCATTTATACGTGGGTCGCTGATTGTTACTCCTTTATTGCTGTGACTTTGTGTCGAATGACACGTTGGCCACGCAAGCGCAGGACGCGAGCGCACAGAAACGAAGTTTCCAAAAGCTAAAACCCGAACACCTGTAAATCGGTGAAACTAGGTGGGAAATGAATCCACTTCTGACCGGAGCGAACCCCGGAGCCATGGGCTAGCCTAGCAGAAAGCCCCAGAAGGAGTAAACCCCTTGCCAGAATTTGACGCCAACCAGGTCAGCGACCAACTACGTGACATTGCCGAAGTCCCAGCGGTCGAAGTGATCACCACCACCGCGATTCACCTGATGAGCGCCGCTGCCGTACAGTGCGGCCTTGGCGAAGACGGGCACAAGGCAGACCTAGACGAGGCTCGCAAACTTATCAATGCCCTGGCCGGACTCATCACCTCTGCTGCCGCCGACTTGGGCGATCACCACGCTCGCCCGCTACGCGACGGACTTCGTTCGCTCCAGTTGGCTTTCCGTGAGGCATCTGCCATTCCGGATGCCCCGGGTCAGGGACCTGGTGAAAAATACACCGGCCCGGTCAACTAACGACTAGCTGCTAGGCGAGCTTCACTCGAAGGCTATCGACGTGCTCTGCAATGACAGAGCTGTCTGCCAACCGCTGGGCAAGTGCTTGCATCAATTCCTGCACCTTCTCGCCGGTCAACCCCTCGGAAAGTTTGAGCACTAGTAGCAACTCAGCGCTGTGCAAGCGAGACTGCGGATCACAATCTTCCAATTCGAAACCGAGAAATTCTGCGACTCCCTCGAGCACGCGTGAAAATTCATCACGCACACGAGAGTCACGAGCGGGATGTACCCACATTTCTTCTTGAGCGATTGCAGCAATAGCCGGTCGACGAATCGCAAATTCAGTTGAACTTTCCGCATCCAAAATAATTCTGGTGTTGTTTTCGCTTGCCGCCGCGATTGCGACTCGAAGCGCATCACTAGGCACCGGACGAGCCATTGGGTTCCAAGCCTGCATGGCAGCAACCGATGAAAAAACCGGCAGGCCATTTTGTTCGTCTGGAGTGCCGACCGTGACAATGCTTAGCTCTGCACTCTTGTCTACCTTGTGGCCGTGTTCTCCAATTTCGCTTTCCCCAAGATCAGCGAGCAATGGAATTAGCAATCGTGCTTTTGCAAACGCAGCGACGACATCTTCGTTTTTAGCATCTCCACGCTGAAACTTTGTAATGGCATCGATTAGACCAGCATCAGCAGAGCCGTCATCCCCCGCGAAATTATTTTCGTGAAGTTCGCGACCTTCCCATGGAACGCCAGCCGAATCGGTAAACCGATTCGGATTGATGTGCTCGTGTTCGAATGCCATGAATTAGATCTGCTGATTTGCGATTGCTAATGCTTCTTGCAACGTGAACTTGTTTGCATAGAGCGACTTTCCAAGAATTGCGCCCTCTAGCCCTTCACCGACAAGTGCGTGCAAATCGGTAATGTCCTGCAACGAAGAAATTCCACCCGAGGCAACCACTGGCTTATTGGTCTTGGCCATAACCTGGCGAAGAAGGTCAATGTTTGGACCACGAAGAGTGCCGTCTTTAGTCACATCGGTGACTACGTATCGCGCACAACCGGCATCCTCTAAGCGCTGCAAAACTTCGAATAGGTCGCCACCCTCCTGGGTCCAGCCACGGGCTGCCAATGTGGTGCCGCGAACATCAAGCCCGACCGCAATAGCATCACCGAAGCGCTCGATAACGCGAGCGGTCCAGGCGGGATCCTCTAGCGCGGCGGTACCCAAGTTCACGCGGGTTGCACCGGCCTCAAGCGCAGACTCAAGAGATGCGTCGTCACGAATGCCACCGGAAAGCTCAATCTTCACCGAACGCGAAGCATTCACAACTTCGCGAATTAAAGAACGGTTATCGCCGCGGCCAAATGCAGCGTCGAGGTCGACCAGATGAATCCACTCGGCTCCAGCATCAATCCAACTTTGCGCAGCCTCTAGCGGAGAACCGTAATCCGTTTCTGACCCGGCCTCACCTTGAGTGAGTCGAACAGCTTTGCCGTCGGCTACATCTACAGCTGGCAAAAGTTCCAAGTAATTGCTCATGATATTTCTTTCCTGCTTTAGTTCTAAAAAGTTCCGAGCCAATTGCTCAGTAATTTAATTCCAGCCTCACCAGATTTCTCCGGATGAAACTGCGTGGCCGACAAGGGACCATTTTCTACAGCCGCAACAAACTTCGATCCGTACTCTGCCCAGGTAACACTCGGATGTTTGAAACTTCCGTGTGGTTCCAACGTCCAATTCTGCACACCGTAAGAGTGCACAAAATAGAAACGCTCATCTTGAATACCGGCGAAAAGTTTTGAATCTTCCGCAGCAGAAATTGTGTTCCAACCGATGTGCGGAAGAATTGGCGAATCAAGTTCTTCAAC
>JBJTNZ010000098.1:0-4210 GCA_046074345.1 Micrococcales bacterium | reverse complement strand
CGGTGAGCACCAGCACGGTGTGAAGCCCTGCTTCAATGCCAGCGACGACGTCGGTGTCCATGCGGTCGCCGATCATTCCAGTGGACTCCGAGTGAGCCCCGATTTTGCGCATCGCGGAGCGGAACATCATTGGGTTTGGTTTGCCGACGATGTAAGGGTGCTTGCCGGTGGCCTTAGTCAGCAGTGCCGCGACTGAGCCGGTTGCCGGAAGTACACCCTCGGCTGATGGTCCGGTTGGATCCGGATTGGTGGCGATGAAACGTGCGCCACCATTAATCAGGCGAACCGCCTTGGTTAGGTTTTCAAAGTTGAAGTTTCTGGTTTCACCGAGCACGACATAGTCTGGGTTGCTGTCTGTCTGTGTGTAACCGACGTCATGCAGCGCCTGCGTTAAGCCGGTTTCACCTATTACGTAGGCACTCCCGTTTGGGTTCTGTGAGTGCAAGAAGCTAGCTGTGGCTAAGGCAGATGTCCAGATGCGTTCTTCAGGAACGTCGAGTCCACCGGCGCGAAGCCTGGCAGAAAGGTCTCGTGGGGTATAAATCGAGTTATTAGTGAGCACCAAGAATGGAGTGCCACTGCTCTGCCACTTGGTGATTAGTTCGGCAGCCCCTGGAAGGACGTGTCCTTCGTGAACTAGGACGCCGTCCATATCGGTGAGCCATGCGGTGATTTTACTTCTGTCAGCCATTGTCCCAGCCTACCCATCCGCTAGTTAGGCTTGACATATGAACGTCGCACGTAGGCAAATGATTGGCGGTTTGCTCCTTTTTGGAGCCGCTGCAATTGCCATGATTTTTGCAAATTCGCCTCTCGGAGGCGTTTATCAGGGCTTCGCCTCAATTGAATTGCTCAAGGGAGCAGCGATATTTCTGTTTTTCTTGAGCGTCGGAATCGAACTGCGTCACGAAATATTGCACGGCAGCCTTCGCAAGCCAAAACAAGCAGTTGTTCCAATTTTTGCCGCAATGGGAGGCCTGGCCCTGCCGGTAGTTATTTACTCCCTTTTCAATGCCGGCACAGAGGCAGCCGTGGGCTGGGGTGTGCCAATGTCTAGCGACATGGCTTTTGCGCTTGGGGTGCTTGCGATTGCCGGTCGGTGGCTGCCTAAGCAAATCCGCACCTATGTCTTGACGGTCGCTGTGGTGGATGACTCTTCCACAATTTTGATCATTGCGATTTTCTATGCCTCCAGCTTTCACATGCTTTCTTTGGCTTCTCTCGGCGGTGTGATTGTCGGACTGCTCGTGCCAAAACTTCAAGGAATCCAAAACGGCTTGGACAAAATTGTGGCTTTCGGTGCGCTACCACTCTTTGCACTGATGTCTGCCGGAGTTGACCTAAGCCATTTACCTTCCGGCTCTGACATTCCAGTGATGTTGGTAGTGGGAATTTTGGTAGCAATGATTATTGGAAAGCCTCTCGGCGTGATTGGCACCACTTGGATTGTAGTAAAATCAGGATTAGGCGCACTGCCTCAGGGGGTCAAGTGGAAAGACCTGATTCCCGCTCTTCTCGTATTTGGAATGTGCTTCACGTTGGCGATGGTCATGACGGAATTATCGTTTGGTGAAAATGAGCAACTGCACGCTTTGGCAAACCTAATTGTGATTATTGCGTCGCTCACTGTCGCTCTAATTTCGAGCGCAGCTTTGACTGCGAGAAAAGTTACTCGAGTTGAATAACGAAATTCCAGCAGAGCCGTCCCACGAACTCACCACCTGGGGAGTGGGTCCTTGGAAAGGAGAATTGCCAGCCGAGGACTTCTACGACGTCGAGCTATTGCTCGAAGGTGACACCCGAAACGTACTCGACAAATATCGCTACTGGAAAATGGAAGCGATCATTGCAGACCTAGATATTCGTCGACACAAATTTCACGTGGCAATTGAAAACTGGCAGCACGATTTAAATATCGGCTCAATCGTACGTACGGCGAATGCATTCTTAGCCGCCGAGGTGCACATAATTGGCCACAAGCGTTGGAACCGTCGCGGGGCTATGGTGACCGATAGGTATCAGCACGTGCGGCACCACTCAACCGTGGAGGAATTCGTCGAATGGGCTAAGTCCGAAGGTTTGCCAGTAATCGCAATCGACAACGTTCCCGGTTGTCAGCAAATCGAAAAATACAACTTGCCCGAGTCGTGCGTTCTGCTGTTTGGGCAGGAAGGGCCTGGGCTTTCTGAGGCGGCCATCGCAGCCTCTGAAGTCGTATTAGAAATCACCCAGTTTGGCTCGACCAGGTCAATCAATGCCTCGGCTGCCGCTGCCATCACCATGCATTCCTGGGTTATGCAACACGTCTTTAGCGACTAAAATTCTTTAGTAAGGCGCAATCGCGCAGTACATCCTTGAAACTGAAACGAGGGTGAGCCATGCCTGCAATAGTGATCGTAGGAGCCCAGTGGGGCGACGAAGGCAAGGGAAAAGCTACCGACCTGCTCGCTGAGAGCATCGATTACGTAGTCAAGTTCAACGGTGGAAACAACGCCGGCCACACCGTGGTCATTGGCAACGAGAAGTATGCGCTTCACCTGCTTCCATCTGGAATCCTCACCCCTGGCGTAGTGCCAGTGATTTCAAACGGTGTGGTCATCGACCTACACGTACTCTTTGAAGAGCTCGATGCACTCAACTCACGAGGCATCGACACTTCGAAACTTCGCATCTCGGCAAACGCACACGTCATCACTCCTTACAACGTGACTGTCGACAAAGTTTCTGAACGCTTCCTTGGCAAGCGCGCAATCGGAACTACTGGTCGCGGCATTGGCCCAACCTACGCAGACAAGATCAACCGAATCGGAATTCGCGTGCAGGATCTTTTTGATGAAAGCATTCTTCGCCAAAAGGTCGAAGCCGCACTCGTCACCAAGAACAACTTGCTTGCCAAGGTATACAACCGAGCATCAATCAAAGTTGACGAAACCGTCGCCGAACTACTTTCTTATGTAGAACGTTTGCGTCCTATGGTTTCCGACACTGCTCTAGAGCTGCACGAAGCAATTACTTCAGGAAAAAACGTTTTGTTCGAAGGCGGGCAGGCAACAATGCTTGACGTCGATCACGGAACATATCCGTTCGTCACTTCTTCAAACGCAACAGCAGGTGGAGCATCAACTGGTTCAGGAATTGGCCCTGGTTTGTTCAAAACTGTTATTGCAATTGTGAAGGCATACACCACACGAGTTGGTGCCGGACCATTCCCAACCGAATTGTTCGACGAGAACGGTGAGTTTTTGCGCAAGACCGGTTTCGAATTTGGAACAACCACCGGACGACCACGTCGCTGTGGTTGGTATGACGCACCGATTGCGCGTTACTCGGCTCGCATCAACGGTGTCACCGACTTCGTGCTAACCAAGCTCGACGTACTTACCGGTCTAAAAGAAATTCCGGTTTGCGTCGCCTACGACGTAGATGGCAAGCGTTTCGATGAGATGCCGGTTTCCCAGACCGACTTCCACCACGCCACTCCGATCTATGAAAACTTCCCAGGCTGGAGCGAAGACATCACTGGCTGCCGCAAGTTCTCTGACCTACCTCAAACCGCTCAGGATTACGTCTTGAAGCTTGAGGAACTCAGTGGGGCACGCATCTCGGCCATCGGTGTTGGCCCTGCCCGTGACGCGATTATCGTGCGACACGACATGCTTTCTGCCTAAATCGGGTATTTTCGGCACGCGGTTGCCAATTTGAAATCCGCGTAAATAAAGGGTTACAGGTGCGTTACAAACTTGTTATCAGTAAAAGTTGTCAACCGGTTGCCAAAACTAATACCATCGTCTCTAACTGGGGAACCATCCAGGACCAAAAAATCCACTTAGACATAAGGACGAAAAATGAAGCAACCAAAGCGCTTTGCAGCTGCAGTAGCTGCGCTTGCTCTGACTGCTGTTGGCCTGACTGGTGTTGCACCAGCGGAGGCAGCAAACAAGACCGAGTTGGTTATCGGCTCAGTAGCTGAACCAACCACCTGGGATCCAATCGGTGCCAACATCGGGCACTTCATCCCGTTCTACCAGGCTGTTTATGACAACCTGATCCTTCGCACCCCTGACGGTAAGTACAAGGCAAACCTAGCTACCAAGTGGCAGGTAGCCGATGACTCAAAGTCGATGACCATCGATCTTCGCTCGGGTGTCAAGTTCACCGACGGTGCCAAGTTTGATGCCGAGGCAGCCAAGGCAAACCTTGATGCCTACAT
>JBJTNZ010000097.1:0-38830 GCA_046074345.1 Micrococcales bacterium | reverse complement strand
ATTGCCGTCTTCGAGCGAATTGAACTTCTCCTGCCAGGCGCGGTAGCGCGGCTCATACAGCTTGCTGACCTGATCGATTCGGCCAAGTGCCTGGAGTACTTCGGTGTCGCTGTTGAGAATTGGCCCGGGCGCAAGTGCCTCAAAGTCAAAGTAGAAGCCGCGCTCGGAGCGGTAGCGTTCGAGGTCGGGTGCAAGGAACATGATTGGCTTGCCGGTGACTGTGTAATCAAACATGACCGACGAAAAGTCGGTGATCAGCACGTCGGCTGCGATGTAAAGCTCAGTGACATCCGGATACAGGGTCACGTTAATAGCCCGCCCGGCGACGGCTTTGCTGTGCACCGCGTGAGTATTCGTGTGGCCACGGTAAATCATTTGGAAGCCCTCGGGCAGTTCAATGTTTTCATCCATGAAGTTCACCGACTGCCAATTACCTGTTGCACTGCGGTTGTAGTCGCGCCAGGTTGGCGCGTACATCACGATGAATGTACTCGGATTGCTCACACCGATGCGTTCGCGAATTTCCTGTCTTTGTGCTCCGGTGATTTTGCTGAGTCGATCATTACGCGGATATCCGGTTTCGATGATGTTTCCGCTATAGCCAAAAGAGCCAGGGAAAATTTCAGTACAAAACGGCGAAGGTGAAATCAAATAATTCCAGAAGGTCGCTTCGCGATCCATGGTGTCTAAGTAGCTCTTGGTCAAATAATTATTTGGGATGTCGCGGCCAAGACGTTTCAGTGGTGTGCCGTGCCAAGTTTGCAAGTAAATCTGTCCGGGCACTTTTCTGAAGTACCAAGGAAAGTTCGTGTTGTTGACGAGGTATTTAGATGTGGCGAGCGCCTGCAACCAATCGCGCGAACCGAAGCGCACTCCGCGCGCTCCAACTGGTGCCTGGGTGCCCTTTCCGGTGGTCCAGATTAATTCGAGATTCGGGAATCGCGACTTGACCTCGTTGAAAATATCTAGCGGATTGTCGCCAATTACCTTGCCCTGAAATGACTCAAATAAGACTGCTTCACGCAGAGTCTTCGTGGCCTGCGGGCGATACTGCAGTTTTCGCATCCAGTCTGAGCGACGACGTCGAAGTGCACCAAGCACTCTGGTCGGAGAGTAGGTCTTGAGTAGGCGTTTGATTTGGTTCACGGCTACTACTTTCTTACTCGACTGCGATCAATCGTGCCGCTGGCTCCGCGAAGAAAACCAATAACAAAACCCCAGCCCCAGCTGAAATGCATGGTTGCCAGAGCCACCACGAGTGCGGCACGCGACTTGAGGCTAAGCCCAGAAGCGGTCACCGCGACGAAAGCCACGCCTAGTAGATAGAGCGCAATCGGCAGGATGCCCTGCCAGTTACCGAAGGCCAGAAGCACCAACCCGGCAAGGCTGCCAGCCACCAGAATTGGCGGCACCCAGTAACGCTTTGAGGCCGCCGCCGGGTCGCGGCGACTCAGATCTCCCCGCCAAACTCCGGTCGAATAGAACTGCTTGGTGAGTTTGCCGAAGCGACCCCTCGGCCAATAGACCACTCGCAACTCCGGAGAGAACCAAACCTTTCCGCCGGTGGCCTTGATGCGCTGGGCCAGATCCCAGTCCTCGCCGCGAATAATGCCTTCGTCATATCCGCCGACTCTCTCGAGAGCAGACTTTTTGAAAATCCCTAGATAGGCGCTTTCGGCCTCGCCGGCTTGTCCACCCACGTGATACGCGGCTCCGCCGATGCCGAATCGTGACTTGTAGGCAAAGGCGACAGCCTTCTGAAATGCGCTTCGGCCCTGAGCATCCATGATGCCGCCTAGTTCATCAGCATCCTGCTCGAGCAGAATGCGAATGCCGTTCTCGAAATATCCTTCTGCCGGTTCGCTGTGGGCATCGATGCGAATTATGTAATCGTGCTTTGCAATCTTTATTGCAGCGTTTAGTCCGACCGTGGTTAATCCTCGTGGATTGTCCATGAGCTTGATGCGCTTGTCTTGCTTCGCGAGATTTTTTGCAATTGCATTGGTCTGATCATGTGATGGACCGAGCGCAAGAATCAATTCCATGGCACTCGGATAGCTCTGCGCCAAAATACTTTCGACCGACGCTGCGAGGTGACCCTCTTCATTCAGCACCGGCATCAGGATGCTGATTGGTGGAAGTGTCTTTTTCGCAGCCATTAGTCAATGGTGGTAGAGCCGGTGTGCTTGTTGTAAGCGGCGACAACCTTCTTCGGATCGCCATCCATCTTGAGCTCGCCCTTTTCAATCCAGATGACTCGAGTACAGGTATCGAGAATCGACTTCATCGAGTGACTTACCAAGAAAACGGTTCCCGCGTTGTCACGAAGTTGGCGCATGCGGGCCTCTGAGCGATTGCGGAATTCCTGGTCACCCACTGCGAGTGCCTCATCAATAATCAAGATGTCGTGATCGCGCGATGCCGCAATTGAAAAACGCAAGCGCGCTGACATTCCAGACGAATAAGTCTTCATCGGAAGGTCGATGAACTCCTCCAGCCCAGCGAACTTTGTTATGGCATCTGCCGAGGCAGCGATTTCCTTGCGGCTGTAGCCCATGGCTAGACCGCCGAGCAAGATGTTCTTGAGACCGGAGATTGCTGGCAGCAAGACAGCGCCAACGCCAAGCAGCATCGGGCGTGCAGAGGCATAGATCGAGCCGCGCTCGACCGGGTTTAGCCCAGCGATAGCGGTCATCAGGCTCGACTTACCAGAGCCATTACTGCCGATGATGCCGATCGATTCGCCCTCGAAGACGGTAAAGCTGACACCCTTTACCGCATGTACTTCGCGGAGCCCGAGCTTACGAGCAAAGAGTCCACCACCGGCCGAGCCGCGAGTCGCACGACGACCACTTGCAAATACTTTGTAAACGATGTGCACATCATCGACAACGACAACCGGCTTCTGAGAAACCTTAGATTTCGCGGCCATAACGCTCCTCCGCTTTCCAGAAGAACCACAAGCCGACCAGCAAAGTACCGAAGGCCCAGGAGATGGCTGAAACCCAAAGTTCTGCGGTCATGCTGTAGCCATCGACCACAGCACCACGTGCTAACGAAATGTAAACGTAAACCGGATTCAACTTTGCAATCTGCAGTGCAACTGGATAGTTGGCTAATACTTTTTCCATGCTGAAGAAAATTCCACTGACATAGAAAACGATTCGTGTGACGAACGGGATTAGCTTGTTTAGGTCGGCCACATGCACGGTCATTCGTGCAGATATAGTGGCGAGTCCGAAACCAAACATGATCATCAGAATCACGATTGGAATTAGTGCGAACCAATTCCAGGTAATCGGCTGCTGAAATGCGAGCAAAGTCACGAGCAGTAATCCGAGCTGAGGAAGTAGCGAAAAGATTTGCTGAATCACGGCGTTAGCCGGAAGCAGAATTCGAGGAAAACTTAGCGAACGCACCAAGCCGAGATTTCCGGTGACCGCGGTGGCACCCGAGGCAAAGGTTCCCTGCAAGAACGAAAACAGGAATACGCCGGTGAAAAGGTATGGGATGAAATTCTCTGGTCGACTGCTTCCAAGCAGCACACCAAAGATGAGCCCGTAGACCGCAGCTTGAATGGTTGGAAGCAAAACGATCCACCACCGACCAAGGCGGTTCTTAGCGTTGTTGGCCTGGTTTGTGTAAAGCGCCATGATGTACGCGAAATCGCGGCGCTGCCAGGCGTGCTTTAGGTATTCAAAGAATGGCTCGCGGGCTCCGACCCGCTTGAGGCCGTGCTCTTTTGCATACTCAGCGAGCGACATGCTCAAAGTTTAGCCGAGGGCTATTTCGACTTGGCGGCAAACGCCTTTTTGATCATCGCGTGGATTTCATCCCAATTTGGGTGAATCACGTTGACATTTGGCGGCACCAATTCGACCGAGGTAATCCCCTGCGACTTGGCTTGAATGGCAAGATCAACGTAAGTCGCAAGCATGCCCGAAGGAATATCGGTCTTGACGAGTTTTTCTCCCGCGCCGGCAATCGACTGGAATCGAGTGAGCACGTTGGCTGGATCCATCTGCTTCAGCACTGCAGCTTCAACTTCGTGCTGTCGACGCATGCGGTCATAGTCGGTTGTGCTGTGACGAGAACGCGCATACCAAAGTGCGTGATAACCATCCATGTGCTGTGGGCCGGCTTCGATCCAACCCTTGACGTCAGAAAGGTCTTCCTTCTGGCCGCCGATTGGAAGTCGCTGCTGCACGTTGATATCAATTCCACCAAGGGAATCAATCAACTGTGTGAACGCCGCCATATCTACCAGCACATAACTCTGAATCTGGAGTCCGGTCACGTATTCGACTGCATCGCGGGTCGCTTCGATTCCAGGTGTGGATCCGTGACTCGCAGCTTCCGGATACAGCTTGCTGTGATTGTCTGTGACATCTTTATAAATCGCATTTATCAAACAGTCCACACCGCAGTTCCAACCGTTCGGATAAACCGAAAGCATTGGTGAGCCATATGAAAAACTTACACGCTGCAAGTTGCGTGGAATTCCGATGTTGACCACGTGACCGGTGCTCGCATCAATACTGATCACCGAAATGCTGTCTGGTCGCAGTCCAAAACGATCGCGACCGGAGTCGCCACCGAGCAGCATGATGTTGTAACGACCATCCGCCGGTGAAGTAAATCCGCTCTGGTTGAAGATGTTGCCGATGAATCCGGCCGAGACTCCCGCGGTGTTTCCCGCCCAAGAGATGGCGCTAGTGCCCAGTATTGCCGCGGCAACCAGCCCGCCAAGCGCAATCCAGCGATCGCGCGAGTAGAGACGATTCATGCGAATCAAACGCAGGGTGTCAAGCGCCAAGAAGGCAAACAGCACAGCGTAAATAAAAAGTAGAAGTGAAAGCACACCGACCAAAACCGGAATCGTGATGATCCAAACCAACCAGGTTTTATTAATCAAACCGATTAGCGAACCGAGTAAAAACATTCCCCAGAAACCCAGGGTCGCGGTGACACCGATGCGGGCAAGCTTGCGATTACCGGCAACCAACTGTGCCGAGCCTGGCACTACGAGAGTAAGAATGATGAGCCACCAGGCACGCTTGCGCATTTGCTCTGGAGTGGCGCGATCGATATTGCGAAACGGTGAACGTGAAGCTGGTGCGCGATTTAGAGTTGCGATTTTAATTTCGCATTCTTCTCAGCGACCTGGTCTTTGAGTGACTCACCGTAAGCAAGTAACTGCGCAGAAAGTTTTTCGTCGAAGGCACCGAGAATTCGAGCTGCCAAAATACCGGCGTTCTTAGCTCCATTGATTGAAACTGTCGCCACTGGAATTCCTGCTGGCATCTGAACGATAGAAAGCAGTGAATCCATGCCGTCGAGTTTCGCCAAAGCTACTGGCACACCGATTACCGGAAGCGAAGTCACCGATGCCAACATGCCCGGTAGGTGAGCTGCTCCACCTGCACCGGCAATGATTACCTTGAACCCGGCTCCAGCCGCAGCCTTGCCCCACTCGATCATTCGTTCTGGAGTGCGGTGCGCCGAAAGCACTTCGACCTCTGCTTCAATTCCAAATTCTCTGAGCACCTGAACCGCATCGGACATTACCGACCAGTCAGAATCTGAGCCCATGACAACGCCAACTAGCGGGTGATTAGACATGCGGGCTCCTTGCTTTCCAACCTAAATTTTAGGCTTGGCGCTCAAACTAACCCTGTAGCAACACCGCTGCAGCGGCCTTGGCTTCGTTTAGAGCAAATTCCAAATCATCGGCAACCACGGTGACGTGCCCCATCTTGCGACCGAGCCTTGCCCCTTTGCCGTAGGTGTGCAGCTTCGCCTGCGGGTGCAGTCTCATCGCCCTGTCGAAGTTACCGACAAATGTGTTCTTGTCGTCGACTCCGAGCAAATTGATCATGACCGACCACTCCCCTCGCATGCTCGTGTCACCGAGCGGAAGATCCAGAACCGCGCGAAGGTGTTGTTCAAACTGTGAGGTCACCGATCCCTCGATAGAGAAGTGACCAGAATTGTGCGGACGCATTGCTAGTTCATTAATCAACAGCTCGTCATCGGCGGTGACAAACATTTCTACGGCAAGTACTCCAGTGACGCCAAGTCCATCCGCGATGGTCTTGGCAATTTCGAGTGCCTGATCAAACATCGCTTTTGAGGTGGTCGGACGAGGTGCAATGACGGTAGCGCAAACTCCATTTTCTTGAATCGTCTCGACCAATGGCCAAGCTTTGAATTCGCCGCTTGGAGTGCGAGCGGATAATTGAGCCACCTCACCGACAAAATTAACTTTTTGCTCAGCCAGCAGACTGCCACCAAAACTCGAGATGTTGTCAAACCATTCCGCGGCATCGCTGGCGCTGCGCACTACTCGAACACCCTTGCCGTCGTAACCACCAATTGGGGTTTTCAATATTGCAACTCCACCGTTGGCGTCGATGAATTCGGTCAACTGTTCTGGATTCTGAATCTCAGCCCAGCGCGGCATCGGAAGATTCAATTCACTGAGTCGTTTTCGCATGTGCAATTTATTTTGCGCAAAAGCTAGAGCCTTTGAAGGTGGCTGCACACTAACCCCGGCGGCTTCCAAAACGCGAAGCACATCTAGCGGAACGTGTTCGTGATCGAAGGTAATCACGTCAACCGAATCAGCAAAAGCCTGAACGGTTTCAATTTGGTTGTAGTCGCCGACCATCGATACTGCATTGCCAGCAGAAGCGCCTTCGGCCTCAGCGAGAACTTTCAAATCGATACCCAGATGAATGGCTGGTGGCGTCATCATGCGAGCCAGCTGGCCGCCGCCAATCGCGCCAATTCGAGGGGTTTTCATACCTCTATTGTCGCTTATTTATAGGTGCGCGCGCAGGGTGGCCGCGAGTTTCTTCGGCTGCGGCATGCCGTCCAGCTCGATTGCTTCGCCAGAGCGTGGCTGGATCACAATCTTGCGACCCTTGGCAAAAGTAATTTCACTTATTTCGCCCCAGGCCAGGTCAATCGTCTGGCCACCAAATAAGCCACGTCGAATTGTGACTCTCGCATTGGTTAGGTCCACGTAAAAACTCAGGTGACGAATAACTGGCACCAGCCAAAGCAGCGCTGCCGCCAATCCACAAATAGTCAGAACCGTGAAGTACACCCACTGCTCCATCGCGATATTGGAAACGTAACTCGCCACTGCCGCGGAAACGAATAAAACCAGCGTCGGCAGAAAAAGTGAGACCGCGCTCTTGCGCAATCTACCTAAATACTCTTCTGCTTGAAAACTCACCTGTTAATTGTGTCGCAGGTGAACGATATCTCCGACTGAAACCGGAGTGTGTTTACCATCGTGCGCAATTACGATTCGACCGAGATCATCGATGTCGACAGCCTCACCAACCAGTTCTTTATCACCGGGCATAATGGCACGCACCTGACGACCAATTGTCGTGCAAGCATTTTTAATTGCCTGCAATAAATCGGTGCCAGCAAGTTCACCACCGCAGGCGATGAACTCTGCATAGTTTTTGCGAAGTTGTTTTAGGTACTCGGCTAGCACTGCATCGATACTCGGCACGTTGATTCCGGCAATCGCCAACGAAGTTGCGGTTTCCACTGGAAGTTGCTCGGTGGTTTGAAAGACATTGAGTCCAGTGCCGATTACCACGCCAGAAAAATCAGGGAGCGCCTCACTGAGTACGCCGGCAATTTTTTTGTCATCAATCAGAAGATCGTTTGGCCACTTAACCAGGGCTCTGGTCGAACCTCCGAAACTCGAGACAGCATTAACCAGCGATAGGCCTGCAATCAGCGGCAACCAGGAAAACTGGGTCGGCAATACTGAGTTCGGTCGCAACAGGACCGATGCCATCATCGAGCTGCCAGCTGGTGCCTGCCAACTACGCCCGGCACGGCCTCGCCCAGCCAGCTGTTCCCCAGCCACCAAGACTGCGAAGTCGGGTAATTCGGCCGATTGAGCAATTAGGTCGCTGTTGGTGGAGCCGGTACTTCCGACCCAGCGAAAGTGGCTGGTCTGACCTGCTGCTAGTGGAAAGTCCATGTGGCAAGGTTAGTCGCTGTGGGATTCCACAGCGAAATCGGACATTTGCTTGGAGGTTATCTTCAAAAGAATGGCTCAAAGTTGGGTTTAGAGTTGCCGTTATGACCCACGAAGCCCCAAAGCCTGTCGAAGACTTTTCGACCACAGCTGGCAAAATTCAAGATTTCAAGAACCGCTACTACGAGGCGGTTCACGCCAGTGGCGAGGCTGCCGTCGAAAAGCAGCACGCCAAAGGCAAGCACACTGCTCGCGAACGTATCGAGATGCTGCTCGACCCGGGATCATTCGTCGAACTCGATGAATTCGTTCGTCACCGTTCCACCGCATTTGGCATGGACAAGAACCGACCTTACGGTGACGCCGTAGTCACCGGAGTTGGCACAATCAATGGTCGCCAGGTAGCCATCTTCTCTCAGGACTTCACAATTTTTGGTGGGTCACTCGGTGAGACCGCTGGAAACAAAATCATCAAGGTAATGGACCTTGCAATTGCGACCGGTGTGCCAATCATCGGAATGCTCGACTCAGGTGGAGCGCGTATTCAAGAAGGTGTAATCGCTCTTGGTAAGTACGGTGAAATTTTCAAGCGCAACACTATGGCCTCCGGAGTAATCCCACAGATTTCTATCATCATGGGTCCAGCAGCTGGTGGTGCTGTCTACTCTCCTGCGCTCACCGATTTTGTAATCATGGTCGACAAAACTTCAAACATGTTCGTCACCGGACCGGACGTAATCAAAGCGGTTACTGGCGAAGACGTCGGAATGGAAGAACTCGGTGGTGCTCGCACACACAACACCACATCTGGAGTTGCTCACTACCTAGCCGACGACGAAGAAGATGCGATCGATTACGCACGCACACTACTTAGCTTCCTGCCGGAAAACAATTTGTCTGAGACCGTTGCTTACGATGCCGAAGGCGCGCTCGAGGTAACCGATGAAGATCGCAAACTCGACGTGATTATTCCGGATTCCCCAAACCAGCCTTACGACATGCACACCATCATCGAGTCGCTCGTGGATGGTGGAGAGTTCCTAGAAATTCAGCCGCTATTCGCACCAAACATTTTGATTGGTTTCGCTCGAGTTGACGGCCGCAGTGTGGGTATCGTCGCCAACCAGCCGAAGCAAATGGCCGGCACTCTGAACATCGAAGCTGGTGAAAAGGCTGCTCGCTTCGTGCGATTCTGCGATGCTTTCTCAATTCCGATTCTCACCTTGGTGGATGTGCCTGGTTACCTGCCTGGCACCGACCAGGAGTGGGCCGGCGTGATTCGCCGCGGCGCCAAATTGCTTTACGCGTATGCCGAGGCCACAGTTCCACTTGTCACCGTGATTACCCGCAAGGCATACGGCGGCGCTTACATCGTGATGGGATCAAAGCAGCTCGGCGCCGACATCAACCTAGCTTGGCCTACCGCCGAGATCGCGGTGATGGGTGGCCAGGGTGCAATCAACATTCTCTATCGCAACGAAATCAAGAAGGCAGAAGAAGCCGGAGAAGACATCGCCAAGGTGCGTGCCAAGCTCGCGGCCGAATACACCTATAACGTTGCATCGCCGTTCCTCGCGGCAGAGCGCGGAGAGTTGGATGGCATCATCGAACCTTCTCACACTCGCATCGAGATCATCAAGGCTCTTAGAGCACTCCGCACCAAGCGTGCGACAGTGCCACCGAAGAAGCACGGAAACATTCCGCTATAAAAATGTCCAATTCAGAATTCCAAGAGTCACTTCGAGTGGTGCGCGGTAATCCAACTCCCGAAGAGTTGGCGGCAGTCATTGCCCTCGTCGAGGCCGCCGCTGCCGAGGAACCTTTGACTTCAGGTGTCGCGAAACGTCCGCCACGCTCAACTTGGAATCGGGGCCATGGGCACCTTCGCAGCAACCTTGCTCCCGGTTTGGGTCAGTGGAACGCAGCGTTCCGCGATGGCCTAAATTAGGTGCATGACACGTAAACCAACTGCCCTCGATCTAGTCGCCGACAACTGGGTAAAGCGAATTGCTGAACTCAGCCCGAGCTTCGCCACCGATGTAGGTATTCCAGGTAACGAAGACAAACTCGACGATGAGTCGCCTGCGGCCCACGAACAGTTTTACACCGAGACCAAGCGCGTCCTTGCAGAAGTAAACGCCGCTCCAATCAGCGACGAAGTAGACCGCATCACAGCAGATGCGATGCGTCGAAGCCTCGAACTCGACATCGAAATGCACGAGGCGAAACTTCACCACCGCAATCTCAATGTGATTGCGTCACCGGTGCAAGGAATCCGCGAATTGTTCGATGTCTCAGCGACAGACACCGAGGGTGACTGGTCAAACATTGCCAAGCGTCTAAGCGCAGTGCCAGAGGCTATCGATGGTTACATCGAAACTCTTCGACTAGGAATCGCCAGTGGCGACACCCCGGCTCGTCGTCAGGTGGAGCGCTGCATCGAGCAGTCAATTGACAATGTCAAGGCCGGAGGGTTCTTCGAGGTATTTGCGACGAATGCAAAGCCAGAATCTGGAGAGCTTTCATCAGTCCTGAAAAATGAACTAGAGGCAGCCGCAAAGCAAGCGGTAGCTGGTTACGAAACCCTGATCTCATTCTTCAAAGACGAGCTTCTACCAAAGGCAAATTCGGTCGATGCGATTGGCCGTGAACGTTACGAGTTGTTTAGTCGTCGTTACCTTGGCGCAAAAGTAAATCTCGATGAAACCTATGAGTGGGGCATCGAAGAACTTGCTCGCGTGGTGAAAGAGCAAGAAGAAGTTGCCAAGCAGATAAAGCCGGGCGCAAGCATCGAAGAAGCCAAAGAATTCCTCCACCAGGATTCAAAACGCAAGTTGCATGGCACAAAGGCATTGCAGGAGTGGATGCAGAAACTCAGCGATGCTGCAATTGAAAAACTGAGCGGCACGCACTTCGATATCGCCGAGCCACTCAAGAAACTCGAGTGCATGATTGCGCCTTCGCAGACCGGTGGCATTTACTACACCGGTCCAACCGATGACTTCTCGCGACCAGGCCGCATGTGGTGGTCGGTACCAGCAGGGGTCGAAGAGTTCGACACCTGGCGCGAGACCACAACTGTTTACCACGAGGGAATTCCTGGTCACCACCTTCAGGTTGGTCAGCAGGTGTACAACCGCGACGAGTTGAATTCATGGCGTCGACTTGTCTCTTGGTCTTCTGGTCACGGTGAAGGTTGGGCACTTTATGCTGAGCGTCTAATGGCCGACCTTGGCTTCTTGGACGACCCAGCGGATCGAATGGGAATGCTCGATGGTCAGCGCATGCGCGCTGCGCGAGTGGTGCTCGACATCGGCTCGCACCTGGGCAAGCCAAAGTTAGATGGCACCGGCAAATGGGACTTCGATTACGCCTTGGACTTCATGACCAAGAACGCGGGCGAGAGTCCAGCATTCGTGAACTTTGAAGTGCACCGCTATTTCGGCTGGCCAGGACAGGCACCGAGTTACAAGATCGGTCAGCGAATCTGGGAAAACATCCGCGACGAATACCGCACCAATCAGGGTGCCGATTTCGACATCAAGGAGTTCCACCGCAAGGCGTTGAACCTAGGTGGTCTAGGACTAGACACCCTAAGAATGGCAATGGGCGCTTAGCGCTCACCAAGCTTTAGGTCTAAGTCCGGAGTAACAACACGCGGACGACTAGCAGTGAATCGCACCAACCAGTTTTCCTTTGGCTGGGTGCGCACAGTGACTCGTCCGGTGTTTACGTCGCCAAGTGCCGCAACTACTAGGTCGAGAAGGTCTTCAAGCTCGTGCGCAGCGAGAGAATCTAGCCCACCTTCGTCTAGCAACGCCACATCCACTCCCCTTGATCGAGCAGCGGCGACGGCACGCTTGACTTTGCGATTTACCAGCAGGCCACCGGAGATGTCGTCGCGCAAGGAGACTTCGGTATCGGCATAACTAGCGCGCTGCTCTTTCGAGAAGTATTTTCCGGTTGCGATTTTTTTCAAAGTTGGCAGCGTCGATTTCATCGCAATATTTATCGCGTAGTCGTGAGCGACAGCCATGGACTTTTCTGTTTCGAGGGCAGAAAGTTCTTGTGCCGCACTGGTCTGTGCTGAAGCAATTTCCTTTGCCGAAGTATCGAGACCTCGTGAAATTGCGATACAGGCGACGATAAGAATCACTGCACCGCTTAGTCCGCTCTTCGGCAAATATTCCAAGCCACCAAAATAAATTACTTCAGCGCTGAAAATAACACCGGCAACGATTGCATATAGTGATCGACCGCGCACCGCTAAAGCACCAAGTAGTAACCCAACCGCGGTGACGTACCAGGTGTCGTAGGTTTCGAGATTTTCACCGCGAAGAGTCAGGTGTGAAACTTTAGGAATCAGTACTGCTACCAAAGCCACAAACCATGCGACCCAAGCTGGAAGTTGGAATTTTCTAAATGCAACCGTGCAAATCGCAAGGGTTGCAAAATAGCCAAAACCCATTGCCACCGTTATCCACGAGTCGTTGTAACGATCAAGTCGGAATAGGGCTAACGAGACGTTGAATGCGCCGAATAAAAGCGTCAAACCGCCGAGGAAAAGTCGTCTTACGCTGATCATTCGTACCACTCAAAAATCCAAGTTGTGCCGGCACCTGGCTTTGACTCAAGGCTCGGCTTGACTCCAAGGCTTTCGAGGCGACGGAACATAGTCCAGCGCATGCCAAGTGCGGTCTTGTGCACGTTAGACATCCGGAAACCAGTGCCATTGTCAGAGACCACAACTTTAATTCCACGCTGGCTCAGGCGAATCAGGACCTTGCGCTCGCTTGCTCTCGGAGCATGAGTCAGCGAATTACTCACAGCCAATAATGTTGCTTCAAAAATGGCGGCTCCCGCTTGGAACGGGATTTTGAGATCACATTTTCCGGTGAGCGAGACTTGAAAGTCAGTCGAGCGACGCTGTACTGCTTCCATCAGAGGTTCACCCATGACTGAAACTTCAAAGCTGTCAGGCTGAACTGCCGTGCGATCTACCTCACGATTTAATCTGCCGATGGCATCTTCGGCTGCGGTTGCAGCGAGTTTTTTACTGCGCTCAGAAGTTGCGTTGGCCGCCAAGTCCAAAGTGGTGAGCACCTGATCGTGCATAATCGAATTGAATATTGCACGCTCACGATTTAGTACTTCACTACGAGTGCGTTCAAGCACAGCCTGAATCGCTTTTCCATTTTCGCGATCGACTTCATTTGCTCTATCGCGAAGCGCCAGTGCCATGACGACCAGTGCTGTGGAAAAAAAGAATGCGTAAAGGCTGTCCTGCATCGCTAGCCCAAGTGGAGTGGCGCCACCCTCGGATGAGGTTTCCACCACCAACCAAAGCACCGGAGCAATTACCAAACTTGCATAAGCCCAGATTGGTTTCCAAGCGCCTGCCGCCGCAACGGTCACCGGACCGACCGCCCACCAGATCCAAGGTTTGTAATCCGCTGGAAGTGTTTGATTATCAATCATCTGGTAACCCCAGGTGAGCATTGTGAAAACAACCACAATCACCATCGCCCGATACCAATAACGAGTGTTGCCAAATTTGAATGCTGCCAACACCGCGCCAACCACACTAAAAATTAGCGCTCCGAAGGTAAGCCAGAACCAAATCGGATTTAGGAATTGCGACTGCCGTAGCGCATTTTGCACAAGATCAAGTGTGAGCAGCGCTAAACCTGAAACGTAGACCTTATTGAGCAGGCCATCCACACGCGCTAGCGCGATTTGTGGAGTTACGTTTGTTTCGGTCATTTGCTTATTTTTTGCGAACCAAACTCGCGATTGCTTCCACGTGGTGTGTGTGCGGGAACAGATCGAAGGCACGCAACTCGGCGAGCTCGTAGCCTCCGGCTAGCAAGCCCTTTAGGTCGCGAGCTAGCGCAACCGGATCGCATGCCACATAGACGATGTGCTTCGGTGCCAGCTTGGTGAGCAGATCGATGACCTTGGCTCCTGCCCCGGCGCGAGGCGGATCTAGCACCACGGTCGCGTTACTGAAGTCGGTCTTGGCTCGCTGCTGGTCTTGCAGAAAACGGTCAACCTGGGCGCAAACAGCCTTGCCCTTGGTGAGGTCGCCTAGGTTGAGCACAGCGTCCTCGGTGGCACGTTTGAAAGCCTCAACGCTAGTGATGTTTACATCGGTGCCGTACTTCGCCGCGAGCGCGCCGGAGAACAATCCGACTCCACCGTAGAGATCGAAGTTTGGTGCTGTCTTATCAAAGCCAACTTTTTCGACCATCGACAAAACAGTGGTGGTCAAAACCTCGGCAGCCTTGCGGTGTACCTGCCAAAAACCGCCCCCGGAAATTCTGAAAGTGCGGCCGGCTACGCGCTCAACTAGTCGTTCGTCACCTTTGAGCTTGTCGTCGACTCGCCACTGCACCTGTCCTGTGTTCGAAGCTGCGATGTCAATCTTTTTTACACCGCTCCAGTTTTTGCTGTGCAGTCCAAGCTCGCGAATGTCTTCGACTGCGAGTGGAAGATCACGCACAAGAACCACATCGTGCGAGCGTTCCATGTATGGCCCCGCATCACCAAATTCATTTACGTGCAACTGCACTCGAGTGCGATAACCAAGCCCATTGCTTTCGTCATCGCCGGGTGCTGCCTCGACCACCGGACGCAATTTGATTCCGGCCATGCGATCGAGTGCTTCTTCAATTACATCGGCTTTCAATTCGCGCTGACGAGAAAGTTTGATGTGCCCAAACTCTGCGCCACCTGCGCCACCGACACCGGCTTGATCCCAAACATGCTCAACGCGATCCGGCGATGCCACCAAAATTTCTTGCGGCTCTGCTCGGCAGAATGACTTGCCGCCGTCTTCGTAAACCAGTGCGCGAACTTTCTCGCCAGGTAAGACGTGTGACACAAACACCACGCGACCCTCATGACGAGCCACGAAGATTCCGCCGTGCGCCACCTTTTCGATTTCGAGTTCGAGTACGCGGCCAAGCCAGTTGGTGTTGTCTTTATTCACTAGATAAGTGTGCCAGAGTAATTCCATGACTCGATTGGTTCTGGCCAGCACCTCTCCCGCTCGACTGACCCTGCTTCGCAATGCGGGCATTGACCCAATCACCATTGCCCCTGGCGTAGACGAAGACGCCGTCACCGCACGAGCCGAATCCATGGGGTTGATTTCCGGCACCCACGACATGGTTCACCTCTTGGCTAAGGCAAAGGCCGAAGCAGTGCTGGGCCACCCGGATGCGATTGGGCTGATTATCGGCTGCGATTCTTCGCTGGAATTTGATGGCCAGTCGCTTGGCAAACCACACGACCCAGAAGTGGCCAAGGCCCGCTGGAAGGCAATCCGAGGCGAGTCCGGGGTGCTGCACTCCGGCCACTGGCTCATCGATAACCGTGATCCAAAACCTGGGCAACTGCCGCCAGCCACCGGGCGAACCAGTTCAACCGTGGTGCACTTCGCCGACCTTAGCGACGCCGAAATCGATGCCTATGTGGCTACCGGCGAACCGCTCAAAGTAGCGGGAGCCTTCACTATTGATGGGCTGGGTGGAGCGTTCATCCGCTCGATTGAGGGTGACCCGCACACTGTGGTCGGCCTCAGCCTGCCAATCCTTCGAGAGCTGACCATTCAGCTCGGGGTCGACTACCCCAGTCTTTGGAGATAATCCCAACCGTTTCGGCTTTTTGTTGTCCGATAGTGCCAAGAAAAGGCCATTTTTAGTCAATAGAGTTAGTTTTTATGACTGCCTCAAAGAAAATCACCAAGGTACTTATCGCCAACCGTGGCGAAATCGCTGTACGCATCGCGCGAGCTGCCAAGGATGCCGGTATTCAGTCAGTCGCAGTTTACGCAGACCAGGATCGTGACGCACTTCACGTAAAGCTTTCGGATGAGGCATATGCGCTTCACGGCACCACCGGACCAGAGACCTATTTAGTCATCGACAAGATCATCGATGTCGCTCGCAAGTCAGGTGCAGATGCAGTACACCCTGGTTACGGATTTCTTGCCGAGAATGCGGATTTCGCTCGCGCGGTAATTGCCGAGGGTTTGATTTGGATTGGTCCTTCACCTAAGGCAATCGAGCAGCTTGGCGATAAAGTTTCGGCTCGTCACGTAGCTGAAAAAGTGGGAGCACCACTTGCTCCTGGCACAATCAATCCGGTTTCGGGTGCCGAAGAAGTTTTGGAATTCGTTGCTAAGCACGGATTACCAGTCGCGATCAAAGCCGCCTTCGGCGGAGGTGGCCGCGGTATCAAGGTCGCATACAAGCAAGAAGAAGTTGCAGAACTTTTTGAATCTGCCACTCGTGAAGCAACAGCGGCATTCGGTCGTGGTGAGTGTTTCGTTGAGAAGTATTTGGAAAAACCACGTCACGTAGAAACTCAGTGTCTCGCTGATGCTCATGGCAACGTCGTGGTGGTTTCCACTCGTGACTGCTCACTGCAGCGTCGTCACCAGAAACTTGTTGAAGAAGCACCGGCACCATTCTTGACTGACGAACAGGTCAAGCGACTTTACGATTCATCGAAGGCAATCCTGAAGGAAGTTGGTTACCAGGGTGCAGGAACTTGTGAGTTCTTGGTTGCGCAGGATGGCACAATTTCTTTCCTTGAAGTAAACACTCGTTTGCAGGTGGAACACCCGGTCTCTGAGGAAGTCACCGGCATCGATCTCGTCCGCGAACAGTTCCGTCTAGCCGAGGGTGGAGTGCTCGAATACGCAGACCCAAAGGTCACCGGGCACAGCTTTGAATTCCGCATCAACGGTGAAGACGCGGGCCGCAACTTCATGCCGGCTCCCGGCCCAGTGCACCTATTCAAAGCCCCTTCTGGCCCTGGCGTTCGCGTGGATACCGGTGTCGAGTCTGGCGATGTGATCAGCGGTTCATTCGACTCAATGGTGGCCAAGCTAATCGTCACCGGCGCTACTCGCGAAGAAGCGCTCGCTCGTTCACGTCGTGCACTCGATGAGATGCAGGTAGAAGGCTTGCCGACGGTGTTGCCATTCCACCGCAAGATCGTCAACGACCCAGCCTTCATCGGTGACGTCAAAGCAAACAAGTTTGGAATTTACACTCGCTGGATTGAAACCGAGTGGACCAACGACATCGAAGCTTGGGCTGGAATTGCCGAAGATGCGGCTGCGCCGAGCGAACGCAACAACGTTGTGGTCGAGGTTGCCGGAAAGCGCATCGAAGTTTCACTCCCAAAGCGACTACTTACCGGTGGTGGCGCAGGACCAGCGACAGCAGGTGCAGCCCCTAAGCGCAAAACTTCGAGTGGCTCGCACGCCGGAGGTGGTGCATCAGGAAACTCCGTGAAGGCTCCGATGCAAAGCACAGTTGTAAAGATTGCCGTAAACGTGGGCGACACCATCAACGAGGGTGATCTCGTGATTGTGCTCGAAGCCATGAAGATGGAACAGCCGATGAACGCTCACAAGAGTGGAACCGTGAAGTCAATCAGTGCCGAAGTCGGCGTGACCGTACCGGCCGGCACTGTCCTGCTCGAAATCGAATAACTAGTTCGTCAAGTTTTAGTTAGTGATGTGCAGCGCACGAGCTGCATCTGTGATCGAACCAGTAAGTGATGGATACACGGTGTAGGTGCTTGCCACCTCATCTACCGTCAAACGATTTTCAATCGCAATAGCAATCGGGTAAATCAATTCGCTTGCCTTAGGTGCAACCACTACGCCACCGATTACGGTGCCGCCGGTCGAGCAGATCAACTTGATGAAACCTTCTTCGACACCCATCATCTTGGCGCGTGGGTTGGTATCCAAATCAATCTTGTGTACAAAGCCATTGACTTTGCCCTCCTTGATTGCCGCCTCAGACCAACCGACCGAAGAGATCTCCGGCGAAGTGAACACGTTTGAAGCTACGTTGCGAAGTACTGTCGGCTCGGCGATGTCACCCATGGTGTGGAACACAGCGGTGCGGCCCTGCATTGCAGAAACCGAAGCGAGTGGAAGTGAGGTGGTGCAGTCGCCCACCGCGTAAACGTTGGCACGCGCGGTACGAGCAACCTTGTTTACCTGAATGTGTCCGCTCTCGGTGAGCACGATCCCTGCTTCTTCGAGTCCGAGCCCGGCGGTGTTAGGAATTCCACCAACCGCCATAAGGCAGTGTGAGCCTTCGATTACGCGACCATCTGCGAGAGTCACTTCGACGTGATCACCCTTGTTGACTACAGATTCGGCACGAGCCTTTTCGTAGATGTGCACACCGCGTTTGCGGAATACATCTTCGATAACCTTCGACGCTGCTACATCCTCACTAGGTAGCACCATGTCGCGAGAAGAAATCAAACTAACTTCGCAACCAAGCCCACGGAATGCGCTGGCAAATTCTGCGCCGGTCACACCTGAACCCACCACAATCATGTGCTCAGGTAGCGACTCCAAATTGTAGAGCTGCTTCCAAGTGAGAATGCGCTGACCATCTGGCTTGGCTGTAGGAAGTTCACGCGGTGAAGCACCGACTGCCACAATGATGGTCTTTGATTCGAGGCGCTCTTCTGTGCCGTCAGCCTTGGTAGCAATCACAAAATGATTTCCATCTAGGCGACCGGTGCCGCGAATGATACGAACTCCTGCCGCAACCAGGTTTGCCTTCATGTCGCCAGACTGCTCTTCGGCAATCTCGAGTAAGCGTCGGTTGACAGTAGCGATGTCTACTTCTACCTTCGGAGCGATGAGTTTGCCTCCGCTAGAAAACTGAATGCCGAGCTCTGCAGCCTGAGCGATTGACTGCGCTGCGTCAGCGGTGGCGATGAGAGTCTTCGATGGAACAACGTCGGTGAGTACCGCATTTCCACCGATGCCTGAGCGCTCGATCAGAGTTACCTGCGCGCCAAGCTGAATTCCAGCGAGAGCGGCTTCGTAGCCGCCAGGGCCGCCGCCAATAATGACAATGTGGTGTGGTTTTACAGTGGTTTCGCTCACTTACCCATTCTGCCAGCCATAGGCTTTGAGCATGAGCAATGCCTTCGAGTTAGCCGAACATGCGGCTAAGAGTATTCGCGAAAAGTCAGGTATCGATCGCTTCGATATCGTGTTGTGCCTCGGCAGCGGTTGGCTCCAAACCCTGAACGGCAAGATTGATTGGTCTATCGAGGCCACCGAGATCCCGGGTTTCCGTAAGGCCGAGGTCGAAGGATTCTCCAGCCAAATTTCCTCAATCAAACTTGATTCCGGTAAACACGTCTTGGTCTTGCCTCGCACCCATCTGTATCAGGGTTACGGCGTCGAAGCAGTGGCGCATCCTGCCCGCACGGCGGCGGCACTCGGTGCCAAGGTGCTACTACTCACGAACGGAGCAGGGGGCCTCAACTCGAACTGGCACCCAGGTCAGGTTTTTCTAATTTCCGATCACATCAATCTCACCGCCACCAGTCCGATTGAAGGCGCCAAGTTCGTTGACCTCACCGACATGTATTCACCAAGATTGCGTGCGCTGGCAAAACAAATTGAACCATCGCTCGAAGAAGTGGTCTACGCGCAATTCCGCGGACCACACTACGAAAGCCCAGCCGAGGTAAAGATGGTTGGCATCGTTGGTGGTCACATGGTCGGTATGTCTACCGCGCTCGAGACTATTGCGGCGAGAGAAGTTGGACTAGAGGTGCTTGCTCTTTCGATGCAGACCAATCCAGCCGCGGGTGTCGTGCCTGGTGGAGTGTCGCACGAAAATGTTTTAGCTGCAGGAAAAGTTGGCGAACATCACAACAGTGAGTTACTTGCCAAACTTTGCGAAGCCATCGGCGATTTGCTCTAGCAATTCATCGCGAGCATCAGAGCTCTGGAACGAAGCATCCACGGCGTTGTATTGGAATTGTTCGATGTCACCCAATTCGTAATCGAATTCATCTACCAGCAACTTGAGTTCGCGAGTCAGCGTGGTGCCACTCATCAAACGGTTGTCGGCATTCACGGTCACTCGGAAACCGAGACTGTAAAGCACATCAAACGGGTGATCCGAAAGGTCATTTGTTTCGAACAATTCGTAAACCACGCCAGTCTGCAAATTTGACGATGGGCAAAGCTCTAGAGCGATGCCGCGATCGTGAATCCATTCGGCCACCGGACCAAGCGTGACTACATCGGTATCTCCGTCGGCACGGATGAACAGAATGTCTTCGATCAGACGAGCGCCGTGGCCGATGCGAAGTGCTCGACCAGAAACAATTGCATCCTTGATGCTCTCAATGCCGTCGGCCTCGCCAGCGTGCACCGTGACCGGGAACATTTCCGACGCCAAATACTCGAAGGCAAGCTTGTGCTTGCTAGGTGGGAAACCTTTTTCGGCGCCGGCAATGTCAAAGCCAACTACGCCATTCAAGCGGTGACGAACTGCTAGTTCGGCAATCTCTAGGCTGCGGTCGTTGTGGCGCATGGCACAGATGATCTGACCGGTGCGAATGCTGCCGCCGCGGTTCTCCACCTCTTCGATGCCTGAATCCAGGCCATCCTGAACCGCATCGACGACTTCATCCAGGGTGAGGCCGTTGTGGAGATGCTGCTCTGGAGCCCAACGAACCTCGGCGTAAATAACTCCGTCTTCTGCCAGGTCGAGCACATATTCGTGGGCCACGCGAGTCAGAGCCTCGCGGGTTTGCATCACTGCTGTGGTGACATCAAATGTTTTTAGGTAATCGACGAGCGATCCACTGTTGGCTGATTCCTCGAACCAACGACGAAGCCCGGCGGCATCGGCAGCCGGTAGTTGATAACCGATTTTTGCAGCCAAGTCGATGATGGTCTGTGGGCGTAGTGCACCGTCAAGGTGATCGTGCAACGAAATCTTTGGCAGCTTCTTGATGTTCATCTTTATTCCACTTTCAACTTGCCGTCAGCTAATTCATTCACAATACGTTCGAAGGCACTTGCGTATGCAGTTGGCCAATCCAAATCCTGAGCCGGCGTTAACCCGACACCCTCGTTGGTGAGATTGAAGTCAGCAGATGCGGCACCATCGATAACGGCGGCCACAACTTTTCCAACAACATCATTCCGGACGACCGAAGTCAAAATGAATTGCTTGAATTCTTTGTTGCGCACATCTACATACCAATCACGTCCGTACCCAATTAGTTTGATCAATTTGAGTGCGCCGGTGTCGGAGCGATTCCACTCACCCATTTGACTTGAGTTTCCGGCGATGACAAAAACCACATCCTGCCAAGCGTCGTTGATAGTGTCGAGTGAAGTCACCCGAACATCGGCATTCTTCAACTGGTTAAACCGAGCCACACCAGCGGCAAATGCTTTGGCAGATTTTTTAGCTTCGAGATTTTTTTTGACATTCAAAACTGCTGTTTCGTTTTCATCAAGTGTCATCGAGGCAGCCAGGTATCCCGCCGCGAATGCTGCTTGATAGATATTGAAAGTCAGAGCCACAAAGTTTGGCGCGGAGTCTTCGCTCTTGAAATTGTTGGACACTGAAACGAATCGGATAGTTGGATTCGCTTTAGCCGCAGAAAGAGTTGGCTTAGCCAGTGAGTCACCGGTTGAAATTACTGCTTCGCATTTGTCTTCAACCAGCTTGGCAAACCCGGCATCGGCGCTAAGTTTGTCGCCTACCTCGAGAGCCACCACGGGGGCTCCCTTTTGCACCTTTAGCTGCTGCAGTGCCGTGTAAACACTGCGATTCAGGCCATCATCATCAAATCCGGCAGAGTCGCTCAACGCGCAGTACTTGGTGCTGACTGGCGTGATGGTAGGCGCAGGTTCCTGTGCCGAACATCCGGTGAGGGCAAGTACTAAAGCGAGAGCAGCAAATTTACGCATGTCTAAAGGAGGTCGCTGTGACCGGTCGCTTTCAATGCATCGACGAGTGACTTCACACGCTGAGCGTGTTCCTTAGTCGTGACCAAAAGTGCGTCTGGGGTATCAACCACGATGACATCTTCCAAACCAATAAGTGCAACCAATCGATCAGTTTCGCTAACCAAGATTCCAGAAGAACTGTCTGCCAAAACTTTTGCATTTCCGAGCACAGCTAGATTGCCCTTGCGACCCTGCGATTGCAATTCGGCAATTGCTGCAAAGTCACCGACATCGTGCCAGGTGAATGTTGCGGGAATCACGGCTACCAAACCTGCAAGTGCAGCAGGTTCTGCCACGGTGTAATCGATTGCAACTTTCTTCAACGTCGGCCAGATTCGATCAAGCACGGCATCGCGCTGCGGAGTATCCCAGGCGTCTGCGATTTCCATAATCGATTGGTAAAGCGCAGGTTCGGTTTTGGCAACCTGCTCCAAAAGCAAAGCCGCCGGTGCAATAAACATTCCGGCATTCCATAGGTAGTTGCCAGACTCAACATAACGACGAGCTTTGGTGATGTTTGGCTTCTCCACGAACTTTAGAACATTCTTGGCGTTGCCAGAAATTACTTCGCCGGTCTTGATGTAACCAAAACCAACGGCTGGCTCGGTTGGTTCGATTCCGATGGTGACGATCTTTCCGGTGGCAGCCACTTCCACGGCTTCGCGCACGGTAGCTTCGAACAGCTTTGACTCGACAATTACGTGGTCAGCCGCGAATGAACCGACGATTACATCCGCCTGACGCTTGTGCAGAATAGCTGCCGCAAGCGCGATGGCTGCGGTTGAATCCTTAGGCGACTTTTCCAAAACTAGGTTTCTGTGAACTAGGTCTTCGAGCTGTTCGTTAACGGCCTCTTCGTGCACTCGACCGGTGACCACCACGATGTGATCGGCGGGAGTCAGAGGCAAAAGGCGATCCCAGGTGTCCTGCAGCAGAGTCTGACCTGAGCCGGTGAGGTCGTGGAGGAATTTTGGGGCCGAAGCTCGCGAAAGCGGCCAGAGTCGACTACCAATACCCCCGGCAGGAATGATGCTGTAGAAGCGGTCGATTGGCTTGCTCATAACCTAAAAACCCTAGCCGAATAAGAGGTATTCAAACAGGGGGACTAATTAGGCGTTTAGACTGGTTTCAGATTTGTGACGCAGCAAATATCTGATTCCAGGAGGGCTTAAGTGCCATCAAAGCCAGCAGGCACCCTATATCGAGGCAAGGTCGGAATGTGGTCGTGGGTACTCCACCGCATCACCGGATTGGCCATTTTCTTCTTCTTACTTGTGCACGTGCTTGACACCGCATTGGTTCGATTCGACGCAGCGGCCTATGACGCAGTCATCGGCACCTACAAGACCCCAATCATTGGTTTGGCAGAGCTCGGGCTCGTTGCTGCAATCGTGTTCCACGGTCTCAACGGCGTGCGCGTAATTCTCATCGATTTCTGGCGTAAAGGCGCCAAGTACCAGAACGTGATGTTCTGGATCGTCATCGTTCTCGCGGTGCTACTGGTTGGCGCATTCGCACCTCGTCACCTCATCCACGTCTTCCACCTCGGTTAAGCAGAAAGGACTTATAAAGATGTCAGTTGTAATCGAACAGCCAAAGAGTCCTCGTTCTCGCAAGAGTGCCAAGTGGGAAAAGTGGGGCTGGATGTACATGCGCGTTTCTGGCGCACTACTTCTAGTACTTATTTTCTGGCACCTAATCAGCAACCTAGTAATGGGCGATGGCATTAGCGGAATCGACTTTGCATTTGTTGCCGGTAAGTGGGCAAGCCCTTCGGCAAAAATTATCGATGGCGTAATGCTTTGGCTCGCGCTAATTCACGGCACCAACGGAATGCGCACAATCGTTAACGACTACACCGAGCGCGAAGGAATTCGTAAGACTCTCATCGTTGCGCTCTGGGCTGTATGTGCCGCACTAATCATCCTTGGCACTTTGGTAGTCACCACTTTTGATCCATGCATCGACCCAGATGCGGTCAACTACCTGCCACAAATCTGTAAGTAATTCGGAACGGAATTAAATTGAGCAACTCTCCAAAGATTCACTACTACGAGTACGACGTAGTCATCGTTGGTGCCGGTGGTGCCGGTATGCGCGCTGCTATTGAGGCCGGCCCGCACGCCAAGACTGCCGTGATTTCCAAGCTCTTCCCTACCCGTTCGCACACCGGTGCAGCGCAGGGTGGAATGGCTGCAGCCCTTGCCAACGTTGAAGAAGACAGCTGGGAGTGGCACACCTTCGACACCGTCAAGGGTGGCGACTACCTGGTCGACCAGGACGCCGCTGAGATCCTCGCGAAGGAATCAGTCGAGGCCGTTATCGACCTTGAAAACATGGGCCTTCCGTTCAACCGCACACCTGATGGCAAGATTGATCAGCGTCGTTTCGGTGGTCACACTCGCGATCACGGTAAGGCTCCGGTTCGCCGCAGTTGCTACGCAGCCGACCGCACCGGTCACATGATTTTGCAGACCTTGTACCAGAACTGCGTGAAGCTCGGCATTGAGTTCTACAACGAGTTCTACGTACTCGATCTTCTAATGACCAAGGTTGGAAAAGAAGAACGTCCATCTGGTGTAGTTGCTTACGAACTTGCCACCGGCGAACTTCACGTTTTCCAAGGTAAGAGCATCGTCTTTGCAACCGGTGGTTTCGGAAAGATTTTCAAGACCACATCAAATGCACACACTCTTACCGGTGACGGTGTTGGCATCATTTGGCGCAAGGGTCTTCCGCTTGAAGACATGGAGTTCTACCAGTTCCACCCGACCGGTCTTGCCGGACTAGGAATCTTGCTTTCAGAAGCTGCTCGTGGTGAAGGTGGAATTCTTCGTAACTCAACCGGTGAGCGTTTCATGGAGCGCTACGCACCGACCATCAAGGACCTCGCTCCTCGTGACATGGTTGCTCGTGCAATGGCAAACGAAGTGCGCGAAGGACGCGGTGCTGGCCCACACAAGGACTACGTACTTCTCGACCTCACTCACCTACCGCCAGAGGTTATCGACGCGAAGCTTCCGGACATTACCGAATTCGCGCGCACCTACCTCGGTGTCGAGCCTTACACAGAGCCGGTTCCGGTATTCCCAACCGCACACTACGCGATGGGTGGAATTCCAACCAACGTAAAGGCCGAGGTACTGAGCGACAACAAGACCGTTGTTCCTGGTCTCTACGCAGCCGGCGAATGTGCCTGTGTTTCTGTGCACGGCGCAAACCGACTCGGCACCAACTCGCTGCTAGACATCAACGTCTTCGGTAAGCGCGCAGGTATCAACGCTGTCGAGTACGCCAAGACCGCCGACTTCGTACCGCTACCGGCAAACCCGGCCGGCGAGGTAATCGAAATGATTGAGAAGGTTCGCAAGTCAAAGGGCAACGAAAAGGTTGCTGTGCTTCGCAAGGAGCTGCAGGACACCATGGACAAGAACGCCCAGGTTTACCGCACCGAAGATTCACTAAACGAAGCACTCGACAAGATTGCCGAATTGCGTGAGCGCTACGAAAACATCCAGGTGCAAGACAAGGGTCAGCGTTTCAACACCGATCTACTTGAGGCAATCGAACTTGGCTTCCTTTTGGATCTAGCCGAGGTTCTAGCATTCACCGCTCGTGAGCGTCGCGAATCTCGTGGTGGTCACTTCCGCGAAGACTACGAGACCCGTGACGACAAGAAGTTCATGGTGCACTCAATGGCTTACCGCACCAACAAGAAGACCAAGAAGCCTGCTGGCAACATCGAACTCGACTGGAAGCCAGTAACCATCACCAACTACAAGCCGATGGAGCGTAAGTACTAATGTCAACCGCAGTAGCAGAACAAGAAATCGGCGCAGTTCCGAGTTTCAAGGTCACCCTATTTGTTCGTCGCTTCAACCAGGAAGACGGACTCGAAGCGCGTTGGGAAGACTTCGACGTTGAGGTGCACGGCACCGACCGCGTACTTGACGCACTTCACAAAATCAAGTGGGAGCAGGATGGTTCACTAACCTTCCGTCGCTCATGTGCTCACGGTGTTTGTGGTTCAGATGCGATGCGTATCAACGGACGTAACCGCTTGGCTTGTAAGACCTTGATCAAGGATCTAAACATCGACGAGCCGATTTACGTGGAGCCAATCAAGGGCCTCGAGGTAGAGAAGGACCTAGTGGTCGACATGAACCCGTTCTACCAGGCTTACCGCGATATCAAGCCATTCCTTATTGCGAGCGACAAGCCGGAGAAGGAACGACTACAGAGCGCCGAAGATCACGCCAAGTTTGACGACACCACCAAGTGCATTCTCTGCGCAGCTTGCACCACCTCGTGCCCAGTGTTCTGGACCGACGGCCAGTACTTCGGCCCAGCTGCGATCGTGAACGCACACCGCTTCATCTTCGACTCACGCGACGAAGCAGCTGAAGTTCGCATCGACATCTTGAACGATAAAGAAGGTGTGTGGCGTTGCCGCACCACCTTTAACTGCACCGAGGCTTGCCCACGTGGCATCCAGGTAACCAAGGCAATCGCCGAGGTCAAGCAGGCGATTCTTCGCGGTCGTCCATAAATAATGGATAACTGCTCCGGAAGCTGCGACCACAATGCCACCAAGATTGATGGTGGAATCAAACGTCGGGCACTGCTTGCGGGTATCGCCGGTGTGTTAGCCAGTATCGGATTGAGTGGCGAGGCCGCATTTGCCGCCGCGAAGACTTACACCGTAGCTAAGAAGAGCGACATTCCGCTCAGGAGTGGCGAGCTTTTTCGCGTGAATGGCACCCCCATTTTCATCACCCAACCAAAAGCTGGCGTATTCAGAGCTTTCAGTGGTTTGTGTACTCATGAGCGTCAAGAACTTGGTGGCATGGTCGGTAAAAACATCGCCTGTTATCAGCACGGGGCAACCTTTGATCCAACAACTGGTGCCGCTACTGGCGGCCCAACAAAGAAAGCTCTCAAGAAAATTACCTTGACCGTTTCGGGAAACAACCTAAAGGTCACAATCTAAACTGGGCGCATGCCCACAAAAATCGTTTCGGTAAATGTCAACGGCGTTCGCGCTGCCTTCCGCAATGGAATGGCGGATTGGTTAGCCGAAACACAGCCTGACATTCTGGCACTGCAAGAAGTGCGCGCAGAAACCGAAGATCTAGTGCGACTTTTCAATGAAACCGGTGAATGGCACATTCTGCACGATGCGGCCACGGCAAAGGGTCGAGCCGGTGTGGCAATCCTGAGCAAAGTTCAATCACTCGATTCACGAAAAGAATTTGGTCCGAAGAGTTTCGACTCGGCTGGGCGTTGGCTGGAAGCTGATTTCAAAATCGGTGGCAAAAAAATAACCGTGATTAGTGTCTACGTGCACTCGGGCGAAGTTGATACTCCAAAGCAAGTAGAAAAGTACAAGTTCCTCGAAGCCATGAAAAAACGTATGAAGGAATTGCACGACTCGGGCGCAATGGTTTTGGTCATGGGTGATCTAAACGTAGGTCACACCGAACTCGACATCAAGAATTGGAAGGGCAACCTGAAGAACGCCGGTTTCCTCCCTGAGGAACGCTCCTACTTTGATGAGTTCATGAACGTGCAGGGTTGGATCGACCTGGGGCGCCAGTTCCACCCGAATGTGCCAGGCCCTTACACCTGGTGGTCAAATCGAGGACAGGCCTTCACGACCGACACCGGTTGGCGCATCGACTATCAACTAGCCACGCCAAAACTGGCAAAGCTAGCCGAGACCTATTCGGTGCACCGTGCGAATTCATACGAAGAGCGTTGGAGCGACCATGCTCCAGTAGTTGTTGACTACAACATTTAGACTGGTCAGCATGACTAAGCCCAACTTGTTATCTGGAATGCAGCCTTCGGCTGGTTCCCTGCACCTCGGCAACTACCTGGGTGCGCTGGTTAACTGGGCAGCAATGCAGGATGACTACACCGCCTATTACTGCATCGTAGATTTACACGCGATTACCGTGCCACAGGATCCGACCGAGCTTCGCGCCAACACCCGTCGCACCGCTGCACAGTACCTAGCAGCCGGCATCGACCACACCAAGTCAGCTTTGTTTGTGCAGTCGCACGTGCCAGCACACGCGCAACTAGCCTGGGTGCTCCAGTGCATCACCGGCATGGGTGAAGCCGGGCGTATGACTCAGTTCAAAGACAAGTCTCAGAAGAACGGTGTCGATTCGGCTTCGGTTGGCCTTTACACCTACCCGATTCTGCAGGCGGCAGACATTCTGCTTTACCAGCCAAAGGCAGTGCCAGTAGGAGAAGACCAGCGCCAGCACATCGAGCTCACCCGTGATCTCGCGAATCGCTTCAACTCACGCTTCGGCGAGACGTTCGTCGTCCCAGAGGCGCACATCCTCAAAGAAACTGCGAAGATTTATGACCTGCAAAATCCCGAAGCCAAGATGTCGAAGCCTGGTGACCCAAAGGGACTCGTAAATATCATGGACGACAGCGGGACCATCTTGAAGAAATTCAAATCTGCTGTCACCGACACCGATGGCGAGATTCGTTTCGACCGTGAAGCAAAGCCTGGTGTCAGTAACTTGCTCGGCATCTACTCTGCGATTAGCGGTAAGTCGATTGACTCGGCTGTTGCTGAATTTTCCGGCGAAGGTTACGGCACTTTGAAAACCACAATCGCCGAGGCTGTCATTGAAAAGCTCGAGCCGATTCGCAATCGCGCAGAAGAACTGTTGGCAGATACTGCCGAGCTAGACCGTTTGCTTGCCGAAGGTGCAGCTCGCGCGAATGCTCAGGCAGAAGAAACTCTGGCTAAGGTTTACGACCGCATCGGTTTCGTTAGAGCGCTTTAAGTAATTCAGCTGCCGTGGCTGAATCAGTAATCAGCACATCAATCCACTTACCCTTGGCTGCAGCAATGATTGCCTCTGCTTTGCGCTTTCCGCCAGCCATACCGATTCGTCGTGGCACAGCAAACAGTTTCTTCGCAGCAATTGCGATCACGCGGTCGTCTAGGGCAGACTCCACGGCAGAGCCTTGTGCATCAAAGTAGTGCAGGCAAACATCTCCCACAGCCTTGGCGTTCTGCAGTGACTGCAGATCCTCGGCACTAAGGATATTGCCCGACTCCTTGAGTAGCTTCGATGGCTCGAGAGCTCCGATGCCGAGCAGTAGCACGTTGAGACTCTCCCAGTCTTTGGCCACCTGGCCGATGTACTGATCCTCGAAGAGGCCGTCGCGCACAGCCTTGTTGGCAACCACGCCAGGGGCGGCAAGATACTTAGCCTCAGCGCCAGTCACGGCGGCAAAGCGGTCTGTGAGTCTGGTTGCCTGCACCTGAGCGGCTGGGTTACCAACGCCACCCTGAATCTGCACAATCTCTTTTGCCTTGGAAGCGCCCGGAGCCATGGCCTCAACTACAGAAAGCAACGTCGACGACCACGACGACAATCCGACACAATCGGATTCACTTAGTGTGGTTTCCAAATAGTTCGCACCGGCCGAACCGATTGCCCTAAGCGCACTTTCTTCTTCATCGTCTTCTACGTGTGCAATCACCACATCGCGAAGACCAAGCTTCTCGCGAAGTTGCTCCTCAAGATCAGTGTGCATCGAATCGGGAGAAACCACCGTGATACGTACGACACCAATTTCTTGGGCCTGAGTCAACAGTCTTGAAACGCGTGATTGCGAAATGCTCAGGCGTGCAGCAATCTCAGGTTGGCGAACTTTCTGTTCGTAATACAGGCGCGCGACTTTCGTCATCAGCGCAAGTTCATCCTTGCTGAGATTGCTGCTTACCAATTTAGAATCCCATTAGTGCTTCACGTGCAAGACGACCAGCTGTGATTGCATCGTGACGTGACTGTGCTTCCTGAAGTTTCTTGAAGTCGAGGCGGTCTAGTCCGCGATCTACTGCCTTTAAAAATTCGATTGCCATCTTCGCAGCTTCGACGTGGTTCTCGCGGAATGGGAACTGGTCAAGCTGCCAGACGCCTTCCCAGTTGTTCTTGCGAAGTACGTAGAAGAATTCGAAGAGCTCCATCGGGTGAACGGTACCGGCGACTAGGTCGTCGTCCCATCCGCGAAGGTTGTCGTTCACGTCCATGCCGAACAAGCGGCCGTAGTCGATGGCAAGCTGAGCCGAATCGGCCGGAGACTCGCCACCGTAAAGTGCGTGACCAAAGTCGAGCAAGATACCCACGTTTGGAAGACCGATCTTCTCAATGCCAAGCAAGGTGCGTGACACTGAGTCGAAGGTCATCTTGACGCGAGGCTCGCGAGGCTTGTATTCGATAACGAACTTGACGTCAGGGTTTTCGGCAGCGAGCTGACCGATGCCGTCCTGAGCTAGCTTCCAGTGGTTGTGGTGGTCTACCTGGAATGGGTAGTCCCAGCCATCCTGACCTGGCCATAGCTTTACGTAGTTGGCGCCGAAGTCCTTGACCACGCCTACCGCCTGGGTGAGCAGCTCGTGAGCGAGTTTGCGCACGCCTGGGTCTGGGTTGGTGAATGAACCCTTGGCGAATTGGCGGTTGTAGATCTCCGGTGTGATTCCGATTACTCCGAGGTTGTTGCGCTCAAGTGCTGCTTTGACTTCGGCGTGTGAAAGGTTTGGGTCTGAGAATGGCCAGTTGAGGTCGACCACCGATAGGTCGCCAACTGCTCCAGCCATATCGATGGCATCCGGCAAGCTAATGCTGTCGCCGTAACCGTCGGTCGCGTAGCGGTCGACATAATTCGCGAAGTGCCAGATACCGGCACCGAATTTGATGTTTGACATTAGTTGCTCCTTTGCATTCTGGATGTTGTTACTGCTTCATGCCAGCTCGCCTTGCGGGCGTTTGCTTCGCTGACCGAAATCTTTGGTGAATAAGTTGTGGTGTGCGCGCTTGCCTTACTTTGGTTAGCAAACTTAGCGACACCGATTGCACTTAGTTCAGGAATATCATTCTTCACGATAATTCGCTGCGAGTAATCAGCCATTAGCTGCATCAACCATTCATTAGCGGTCGGCCCGCCATCAACATTGACTTGCTCAATGCGCTCGCCCGTTGCCGATTCGACAGCGGCGATGACATCTTCGATTTGTAACACGATTGATTCAAAAGCTGCGCGCGCGAGTTCAGCGCGCGAGGCCGCGAGAGTTAGCCCGGTGACCACTCCCTGCGCATCGGCATCCCACCATGGAGCGCCGAGCCCACCGAATGCAGGTACCAGATTAACGTTTGTAGCCTTAGCCGTAACAGCGAGCGAAGCCAGTTCGGCTGGAGTGCTGCCGAGTAACTCGGCCAACCAAACTACGGTTGCTCCGGAAGAAAGTATGTTGCCCTCGAGGGCGGTGACTGTGCCGTTTCTGTCTGCCCAGGCTACGGTCTGCACTAGCCCTGGCGCTTCGACCGGATTCTTGGTGAGCGCCATGATTGATGATCCGGTGCCAAAGGTGGCCTTGATGTTGCTGCCATGGGCGAAGAGTGCGGCGTGGCTGTCGGCCAGCACCGAAAGCACCCTCAGACCCTTGGCGCTCGTGGAAGTAATTTCGGTTGACGCACTGTCGCTAGCGACCAACTCTGGCAGCGCTGCCTTTGGAATGTTGAAGAGGCCCAGCAATTCGTCTGACCAGTCACTGCTGTGGATGTCTAACAACTGCGTGCGGCTAGCATTGCCGAGTTCCACACGGTGCTGCCCGGTCAGCTTGTAGACCAGCCAAGCGTCCACAGTGCCGAGGGCAATCTCGCCAGCCTTTGAGCGTGAACGATCAGCGTCGTACTGATCCAACAGCCACTCGAGCTTTAACGCGCTGAACATTGGGTCGAGCGGCAGGCCGGTGATTTCGCGAATGCGGGTTTTCTGTACGGCGGTCAAATCATCCAGACGACCAGCTGTGCGACGATCCTGCCAGCCAAGCATCGGGCCAATTGGCTCGCCGGTTTGCTTGTCCCAGGCGACCGCCGATTCGCGCTGATTGGTAATCGCAAGCCCGGCGATGTTGCCTTGACCCTTGGCTACCAGTGCGTCGATGTTCTTTGCCACCGATTCCCAGATCTGGTTGGCATCCTGTTGCACCCATCCAGATTGTGGAGATTCGATATCGATGTTTTCGCTGTGTTGTGCGAAAACCTCTAGGTTTTCTGTAACCAACAACCCCTTCGTCGAACCAGTGCCCTGGTCGATCGCAAGAATGAGGTTGTTGGTATTAGTCACGAGCCAAAACCTCGTTTACCTGAGCCACAATGTTTTCTGCAGTCAATCCAAAGTGAGTGTAGAGACCATCGGTCGACAAAGTTGGTGACCAGTCATCGGTGCCGACAATCCGAAGTGGCACTCGAGAGTCTGCACCGAGAGTGCCGAGCAGTGATGCCACAGCAGCACCTAATCCTCCGGCAACATTTGCTTCTTCGACCGTCACGATTCCGCGAGTTTCTTTCGCTGCCTTTTTGATTGCCGCTTCATCAAGTGGTGCAATGAAAGTTGCGTTCAACACGCGAGCGTTCACACCGTGCTTCTTCAAGATTGCCGCTGCACCCATTGCTCGAGAAACCATGCTTCCGGCAGCGATGATGGTGACATCATTTCCGTTTGCCATCTCCACGAATGCTCCGCGAGTAAATGGTGTGCCTTCGGCAACTAGGTTCGGCACCCTGTGGCGACCGACGCGTAGGTAGGTCGGGCGACGAGTTTCGACCGCCCACTTCACGGCCTGCTGAGTCTGCAACTCGTCAGCCGGCATCACGATATCTAAGTTCGGTAGGGCACGCATCCAGCTGAGGTCTTCAACCGAGTGGTGGGTCGGGCCAAGCTCGCCATAGGCCATTCCTGGGCTCATTGCGCAGAGGATCACGCCAAAGTTGCTGTAGGCAACATCAGCCTTGACCTGCTCGGTGGCGCGGCCAGAGAGGAAAGGACCGGCGGCACAGACGAATGGGATCATGCCCGCGTTTGCCAATCCTGCGCCAACGCCGACCATGTTCTGCTCGGCGATACCGACATTGATCAGGCGGTCTGGGAACTGCTCACGGAAGCCGCCGAGGTTACTCGAACCAACCGAGTCGTTGCAGACTGCGACGATGCGTTCGTCGGTCTTAGCTAGTTCGATGAGCGTGTTGGCAAATGCAACGCGGTTGTCAAAAACCGGAAGCTCTACTCCGTCGATTTCGTAACTGTTTGCGGTTGGTGCGCTCATGACAATTCCTCCAAAGCCTGTACTACCTGATCCTTCGAAGGCACCTTGTGATGCCACTCCACGCGATCTTCGATGAAACTTACGCCCTTACCTTTTTTAGTGTTGGCGATAATGGCAACCGGCTTACCGGTGGTCGATGGTTCGAGAGCCTTCAACAGCTGGCCGAAATCGTGTCCGTCTATTTCACGAACTTCTAAACCGAAAGCCGCAAGTTTTTCGTCGAGCGGATCTAGTCCGTTGGTGTCTTCAGTGCGAGCACCCTGCTGCAAACGGTTGCGGTCGACGATTGCAGTTAAATTGTCGAGCTTGAAGTGAGCTGCGCTCATTAGCGCTTCCCAGTTACTTCCCTCTTGCATTTCACCGTCGCCAAGAATTACAAAGGTGCGCGCGCCGGTTTTCTTGAGCTTCGCTGCGATTGCTGTACCGACACCAACCGGTAGACCGTGACCGAGTGGTCCGGTGTTGGTCTCGACACCCGGCACCTTGTTGCGGTTCGGGTGACCGTTGAGCGCAGAGTATGGCTGCATAAAAGTTGAAAGTTCAGCGCGATCGAAGAATCCGTTGAACGCGAGGGTTGTGTAAAGCGCCGCCGAGCAGTGACCCTTGCTCAAGATAAAACGGTCGCGGTTTTCCATGCTCGGGTTCGCTGGGTCAATTTTGAGCACCTGGCTAAAGAGTGTGGTCATCACGTCGATTACCGAGAAATCACCGCCGATGTGTCCCTGGCCGGCCTCATCAATCATCTGGATGATCTGACGACGGGCTAGCCGAGCCTGGTTGGCGAGTAGCTCAGCCTTGCCGGACTGGTCGGCCTCAGCCAATTGTCTGCGGAGTTCGGCCCAGTTGGCCACATCCACCGGGTTAGTGCTCAAGACTGTCATTTGAATACCTATTCAGCGCTGATTATCTATGATAAACCCACTATAGGGTATCGGAATAACTTTGGCGACCGCGGGGTTTATCTGTAAGGATTACAAAGCAACAAAGTTCTTCGGGGTCAGTGAAAATCTGAGCCGGCGGTTACAGCCCGCGACCCGACTGGAATCAAACCCAGGCGGTTGATTTTGGTGAAATTCCAGAGCCGACGGTTATAGTCCGGATGGGAGAAGAACTGGGGTTGGCGCGCTCGCGCCCGCCCTAGTCCCGTCACCCCTGTTGAGCTTTTCCAGGGAAAGGACGGGTATGTACGAGCAAGCAATGTTTGAAAAAACTATGCGTCGTGCCATCGAGCTCTCCCAACTTTCACCTCTTTATAACGAGAATCCTCGAGTTGGTGCCGTCCTCATCAACGATGCCGGCGAAATCGTCGCCGAAGGATGGCACAAGGGCATCGGCACACCCCACGCAGAAGTTGATGCACTATCAAAGGTTTCATCAGCCAATGGATTGACTGCGGTTGTCACTCTCGAACCATGCAACCACACTGGCACCACTGGCCCTTGCGCGCAGGCGCTCATCGCAGCAGGAATCAAGCGGGTAGTTTTCGCAGCCTTTGACCCAGGCACCACAGAAGGTGGCGGTCGATTCACTCTTGAGCAAGCTGGCATCGAAGTAGTCGGTCCAATTCTTTCCGATGAGTACATTCCGATTTTGAAACCGTGGATCGTGAACAAGTTCAATCAGCGCCCATACGTCGTAATCAAGTACGCAGCCAGCATCGATGGACGAGTCGCTGCGGAAGATAACACTTCGAAGTGGATCACCGGAAGCGTCGCGCGCGAAGATGTGCACGCACGTCGAGCTGCATCGCAGGCCATTATCGCCGGCACCAACACTGTTGCGCTGGACGATCCAGAATTGACCGCTCGTAAGTCAGACGGCAGCTTGTACGAAACACAACCGCTACGAGTAGTAGTCGGTGAACGAGACCTCTCCCCAATTTCGCGCGTGTTTAATGCTGACGCCGAGACGGTTCAGCTAAAGACTCGCGACCTTGGCAGCGCACTCGCAACCCTGTATTCACGCGGCATCCGGCAGGTATTTGTCGAGGGTGGGGCTCAGATCCAGAGCGAGCTAATTCGACTCGGCTATGCAGACGAGTACTTGATTTACCTGGCCCCTAAGCTCATCGGAGGCAGCCAGACGGCCGTGCGTGACATAGATGTGAAGACCATTGGCGACGCAATCAAGCTTCGCTTTATCGAAACCAAAACACTTGGCGAAGACATTTTGATTCGCGCAATACACGAGGAGAACTAATGTTTACCGGCATCATCGAAGAGCTCGGACGAGTGAAGAACATTGAGCTGCAGAGTGACGCGTTTCGCATCACAATCGAAGGTCCACTGGTCACCAGCGACCTCCACCGCGGCGACAGCATTGCGGTTAGCGGCACCTGCTTGACTGCGATTGAGTTCGGCAACGGAGAATTCACCGCTGATGTGATGAAGGAAACTCTCGACAAGACTTCGATGAGCGACATCAAGGTCGGCGATGCAGTAAACCTTGAGCGCGCAATGACTGCCGAGACTCGTTTCGGTGGTCACGTGGTGCAGGGGCATGTCGACGGAGTCGGCGAAATCATTTCGCGTTCGCCTAGTGAAAACTGGGAAATCGTGCGCGTGCAAATTCCAAGAGAACTGATGAAGTATGTCGTGCTCAAGGGATCCATCACCATCGATGGAATTTCACTCACGGTGAATGAAGTTGGCGACGACTACATCGCACTTAGTTTGATTCCGGAAACACTGGCACTAACCACACTCGGCAGCAAACAGGCTGGCGACAAAGTAAACGTCGAGGCCGACGTAATGGCCAAACACATCGAGCGCTTGCTCGAGGCAAGGGGTATCTAATGGAACTATCGACAATTGAACAAGCGCTAGAAGCGCTGCGCGCCGGTAAGCCGGTGCTGGTTGCCGATGCCGACGACCGCGAGAACGAGGGCGATGCCATCATTTCTGCCGAGCTAGCCTCGCCAGAGTGGATTGCCTGGATCGTGCGTCACACCACCGGCTTCCTCTGCGTGCCAATGGAAGAATCTCGTGCCAATGAGCTTGAACTGCCATTGATGACAATTCACAACCGCGACCCACACAGCACCAACTACACAATCACCGTGGATGCGACTAACCGCATCTCTACCGGTGTCAGCGCTGCCGACCGTGCCAACACAGCCCACGTATTGGCAGATCCGGCAACCGGCCCGGATGACCTAATCCGCCCGGGTCACATGCTTCCACTCCGAGCCAACGCAGGTGGCGTGCGAGTGCGCCCAGGCCACACCGAAGCTACCGTCGACCTACTGAAGCTTGCCGGGATGAACCCGGTTGGCGTCATCGGCGAGATGGTGCGCGAGGACGGCGAGATGATGCGACTTCCTGAACTAATCGAGACCGGAAAGCAGTATGACCTTCCGGTGGTAACTATCGAGCAACTCGTGCAGTACCTCGATAATCACCCGATCATCCCAGAGGACAATCCAGACAATCGCATCCGCTTTGAGGCAGAGGCAAACGTGCCAACCTCTCACGGACCAATGCGCTTGCGCGGTTACTACGACATCAAAACCACAGCTGATCACGTGGCTTTGGTCTCTGGCAACCCGACCGGAGAAAACGTTTTGGTTCGCATGCACAGCGAATGCATCACTGGTGAAGCATTTGGTTCACTCAAGTGTGAGTGCGGTCCACAGCTCGACTTCGCACTAGACCAGATTGCCAATGATCCAAACGGTGGAATCGTGATTTACCTACGCGGCCAAGAAGGTCGCGGTATCGGACTTCTAAACAAGTTGAAGGCATACGCACTTCAGGAGCAAGGCTACGACACCGTCGATGCCAACCTCGCCCTAGGCCTACCTAGCGAAAACCGTGAATACGGAGCAGCAGTTGCAATCTTGCATGACCTCGGCGTCAAGAGCGTGCGTCTGATGACCAACAACCCTGCCAAGAGTTCATTCCTCGACAAAGCAGGAATCAAAGTGAACGAATACGTTCCGGTGATTGTTGGACTTGCAGCTGAGAACGAAAACTATCTAGTAACCAAACGTGACCGCATGGGTCACCTGATCCCGAAGGTATAACCATGGCAGGAAACGCACCAAAGCTAGAAATCGACGCGACCGGTTTGCAGATCGCGGTCTTGGTAACCAGCTGGCACAGCAACATAACGGATGGCTTGCTTGCCGGAGCCGAGCGCGCGCTCAAGGAAGCGGGCAATGACACCTACGAGGTTTGGCGTGTGCCAGGGGCCTTCGAGCTTCCGCTAGCTGCCGCCTACGCAATCGATCAGGGTGCTGACGTAGTTATCGCACTTGGCTGCGTAATCGAGGGTGACACTCCTCACTTCGAGTACGTCTGCCGCGCAGCCACCGATGGACTAAACCGCGTGCAGCTAGACACCGGCATTCCAGTGGGATTCGGGCTGCTCACCGTGAACAATGAGAAGCAGGCGCTCGACCGCGCTGGTTTGCCAAAGTCGAAGGAAGACAAGGGTCGCGAAGCCGTTGAGGCTGCCATCACCATGGCTAGACTCAAATAATGGAAATCGCAATCAGAGTACTTCTCGTACTACACCTACTAGGTTTCGCAACAATCATGGCTGGCGTATTGAGCCAGACCAAGCTTTTCAAGACCGGAGCAAAGGTGCTTCCTAGCATCCTTCACGGATCTTGGCTGGCACTAGGCGCCGGACTAATCATGACCGGACTTCTCCCGGCAAACGGCGAGCACGTCAATCCGATTTCAATCAGCGTAAAGAGCGCGGTAATCACCGCAATCTTCTTCATCGCATATACCTACAACAAAAAGGAAGTCACACCAAAGTGGGTAGTGCCAACAATTGGTGCACTTACCGTTTTGAACCTTTGTGTTGCTGTGCTTCTAGGAATGACCGTAGACGCATAGTCGACTTAAACAAAAAGAACCCCGCTCGATGGCGGGGTTCTTTTTTTATTCTTATGCTCGGTAATTGAATGTAGCCGGAGCCGAATCACCAGACGGATTTGTAGTAATAACTCGATATGAGTAAATCAAGTTTGAAGAAGGTGTTCGAATCGAAACAACATTCACTGCGTTGCCAGCGCCTGTCGCAACTGCGGTCCAAACATTGTTTACCAAAACATCAACACGGTAGTTGTATGTCGCATACCCACCGAGATCAATTGGTGAACTAAATGTGAGATTAAAACTTCCTACTCCAGTAGAGACGGCGCTGTTCAAGCGAACGCTGCTCGTCACGGTAGATGGAGTCGTGAGTGCCACAACATTTGAGTAGGTACTAAATCCTGCAGCATTACGTGCGGCGACTCGATAGCTTAGTGTTTGCCCCTTTGGCGCAACTCCAACGTTTGCAGAGGTACTGCTGCTATAGGCAGCAATCGCCCAGTTTGCACCACCGTTGGCACTGTACTCAATCGAATACTGAGTGATCGGTGCGCCACCTGTGGTTGCCGGTGCGGCCCAAGTCAGTGCGGCTCGACCTGAGACAAGCGAAACAGTCAAACCTGTAGGAGCGCTAGCTAGCTGGTAAGGAACCATGGTGGTTAGTACGGTGCTGGCCGCAGAGATGCCGACCGCGTTAGTTGCCTTCACACGAACGAAGCTACGAACACCAGGCCCACCGCCAGGCATACTCACAGTTAGGACATTGGCGGCAGCAGCAGGTAATGCAGTCCAGTTCACATTGTCAGCCGAACGCTCGATGATGTATCCCGTCAACGGAGTGCCACCGAGGTCGTAAGGCGCCAACCAAGTGACTGTGAGCGTGCCATCCTGATTCGCAACAAAGGATCGAATCAAAGGAATCGAAGTAACGGTAGTTGCTACCGAGACTGAAGCAGCTGCAGAAACATCGCTCTCTCCAAATGCAGTGCGAGCCGTGACGCGGTACTGCCAAGTCAATCCCTTGCCTGGTC
>JBJTNZ010000096.1:0-9303 GCA_046074345.1 Micrococcales bacterium | reverse complement strand
ACGGCATTCGCCTCGTGCGCTGGAACCAACTCGATGAACACGAGAAGGCCGCACTGCACACGTATTTTCAGTCGCAGATTTTCCCGGTACTTACTCCACTTGCAGTAGACCCGGCTCACCCGTTCCCTTACATCTCTGGTTTGTCACTAAACCTCGCAGTGGTCGTGCGTAATCCGCAAAACGACAAAGAGCTTTTCGCACGTGTCAAAGTGCCGCCGCTACTTCCTCGTTTTGTGAGAATTCCTGGCAGTAGTTCTGTGCACGATGCCCGCTACGTGAGCCTCGAAGACATCATTGGTGAATTCATCGGTCAACTTTTTCCGGGTATGGAAATTTTGCAGCACCACACCTTCCGTGTCACGCGCAACGAAGATCTTGATGTTGACGAGGACGAGGGTGAAAACCTACTCGTAGCGCTAGAAAAAGAATTGCTGCGACGCCGCTTTGGTCCTCCAGTCCGTCTCGAAGTAGCCAACGACATAAATCCAGAAGTGCTCGATCTGCTGATGCGCGAATTGGATATAACCAACGAAGATGTGTACAAGCTTCCAGCACCGCTTGACCTCACCGGATTGAGTGAAATCGCATTCTTAAAGCGCCCAGAGCTGCACTACCCGCCGCATCCGGTAATCACGCATCGCTATCTCCACGCCGGTGAAGACGAGAGCATCGACATATTTGCTCAGATTCGCCAGCGCGAGATTCTGCTTCACCACCCATACGAATCTTTCACCACGAGTGTGGTTTCATTTCTGCAGGCGGCCGCTGCCGACCCACATGTGCTTGCCATTAAACAGACTCTTTATCGCACCAGCGGTGATAGCCCAATCGTCGACGCCCTGATCGATGCGGCCGAGGCCGGAAAGCAGGTACTCGCACTCGTTGAGATCAAGGCCCGCTTCGATGAGCAGGCCAATATCTCTTGGGCTCGCAAGCTCGAGCAGGCCGGTGTGCACGTGGTTTACGGCATCGTTGGCCTAAAGACCCACTGCAAACTTGCACTGGTTATTCGACAGGAAGGCAGCGCGCTTCGTCGTTACTGTCACATTGGTACTGGTAACTACAACCCGAAGACCGCTCGTTTCTACGAGGATTACGGAATTCTCACTGCTCGCGAGGCTGTGGGCGAAGATCTCACTCGTTTGTTTAACCAGTTGTCTGGCTATGCACCTGATGCCACCTTCAAGTCACTTTTGGTTTCACCAAATGGAGTACGCGATGGCTTGATTGAGCACATCGACCGTGAAATCGCATTCAAGCAAGAAGGTCGAGACGCTCGTATTCGTGTCAAGGTGAACTCACTAGTTGATGAGCAAATCATCGACGCTCTATACCGCGCTTCAAATGCAGGTGTGCAGGTTGAGATTCTAGTTCGCGGTATGTGCGCACTTCGTCCGGGAGTTCATGGTCTGAGCGAAAACATCAAGGTTCGCTCAGTACTAGGGCGTTATCTAGAGCACTCACGCGCGTTTACGTTTAATGGCGGCGGTGACCCTGCCGTCTACATAGGTTCAGCAGACATGATGCACCGAAACCTCGACCGTCGAGTTGAAGCACTCGTTCGCTTGGTGCAACCAGATCACATTCGCGACATTAATGCACTTTTCGATCTCGCAATGTCTGAGGAAGTATCTTCTTGGCACTTGGATTCAGAGGGCAAATGGTCACGTCATCAGTTTGGTGACGGCGGCGTTCGTCTAATCGATGTGCAAGACCAGATCATGAAAGACGTTCACGCTAAGCGAAATGCTCGATGAACACTGTTGTAGCAGCGGGTGCCATTCTCTGGCGCATTGAAAAAGACGAACTCAAAGTTGCAATCATTCATCGCTCGCGTTACGACGATTGGAGTTGGCCTAAAGGCAAACTCGACAAGGGCGAAACCATCGCAGAAGCTGCGGTTCGAGAAATTCGCGAGGAGACCGGACTCAAAGTCACACTGGGAGTGCATCTGGCCGAAATCAATTACCAGCTGCCAAACGGAAATAACAAGCAGGTGCACTACTGGGCGGCTCAGGTAAGCGACAAAGCTCTGAGTAACACCAAATTCAAGCCAAGCGAAGAGGTCGAAAAGGTCGACTGGAAGACCATCCCCCAGGCTCGCAAGTTACTGAGCTACGAGTTCGACTATGTCCCGCTCAATAATTTGGTAGCCCTCCATGACGCCGGATTGCTCGAAACCAAGCCACTTATTGTCTTGCGCCACGCTAAGGCAATGGCTCGCAGCGACTGGCGCGGGGGCAAGGCCGTGGATGACGGTCGCCGGCCACTACACGAGTTTGGCAAGCAACAGGCAAAAGCCCTCATTCCCACCATTGCGTCATTCGGCCCCAAGCAGGTGGTTAGCAGCCCTTGGAAACGCTGCAAAGATACCGTCGCACCTTATGCGATCAAGAAAAAGTTGGCGATTATCGAGCGTCACCAACTTAGTGAGCTAGGAAACGCTAAGCGTCCAAGCCGAACCAGTGATGTGATTGAAGATTTTGTAGAGCGCAGTAAATCAGTAGTGATTTGTTCGCATCGCCCGTCGTTACCAACAATATTGAAGACTCTAGCTGGTTACGCACCGCTTAATCTACGAAAGCAAATCAACGACGCTACAGCTCTCCGCCCGGGTCAAATGTTGGTTGCTCACGTGAACCGGACTGGAAAGAAACCACGCGTGGTCGCCGTTGAACTTCAAGAATCACTGCTTCGCGCAGATTAGGATGACTAAGTGAAAAAAGTACCTCGCATTGCCGCGCCTGCTCTACTTGCAGTGGCCATCACCTGGGGTGCTGCATTCGTACTTATGAAGCCGGCTATTGAGCAGCAACCTTTTTACGATTTTCTAGCCACCAGATTTACACTTGCGACTCTGGTAATGATTCTGGCTCGACCAAAGGTTCTTCGAGAATTTAATCTTGATCTGATTAAGCGCGGAGTGCCGCTTGGAGTTCTACTTGGTCTTGGATACATCACTCAAACAATTGCACTGGAACTTACCACCGCAGCCATTACCGGATTTCTTACTGGGCTGTACGTTGTACTCACACCCCTAATTGCCTGGATAATCTTCAGGAAAAAAATAGATAAGCGCGTATTCATCGGTGTTGCACTTGCGGCGGTTGGTCTCGGCTTGATATCGCTCAATGGATTAACCATCGAGCCTGGCGAACTCTGGGGAATCTTGTGTGCTGTGTTCTTTGCCGCACACATCGTGGGTCTCGGGCACCTTTCACCGGGTAAGAATGTGTATGTCCTGACCGTTCTGCAACTTGGCACCATGGCTGTGATCAACTGGGTTTGCGCAATTGCCACAGATGGCGGTTACCAGGCGCCTACCAACTGGGATGTCTGGTTTGCTGTTATCTTTACTGCCGTGCTGGCCACCGCCGTGGCATTCTTCGTACAGACTTGGGCTCAATCCCTAATGGACGCATCTAGGGTCGCCATTATTCTGACTTCCGAGATTGTCTGGGCCGCAGCGATAGCAGTAGCCGTTGGCCAGGAGGTACTAAGTCTTCGCACTTTGGTTGGAGGTGCAATCATGCTGATTGCAATGCTCATCGTGGAATTGCCGACTCGAAAGAACGACGAACTAGCTCAGACGCACTTCGTCTAAATCGCAGTAAATTCAACCAAGAATGCCTGCTCCGGAGCGATTACCGGTGTCTTCAAGCCGACGTTTGCTAGCGCGGCACCAGTGAGTTCGACACCATCAAACCAGCTCGGCTGTTTGCGTCCAACAAAAATCGGTTCACCCGCAGGGGCTACCATCCTTACTTGGTATGTGCGATCAGAATCTAAACCGACAATTCGCAATGCTCCTGGCAAACTGCCTGCTGATGCTCTTAGCGAAGCGTAAGCAAAAATAGCTTTCGAACGATCTTGTGCCACGACACCGTGCACGAAGGTTTCTTGATTTGGTTGCTCAACGCGAATCATTTTTCCACTGTGCAAAAGTTCGCGGTTTGCTTTGTAGTAACTCACCCAAGACTTCAAAGCTGCACGTTCCTCATCAGTGCATTCGGTGATATCCCACTCAATGCCTGCATGACCAAAGAGTGCGGTCACCGCGCGGAATGAAAGTGAGTGAGTGCGATGGGTAGTGTGAGCGGTGCGCGGTCCGATGTGTGAACCGAGGAGCTCAGGCGGAATCGCGGTCTGCGTATACCGCTGAATGTACTGACGCTCGAGCGCATCATTGCAATCTGAAGTCCAGAAACGGTCCGCGTGCTGAACCATCCCCAAGTCGATGCGTCCTCCACCGGACGAGCAAGATTCAATTTCCAAACCGGGGAATCGTTCTTTCAACTCATCGAACAAACGATAAATGGCAAAAGTTTGCTCGCGAACTGCGGCCCTTCCCAAGTGCCCCGGTTCGGTCAAGCTTCGATTGTGATCCCACTTGATGTAGCTGATTTTGCAGGAAGCCAGTACCGCCGAAACCTGCTCAAGTACGTGGCTGTAGGCCCCGGAATGAGTCAAATCAAGGACCTGCTGCTGCCGGCCCGGCATTGGCATGCGGTCTCCGACTCGAAGTACCCAATCCGGATGTGCCCGATAAAGGTCGGAGTCGACCTGAATCATCTCCCCTTCGAACCACAATCCAAATTCAATGCCGCGTGCCTCGAGCATGTCTGCCAGCGGTTTCAAGCCATTTGGCCACACCTCAGGGGCTACAACCCAGTCTCCAAGCCCAGCCTTATCGTCGCGGCGTGCGCCAAACCAGCCATCATCCAATACGAAACGCTCGACACCAACTTCTTTTGCAACGTCTGCCAGTTGAGTCAGCTTCTCAAGGTTGTGGTCGAAATAAACCGCTTCCCAAACATTGAGAGTTAGCGGACGTGGTCGAACTTTGCTCGGGTGATTCTTACGCGCGCGCAACCATCGGTAATAACGATCGGTAATTCCATCAATACCTTCACCTGAATAAGTCGCAGCGACTGTCGGTGCAGTATAGCTTTCACCCGCGGCCAAAATAATCTCACCTGGTAGCAATAGCTCACCCGCACCAATCATGGTTCGATCGCTCGGTAGCCTTTCGATTAGGTGGCGACTATTGCCACTCCACATCAAACCAACTGACCAAACTTCACCGATTTGATAATTCGCTGCTTCCGTCATTGCCAGCTGCACGATTGTGTAATCGTGGCTAGTGCGACCCTCGCGAACTTCGCGAGCCCAGGTGCCGGTCTGAATTTTTCTTCTTTGAGGTTGACGTTCTTTGATCCAGGCTCCGCTGTAGTCCAAACTCTCATTGGCTCGCTCCGGAAGCGGGAGCCAGTGATTGAGTTCCGTGACCTCGAAATTGTCAGTCGCATTATTAGTGACGGTTTGAGTAACCAGGAGTATGCCCTCCTCGGTCAGTTCAAAGACAACGGCCAACTCAAGTTTTGCAGCTACATCAACAGCGGTTATTGCTAATGAATTTCCGTTTTGCTGTGCTTTTGTAACGACAAACTTTTGTGACCAATCGAACCCGGCTCGATGTCCGAGCAAAGCGGGGCGTCCCAAAAAGCCGAGCGAGTTTTCGCGCCAAAGACCGGGCTTCATCGGATGATCGAGATCTCCGTGCGGAACCGGCTCGACCGATGCGCTCAGTAACCCGGGATTGGCCTTGAGGTCACCGATATCGGCACCCCAGTGCAAAACCGATGGATAGCCGTCGCTGAGGTCAATTACCGCGGTAATTCCAGCGGCGCGCAATTGGAAAAGTTCAGTCATAACTCTCCAAAGATACTTGGCGTGAGGGGGCGATACTACGCATCCGCCTAGTTATGCCCAAAAAGTTACCGAACTGGCTTGAATAGTTGAGAGTCAATTAGAGGAGTCCTTATGTCACAGAAGTTTCCAGATGGGTTCGTTTGGGGTGTGGCAGCCGCCGGTCACCAAATCGAGGGCTACAACGTCGATAGTGACCTCTGGTTTTGCGAAAACCTCCCTGGCTCCGTATTCAAAGAGCCATCGGGTATCGCTTGTGACTCATACAACCGGTGGGCTGAAGATCTCGACATCGTCAAGGAAATCGGTGTCAACACTTATCGCATGAGCATCGAATGGTCTCGCATCCAACCAACTGAGAACACATTCTCTGACAAGGAATTCGCTCACTACGAGGCAGTCATCGATGGTTGTATAGCACGCGGCCTAAAAGTGAACCTGACCATGAATCACTTCACCTCACCACATTGGTTCGCAGCCAAGGCTGGTTGGCTGAACCCAGAGGCACCAGCGCTTTTCGCAAAATACTGCGCCGAAGTTGCGCGCCGTCTAGGTGACAAGGTGGACTACATCGTCACATTTAACGAACCAAACATTTCGCAACTATTGGCTTCGTTCAACCTTCCAGATTTTGTGGCTAAGGCCAATCAAGTAACTCTTGAGGCTGCAGCGGCAAAGGCCGGAGTAGAAAAGTATCGATGCTCAAACGTAATGCTCGCCGAAGACTATGTCCCTTACGCGGAAGCAATGGCTATCGGTCACAGTGCCGCAGTTAAGGCAATCAAAGCAGTTCTTCCAAATAAGCCGGTCGGACTAAGCATCGCGATGCTTGATGATGATCTTGAAACCCCGGACACCGACCCAACTGTTCGCGATAACAAGCGCGAATTTGTTTATGGAATTTGGTTGCGCCTGGCTAAGAACGATGACTTCATGGGCGTACAAAACTACGAGCGAGTGATCTACAACGCAGAAGGGCCAATGCCAGCGCCAGAGGGTGCCCGTGTAACTGGTTTTGGAAATATGCTCGACGCAAGCTCGCTTGCCAACTGTCTTGAATACGCATACTCAATCACCGGCAAGCCTTTGATGGTGACCGAACACGGCGTTAACTCTGAGAACGACGAAGACCGCGAGTGGATCATCACCGAATCACTAAAGGAACTTCACAAGGTGATGCAAAAAGGCGTGCCGGTCTGGGGATACACCCACTGGTCATTCCTAGACAACTTTGAGTGGATTTTCGGTTACGGTCCGAAATTCGGGCTTTGCTCGGTAGACCGCAAGACTATGAAGCGCACCCGCAAACCGAGCTCATTCGTGCTCGGTGCGATTGCCACAGCTAACGCCGTCTAGCTCTTACTTGTTAGACTGATAGGCGTTGCCGCGAGGCAGCGGTTGGGCCTCTAGCTCAGTTGGTTAGAGCATCGGACTTTTAATCCGAGGGTCGAGGGTTCGATCCCCTCGGGGCCTACAGCAAAAAACCTCGGTCTATGACCGAGGTTTTTTGTCTTTAAGGAGTGAGACTAAACGACGCCAAGCAGGTCGATTACGAAAACGAGAGTGCGACCAGAAAGCCGGTGTCCGCCGCCAACTGGGCCATAAGCGTACTCAGGTGGGCAGATCAAGGTGCGTCGACCGCCGACCTTCATACCCGGAATACCTTCTTGCCAACCCTTGATTAGTCGGTTGAGCGGGAATTCAATTGGCTCGCCGCGACTCCAGGATGAGTCGAATTCTTCACCGGTCTCATAGTCCACGCCTAGGTAATGCACCTTCACGGTCGAGTTAGCCGGAGCTTCAAATCCTTCACCGACTACAACTTCCTGAATGGTCAAAACATCAGGAGCCGGTTCGAGCATAGGTTCAATGAATGGGGGTTCTAAAGTTGTCATTCACATAGATTACATTGGCAACATGGCTCGATTCCTTATTTCATTCAACGATGGCGATATGCAAGTGGCTGATGACGAATGGCAGCAAGTGGCTGATGAATCACACGCTGTGGTTCGCGAGGCGAAAGGTGCTGGCGTCTGGGTTTTTGGAGGCGGCTTTCATACGTACGACCCAGTAGTCGTAGATGCGAATGGCAATGTCACGCGTGGGCCAATCACTAAGAGCGATGTCGTCCTTGGAGGATTTTCCGTACTCGAAGTTGCGAACGCGGTGGAGGCCTACGCCTGGGCAGCAAAAATTGCTAAAGGTTGCCGTTGCCCGCAAGAAGTTCGCGAATTTATCGATGATCCTGAATCGGTCAACTAACTCTTTGACTCCGGTAAGCCACTAAAACCACCGCGCTCAAATATAAGGTTTGAGCAATTGCGATTATGCGCTCCACCACTCCGACATTGGTGGCACTTGGATCCACCCAGACTGCAAGGAACCAAAGAGCAATTGCAGTCAAAACCACGGTTGCAGCGATTGCAGCTGCAGGCCTAATCAACCAGTGATACCGACGGTCAAAGCGCATCGCCAATAGCGGGAAAGCAGTCATGAGCACAAACTGCACAATTGCGAAAAACCTGTGCAGTTCAGACGATGTGGTTTGAGTCGGAGTCGGAAAGACCGTGAGCCCAATAGTGGCAAGCCCTGAAATAAGCAGTGCAAGTCGGCCTGGCCAAGAAAATGCCTTTGCTGAAAAAGCAGCGATAATCCAAAGCGCTGCCCCGAGCATGAAGAAACTCGACTGCAACCAAAAAGTCGATGAATCGAGTGCCGCCAAATCACTGATTGGCTGGCGAATTGGATCGTAATTATCCCCACGAAGAAGGCCCGCAATGGTCCAGCCAGATACTGACTGAATTGGGCCAATCACTGCAGCTATTGCGGCTGCTTTCCCGATTTCCTGAACCATTTCTGCACCTTTGCTGCGGGGGTATTCTGAGTCTATGTCGGCAACTGAGATCTCAGCAGGGCTAAAAATTATGCGAGGTTCTCGCGGTGACAAACCGCTGGCGTTGGTAACCGGTGCGACCGGTTACATAGGTGGGCGTCTCATCCCTGAATTGCTAGCCGCAGGCTATCGCGTGAGAGTACTTGCCCGAAATGTAGAGCGATTGAAGTACCAGCCGTGGCTCAACGATGTAGAAGTTTTTGAAGGCGATGCGACAAACTCTCAAGCAGTGACCGAAAGCCTAAAGAATGTTGATGTCGCCTACTACCTTCTGCACGCGCTCATGTCGAAAAATGATTTTGAAGCGAAAGAAGCAGAACTTGCAGAAATATTCGCGTCATCCGCAAAGAGTCAAAAAGTAAAACGAATAATTTACCTCGGTGGAATCATCTCCTCAGATTCAGCGCTCTCGCCACACCTAAAGTCACGTGCAGACACTGGCGAAATCCTGAGAAACTCTGGTGTGCCAACGATTGAGCTTCGCGCCGGAGTCGTAATCGGTTCGGGTTCTGCATCATTTGAGATGTTGCGTTATCTGACCGAACGCCTACCATTCATGATCACGCCAAAATGGTTGAACGTGCGCATCCAGCCGATTGCGGTGCGTGATGTGCTTCGCTACCTAGTGGGCGCTGCCGTGATTGATAAATCTATTTCCGGTCACTTCGATATCGGTGGCCCGGATATTTTTAGCTACAAAG
>JBJTNZ010000095.1:0-4615 GCA_046074345.1 Micrococcales bacterium | reverse complement strand
TTTCAATGTGCTGAATTTGATCGCGGCCCACAGGCACTTTGTGCGCTTTGAACATCAAGATGTCGGCGCCCATGAGCACAGGGTACATGAACAAACCGGCCGACACATCGGCATCGGGATCGTTGCCTGCCAAGTTGTTTTTATCGACCGAGGCTTTGTAGGCGTGAGCGCGATTCAAAACACCTTTGCCCGTGACACAGGTTAGGAACCAAGTGAGTTCAGGAATTTCAGGAATGTCAGACTGCCTGTAAAACATCACGCGATCGGGGTCAAGGCCTGCGGCAATCCAGCTGGCAGCGATCTCCAATGTAGAGCGTTGAATGCGTACGGGGTCATCGCACTTAATGAGCGCGTGATAGTCAGCTAAAAAATAAAACCCTTGCGTGGCAGGATTCAAGCTGGCCTGCACCGTAGGCCGAATGGCACCCACGTAATTGCCCAGGTGAGGCGTGCCGGTAGTGGTAATGCCAGTTAAAACGCGCGTGCGTTGATTGCTTGTAGGAGTCGTCATAGCAAATTGATGTTCAAGAAATTAATTTCAGCATGATTTCGATCAAACCAAAGGTGGCACTCATGACGGGGTCTAACCACAAATGATTGACCACACCGGTGATTGCCAAAGCAATCACAATGAAAAATCCGTAGGGCTCGATGCGAGAAAACTGGTAGGCCTGTTTCCAAGGTAACAAGCCCACCACAATGCGGCCGCCATCTAGGGGCGGCAAGGGAAACAGATTGAAGGCAAACATCACCACGTTGCTAAGTACGCCAGCCTTGCACATGGCCAAGAAGAACTTTTCTGTGACGCCAAAATCGGTGTACACCACATACAGTAAGGCCCACACAACGGCCTGAACCAAGTTGATGCCGGGCCCTGCCAATGCCACCCAAATCATGTCGCGCTTGGGATGGCGCAGATTGCCAAAATTGACGGGCACAGGTTTGGCATAACCAAACAAGAGCGCACCACTGGTGCTGAAGTAAAGCAAAAGCGGCAGCAGAATGGTGCCTACCCAATGGATGTGCGAAAGTGGGTTGAGCGTGACGCGGCCCATCATGGCGGCTGTGCGATCGCCAAAGTACTTGGCAGCATAGCCATGTGCGGCCTCATGCAAGGTGATGGCAAAGATCACCGGAATGGCATAGACCGAAACGGTTTGAATGAGGTTAGAAGTGTCCACAGCGTGATTGTCTCAAAGTCCAAGTAAAGCCACATCGCCCTGGCCTTGGCGAATCACCTCAATGCCGTCGCCCGAGCAATCTACAACGGTGGTCGGTTCGCGACTGCAAGCACCTGCATCAATCACGCCAGCGATGAGTTTCTCATAACGTTCTCGAATTTCTTCTGGATCGTTCAAGGGGTCATCTTCACCCACAGGAATCAGGGTGGTGGCCAAGAGGGGCGCGCCATGCATCTTCGTCGGCGCCAGGTCGTTGGTGCTTCAGGCGATACTCGTCAATCGAGTTCAGAAGTCTGCGGGCCTGATTTTCTTCGACGTCCAAACCGGTGAGCTGCAATAGCCGTCGAGCATGGTGGCCTGCGTCGACCACCTTTGGCTGAATTCGAACTCTGTTGCCAGATTCATCGTTGGTGATTGAAAGTTCACCGATGTCAAAGCCGAGGTCGTTCAACAGCTGCACGCGTCGAGAAATTTTCCAACGCTCATTCTTCTCAAAGATCTCGGTGCCGGTCAGTGCATTCCAAAGTTCTTGATACTTTGCCACGATTCGTGCGCTGATCTGAATCGGATCGACGCCGGCGTGAGCCATGCCTGATGCAACTAAGTCCATTAGTTCTCCGGCAATATTTACGCGCGCGATTTCTAAGTCGTTTTCGCGCTGACCCTGTGACAATCCATCTTCATAGAGTTGACCGGTTTCGGCATCGACGAGGTAGGCGGCAAATGCTCCAGCATCGCGGCGGAACAAAGTGTTAGAGAGTGACACGTCACCCCAGAAAAAACCAGCGACATGTAATCGCACGAGCAGTAGTGCAAGTGCATCTACTAAACGAGTAGCGGTTTCTGGGCGCAAACCCTGAGACCACATTGCGCGGTAGGGAAGTGAAAACTTTAGGTGGCGGGTAACTAGTGCCGCCATCAATGGTTCGCCGGTTTCATCACTGCGACCCTTGACTACCGCAAATGGTTCAACGCATGGCACGCCAATGCGCTGCAAGTTTTTTAGCATTTCAAATTCGCGAGAGGCAAGCTCGGGGAGAGTCTCCTTGATCGCAATCACGTAACCCTCGAGAGGGGCAAAGCGCACGATGTGCCGACTCAAGCCCTTTGGCAGTGCAGCGATGTGCTCAGCCGGCCAGTCCTCCAATGGCAAATGCCACGGTAGGTCCAGCAGTGCTGGCTCTACCGTGGCAGCCGTTATGTCTAAAGACGAAGTCAATTGACTAGTTCAGGCGCATTTCCGACTGTGCGTCGAATAGGTGCACGATTGCATCTGAGCTTGGAGCCAAGTAGACGCTGTCGCCGCGCATTGGGTGCACACGGCCGTCAACACGAGCTACTACTTCTTCAGCAGTTCCATCGTTGTGAGTGGTTCCGTATAGGTAACCATCGGCACCGAGCTCTTCAATTACGTCAACTGAAACCTGGATTCCCTTTGACTTGCTTACTTCGAGGTTCTCTGGACGGATACCAACGATTAGGTGCTCGCCGCTTGCCTTCTTAAGAATTGCATCGCTTACTGGAAGCACTAGACCACCAAATTCGACGCCGCCGGCAACCTTCTTTAGCTTGAAGAGGTTCATCGCAGGTGATCCGATAAATCCTGCAACGAATGCGTTGACTGGCTTCTCGTACAAGTTACGAGGAGTGTCTACCTGCTGAAGAATTCCATCCTTCAAAACTGCAACGCGGTCACCCATGGTCATAGCTTCGACCTGGTCGTGAGTTACGTAAACAGTGGTTACGCCAAGACGACGCTGAAGTGATGCAATCTGAGTACGAGTCTGTACGCGAAGCTTCGCGTCCAAGTTTGAAAGAGGCTCGTCCATCAAGAACACCTGAGGCTTACGAACAATCGCACGTCCCATTGCTACACGCTGACGCTGACCACCTGAAAGTGCCTTTGGCTTGCGTGAAAGGTACTGCTCTAGGTCAAGTAGCTTTGCAGCTTCGAGTACACGCTCAGCGCGCTCTTCCTTGCTAACGCCAGCGATCTTTAGAGCGAAGCCCATGTTTTCTGCAACGGTCATGTGTGGGTAGAGAGCGTAGTTCTGGAAAACCATCGCGATGTCGCGGTCTTTTGGCGACATGTTGGTGACGTCCTTGTCGCCAATCTTGATAGCTCCGCCGTTAACCTCTTCGAGGCCGGCAAGCATGCGTAGGGTGGTTGACTTTCCACAACCTGAAGGGCCAACCAAAACCAAGAATTCGCCATCCTTGATGTCTAGGTTGATTTTGTCTACTGCCGCGCGAGTACCGCCAGGGTACATGCGGGTAGCGTTTTCGAACTTAACTGATGCCATTTATATCTCCTCACCGGCAGGTACGTGCCGGACGATCCGTAGTGATGAGCCCGGCGAGCGGTCGCCTACCGGGTAACCCCATTATGACAGGGCAGACCCCCTCGTTTAGACTGGAAAACCTGTCCGAAATCAAATCGTGACGAAAGGTACCCATGAACCAGCCACACAAGCCAACCCGCTCTGAGCAGCGTGAAGCCGCTCGAACCAAGGCCAAAGAACTTCGCGAGCAGCACAAGAAAAATGAGAAGCGCAAGGGTCTATTCATCAAGCTAGGTTTGGCCGCTGGAATCGTGGCTGTCGCTGCCATCATCGCCGGTGTAGTGCTCACCGGAGTATCAAACGAATCTGGCCAGAGCGAGACTCCAACTAACTTGACCGCGAACAACGGACTCCTAATCGGCGCCGGTGGAGCAGCCATCCTCGATGGCAAAGTACCAGCTCCGGTAGCAACTCCAGCAGTGACCGGCAAGCCGGTTCGCATCGTCACTTACATCGACTACCAGTGCCCATACTGTGCACACTTCGAGAACGCCAACCTAAAGCAAATTAAAGGTTGGCTAGACACCGGCTTCGCCACTCTTGAAGTGCGCGTACTTTCATTCCTCGACGGACGTGGCTCACCAAACACCTACTCGAGCCGTGCAGCAAACGCCGCGCTCGCGGTGGCAAAGTACGCTCCGAACAAGTTCTTCGCTTTCAATGAAGCGCTCTTCCAAAACCAGCCTGCTGAAAACACCAAAGGTCCTGAGAACGACGACCTAATCAAGTTGGCAAACTCACTTGGCATCAACAGCACCGCCTTTGAAAACGCAGTCAAGAACAAGGACTTCGGCAAGTGGATCACCACCACGACTTCAAAGGCACTCAGCTCACCGGTTTCTGACTCGAACCCAACCGTCAACCTAGAGGGAACCCCGCTAGTTTTGGTCAACGGCCAGAGCTACACCGGAGCCATCGACAACGCGGCTGAGTTTTCACAATTTGTCACGGGTATCGCCGCGGCAAAGTAGAATTACAAAGTTCACCTTTGGTGATCGTTAGACACGAATTGCGGTTTATCCCTTCCGTAAGAAGAGTGGTTTATCTCTTCTGAAAATTCGGTGCCTAGGCCGACCTGGCGCAATTGGTAGC
>JBJTNZ010000094.1:0-4791 GCA_046074345.1 Micrococcales bacterium | reverse complement strand
GGAATCCTTCTGCGTTAGCGATAACTGTTGGTTCTCCACCTTCCAAGACGCTAACTGCGCTGTTGGTGGTGCCCAGGTCGATGCCTACTGCACGTGCCATGTTTGTTTCCTCTTTCTTGCCGGTTTTCCGGCGGTTTTTCCTTTGGGCTCAGAAACCTGAGCCTCGTTGACTCAAGTTTCCGACAGTATTTTCTCGATGTCAAGTATTTTTACCTGAGAGTTGAGTGTGAATGACTCAAGTTTGTATGCTGGGCCCATGACCACGCCGTTAAACCAGATCCGGATGCGCGACCCATTCATCATCGAGCACCAGCCAGGCCAGTTCGCGTTATTTGGCACCACCGATGAGAACCTCTGGGGTGGCCCAGGCACCGGCTTCGACTGCTACACCAGCTCAGACCTTGAAAACTGGGAGGGGCCGTTCGAGGCGTTCCGTCCCCCAGTTGGATTCTGGTCAAACACACAGTTCTGGGCACCCGAAGTGCATGCCTATAAAGGTGCGTTCTACATGTTTGCCACATTTGGCAGCGTCAACCCGAAAATGCGCGGTACAGCCTCGCTTCGAGCCGAGAATGTGCTTGGCCCCTACCTACCCTGGTCTGAAGGACCACTTACCCCGCACGAATTGCCTTGCTTGGATGGCACCTTTTTTGTTGATAACGACGGTCAACCCTGGATTGTCTACAGTCGAGGTGCAGAAGGCGGCTTAGCCGATGGCGAGATGTATGCGGCCAAGCTTTCCGACGACCTCCGCGAGCGCGTTGGCGAGCCGGTTCTACTATTCACCTCAACATCAGCGCCCTGGAGCCGCCCCCTCTGGTTCCCGCCTGGAGTTGAACCACCAGAGGACCTCGGTCTTGCCAAGGATCCTTATTTCACCGATGGTGCGTTCTTGTTTAGAACTCCCAACGGTTCGCTTCGCATGATTTGGTCTGCGTTCGGCACCGCCGGCTATGCAATCGGAGTCGCAGAGTCCAAATCTGGCAATGTACTCGGCCCATGGAAACAAAACCCGACTCCCCTTTGGGCAGAGAACGGCGGTCACGGAATGGTGCTTCGAACTCAAGCCGGCCACGACTACCTGACTTTCCACGCACCAAACGATACGCCGCACGAACGTGCTCAATTAGTCAAGTTAGACATCAAGGATGATGGCGTAACTATCGTTAGCTAACCCCGCTAGTTTTGTCTCATGAGTAAACGCGCAACGTTCGCATGGTCACTTTGGGATTGGGCAGAGCAGCCTTACCCAACCATCATTCAGACTTTCATTTTCGCCACCTACATCACCTCTAGTTACTTCGGTGATCCGGATCAAAACACTCACATGCTGAGTTGGGCGATGATCGTCTCCGGCGTCTTAGTGGCACTCATCTCTCCCGTATTCGGAAGACGCGCTGACGAAGCGGGCAAGCGAAAGTTCTGGTTGCTTGTGCAGTCTGGAATTCTCATCGCAATTATGGCAGCAAGTTATTTCGTTGCACCAAAACCGGAATTCCTAATCTTCGGACTTGTGCTCTACGGAATCGGAAATGTAGTGCAAGAAACTGCATTCATCAATTACTACGCGATGCTCAAGCAGGTAACCAAGGAACACAACATCGGAAAAGTTTCCGGCTACGCCTGGGCACTTGGTTATGTTGGTGGAATTCTCTTGCTCTTGGTTTCACTGGTCGGTTTTGTTTTGCCTGATACCCCCTGGTTTGGAGTGGCTACCGACAACGCAGAAAACATCCGAGTGCTTTTTCTGTTCTCGGCAATCTGGATGTTAGTTTTCACAATTCCACTAGCGATTTACGTACCAGAAGTAGAAGCAAGTGCTACTCGCAAAAAGGAAACTCTATTCGGTGCATACCGCGCCCTTTGGTCACAACTAAAGTCACTGCGTGCTCAGGCACCAGAGACGCTTAAGTTTTTGATCTCGTCTGCAATTTATCGCGACGGACTAGCCGGTGTATTCAGCTTTGGGGCGGTGCTCGGCACTGTGGCTTTTGGCTTCTCTAAGACCGAAGTAATTTTCTTCGGTATCGCAGCAAACCTAGTCGCTGGATTCGGAGCATTCCTGGGTGGTGCCCTGGATAGAGCACTTGGCACGCGCAACACCATCGTTGCCTCACTGTCCGGATTACTCATCGCCGGTACTGGCGTGTTCGTATTCGCAGAAGTTGGACAGATCACCTACTGGATTGGTGGGCTGCTTCTATGCCTATTCGTTGGACCTGCTCAGGCTTCGAGTCGCACTTTCGTTGCACGATTCACCCCGCATGGTCGCGAGGGTGAAGTATTCGGTTTGTATCAAACCACCGGACGCGCGGCTAGTTTCTTGAGTCCTAGTTTCTGGGCGATTGCCACCGGTATCGCAGCAGCTGCCGGAATCGAGCACACCGCAATCTTTGGTGTGATTGGTTTGATTGTGGTGCTCGGTGTCGGTCTCTGGTTGCTCACTCGTGTCGACCCAAACCCGAAAGTTATCGACGCTTAACCTCACTTTACAAGTTGTAGAATAAGGGCATGGCAAAAAAACTTCGTCAACAGGGTGAGCTCGAATCTCTCGTACTCGACGCGCTATGGGATTCGAAGACTCCTCTTACCTCTAATGAAGTTTTAGATGTTGTAAGTGAAAACGGAGCGCTAGCGCTAACCACTGTGCTGACTGTCCTCAGTCGACTTACCGACAAAGGCCTAGTCGAACGATCACCAGCTAATGGACGTGGTTTTGTCTTCGCCGCTACGAGTACTCGCGAGGAGTATGCAGCAAGCCAACTACTGGAGATCTTGGCTAGCTCTGAAAATGCGGCTTTGACTCTTTCTCACTTCGCCGCTGGGCTTAGCAAGAAATCTCTGAACGCTTTGAAGAAGTCTCTCGAATAAGCAATCTCGTGCATGCTCCGCTGATTGTCGTTCCTTTTGCTGTTGAACTAACAATTCTGATCACCACAATTGCTCCCCTTGCTTTGTTCGGTAGATTCTCGAGGCGACCAAATCTTGGAATAGCAATTTGGTTATCCAGCTTTCTTGTCGCTTTTTTAGCCACATTCACGGCACTCTTGATTGCAGTTTGGTCAGTATTCGACACTTGGCGCGAACTTGAAACTCACTCGCAGCCACTGTGGCATACGGTCCTATTTAGCGTCGCCCCCTGGATCATGCTCGGCCTAGCCGGAATTTCTATGGCCTTCGTTGCTCAAAAGATTGAGCCGATTCGAGATTCAAGACGGGCACTAGAAGTTAGCCCTGAACTGCCCAGTACCCAACTGACCACTTTCCACGGGATTGCTGTACGCCAAGTAACGCTTCCCGCTTGCTTTGCGTTCACAAAGGGCAGCGGTCGTGGCGCCGTGATTTACGTGAGTAGCGAGTTAGTCAACGGGCTTTCCCCTCAGGTGCTGGAGGCCTTACTTTGGCATGAGCGAGCCCATGCAGTTCGCTTTCACAATCCCATAAAGCGCCTAGTCATCACAATTCGTTTACTTGGTGGAATAATGCTCGCTTCGAGAGTGCTTATGGATGAGATTGAGCGCCTTTGTGAAGTTGCAGCAGACCATTCAGCCCTGAAGCGAGTTGATTCGAAGGATCTCACGGCGGCTAGAGCTTACTTTGGCTAGCTATTTCTTCTTCACTAAATAGAAGTAGTAAATCCCTGATACCGGATGACCATCTCCAGATAGTGCCCGCCAAATAACTTTGTACTTACCCAAGATGGTGCTTGGCTTGAGTTTCACCGAAAGCGTTGCTCCAGCTAGCAAAGTTTCTCCAGATTGTATTTTTCTATTTTTTGGGTCAATCACTTGAATCAAATTTGCGCTACCTAGCTCAATTAGATCGTCGTCGAAAGAAAGAGAAATTTGAGCAGGCACCTTGTAAAGCGCTGCGCTCACTTTTGGATTGCTATTTACTAGTTGCGCATGCGCGCTGACTGGGAGTGGCGCTGAGATAAGTCCCAGCGCCGCCACCAACGAAATGAATTTATTGCGCAAGAACTTTTACGCTTGGTGCAGTGTTGTGTTCAATCTCGTCTGCGATTGCATCTTTACCACTTCCATCAGTTACATCCCAACTGTTGAAAATGTTGATCAATCGAGGATTGATTGCCTTCTTTCCCTTGCTTGCCTTAACACCGGGAACAGAAACAGGACAAGTTTGCACCGATTTGAAGAATACAGTCTTGCCAGCTGCATCGGCTGCCCACTTTATTCCAATCCCAAAATCAAAGTACATGTTTCCACCTGCGTCTCCACTTGGTGCATCAGGTAAGTAAAAGTTCGTGTTTGATGCCGTCCAAGAAACAACGTAGTTTCCCGATGTTGAATCCTTAGTTACTTTTGAATTCCAGCCAGGGACCCAGATCGGCTTAGGTACAGTGCTTCCTGTGCCCTGAGCAATAGCGGGGATCTCAACGCTAAATGCACTGGTTGAATACTTTGTGCCAGCAAGGCTCTTACCCGTTGCTGGGTTTGTGATGTCTTTCTCCAGTGTGCAACCGTGGCCGACTCGGAAATTGAGGTAACCGCTCTGACCTGCCGTAAGAGCAGTTGTTGTGCTACCGGTAGCTGTTACCCCAGGAGTGATTGAAACGTGTGCCTGTGCACTAGTGGCTGGAGCAATTAGCAGCACAGCCGCTGCTGCTGAGATTAGCAAGTTCTTCATTGTTGACCCTTCAAGTTCTACATCTTGTAAAAGTATACTCTACATTGCGTAGAAACTTGTCTTGGCAAAAATAAATCCCGAGTCATTGACCCGGGATTTACTCACTGCTCAAGTGGTTCATTGCCGACATCAGTGATGTGGAAG
>JBJTNZ010000093.1:0-2567 GCA_046074345.1 Micrococcales bacterium | reverse complement strand
GTCAAAATACCAGATGGCAATAAGTGCAGCGCATACTTCTCGTTGCCGATGACCACTGTGTGGCCAGCATTGTTTCCGCCATTGAACTTGACCACATAATCAATGTGCTCTGCAATAAGGTCGGTAGCTTTACCTTTACCCTCGTCGCCCCACTGGGCTCCAACGATCACTAATGCCGGCATGTTTGTTCCTTGCCTGAAGAAGGATTTGCACGCGATGGCGTACAGCCAATTTTATCCCCAGATTGGCGGGCAGTAAACCCTAAGCCCCCATCAACAACTAGCCTCTAGCCATGACCCTTGCCGATCTGACAAAATCAGATAATCTGATTTTTATGAAGAAAGTCACCGCCACCGAAGCCTCTCGCAACTTCAGCGAGATCCTCGACCTTGTCGACTCTGGCGAAGAAATCGTCATCATCCGAGGCAAAAAGGAAATCGCAAAAATCACCCCAATCGCCGAAGACTGGGAAGAGCGCAGACAAAAGATTCTGAACATCTACGCCAGCAAAACTTATTACCCAGACAGTCCGGTTTGGGACATAATCGAAAAAATGCGCGATGAAGAACATCCAAATGATCATCGATACTTCGATTGGAACCAAATGAAGTGGAGCAACGAAGAGTGAAAGCCCCTGGTTTGGTACTCGACTCAAGCATTTTGGTTTCACTTGAACGTGGCGCAGTTTCGCCAGAGGAAATATTTAGACCAAAGCACTCAATATATGTTCCATCAGTGGTTTACGCAGAAATGTTGGTGGGGTTCAGTCTCGACAAAAATATAAATCGAGCGGCTGACAATCGGGCAAGTCTCGATGACCTGATTCAACTCGCGGAACTTCTCCCTTTTACTGCAACCGAAGCTGAGAGCTATTCAGAAATCATGCACTTCATGCGAATTACAGGCACAAAGCGAACTCCGATTGACACAATGATTGCAGCGACAGCCAAAGCGCACGACGCAACTATTCTCACTCACGATCGAGCAGCTGATTTTGCCGGACTACCTGGTGTAAAAGTCGAAGAAGTTTAGTTCGCAAATACATGTTGCATTACCCAGGTGTGCATAGTGATGGCAGCCGCAGCCGATGCGTTAATCGAACGCGTTGAACCAAACTGAGTGATTTCAAGAACTACAGAAGATGCAGCAATTGCAGCCTCAGATAAACCAGGGCCTTCCTGCCCAAACAGCAGCACGCAAGACTCCGGCAGCGAATACTTCTCGATCTGCTGACAGCCAGGCACGTTATCGATCGCCACTATTGGCAGCCCCTCAGCCGATGCCCAAGCCACGAAGTCCTCGACGGTTGGGTGGTGTCGCACGTGCTGGTATCGGTCGGTAACCATTGCCCCGCGGCGGTTCCAGCGCTTATGCCCAATGATGTGCACCTCGGCAGCGAGAAACGCGTTAGCCGTGCGCACGATTGATCCGATGTTCAAATCGTGCTGCCAGTTTTCAATAGCCACGTGAAACTTGTGACGACGAATATCTAGGTCGGCAATGATCGCTTCCATTTTCCAGTAGCGATATTTGTCGAGCACATTTCGAGTGTCGCCCTCGCGTAAAAGTTCGGCGTCGTAAAAGTCTTCGGTAGGCAGATCTCCCTGCCAAGGGCCCACGCCCCAGGTGGTCAGTTCGTGACTCGCGTTATCGTTCCCGCCAGCTGGTTGGCTCATGCAAAGTACCTAAGCAGCACATACGGCACTGAAATCGCGACCGAAACTAAAGTCACTGGCACTCCATATTTTGCAAATTGCAAGAAAGAAATGGTGTGGCCCTTCGCCGCTGCTAATCCGATGGCAACTACGTTTGCACTAGCGCCAATTATTGTCATGTTTCCACCAAAGTCGGCGCCCAATGCAAGTGCCCACCAAAGTCCGTCATTGGTAATTCCAGAAATCGACTGATTCAGTTGAGTCACCACCGGTGACATTGCAGCTACAAACGGAATGTTGTCGACTATTCCGGAGACCAACGCAGAAACTGTAAGAACTAATACGGCAGCCAAGGTTCTGTCATCTCCAATAACAGCGGCAATCCAATCGGCAAAAATTCCTAACGCGCCTACTTTTACGAGCGCACCAACCATGACGAATAAGCCGGCAAAAAACACCAGTGTGCCCCATTCGACATCCATCGCGAACTGGTCTGGCTTCAGGTTGCTGATTAACACCAATAATCCCGCACCAATCATGGCAATTACCGATGGCTCGATGTGGGTTATGGAATGGGTGACAAAGGCCAGAATGACCAAGGCCAGGACGGTCAGCGACTTGACTAGCAGTGTTTTGTTGACGATGTAGCTCTTTGCTTCAAGGCTCGAGATTTTTTCACGGTCCTCAGCCGAGTTCACCAAACTTTTTCGGAACATCAAGATCAACAATGGGATTACTGCTGCCATTACCACCAATGCAACTGGCGCCATGTGCACTAGGAATTGATTGAAAGTTAGCCCCGCCTTGCTGGCAATGATGATGTTCGGTGGGTCCCCGATCAGAGTGGCGGCTCCGCCGATGTTTGAAATAAACACCTCAGCCAAAATAAATGGCATTGGTTTAACGTTGAGG
>JBJTNZ010000092.1:0-12906 GCA_046074345.1 Micrococcales bacterium | reverse complement strand
ACTGTTTGGGGTTCGGATGGTTCTCATTGGGACGCAGTCGGAATGACCGCTTCGCTTCTAGAACTTCGTGACGGCACTGCAGCTTGGCCAACCTTGCGCCAGGAGGGACTAACGGTCTTCAAGTGGGCAGTTTGGGAGATGGTTAAGGTTGCACGCCAGGCGCTAGAAGTTGCCGGCATTTCCGCAGATGACCTAACCGCTATCGTGACCCATCAAGCCAACATCCGCATCATTGATGAGTTGGCTAAGCAGCTGGCTGTTCCAGAGCATGTTGTGGTCGCACGCGACATCGTCTACACCGGAAACACCTCCGCCGCGTCTGTACCTCTAGCGATGCATGCATTGCTGGAATCGGGCGAGGTCAAATCAGGTGGATTGGCCCTTGAAATCGGCTTCGGCGCGGGGCTTGCCTTCGGCGCCCAAGTAGTAGTCCTCCCGTAAACTTAACCACGGTCAAATAACCAATAAGGAGAAAATAATGGCACTTTCACAGAGCGAAGTACTTGCCGGTCTAGCAGAGATCGTCAACGAAGAGACCGGTATCGACACCAGCTCAGTTCAGCTTGAAAAGTCATTTGTTGACGACCTAGACATCGACTCAATCTCAATGTTGACCATCGTTATGAACGCTGAAGGAAAATTCGGCGTAACTATCCCTGAAGATGAAGTAGCTAACCTAAAGACCGTAGGCGACGCAGTTAGCTTCATCACTAACGCTCAGTAAGGTAAATCACCTTGTCTCAGAAGATTGTTGTCACCGGGCTTGGGGCTACTACCCCACTCGGTGGCGATGTCGCATCAACTTGGCAGGCACTGCTTGCTGGCGAATCAGGAATCTCTACGCTTGAGCAACCTTGGGTTGAGCAGTACCAGATTCCTGTCACCTTTGCCGGTCAAGCAAAGGTAAAGGCCAAGGATGTTCTTTCAGTACCTGAGACAAAAAGATTAGATCCATCAAGCCAGTTCGCGCTGATCGCTGCGCGAGAGGCGTGGGCTGATGCGGGTAAGCCGGAGGTAGCTCCAGAGAGACTTTCAGTAGAGTTTGCTACCGGAATCGGCGGAGTTTGGACTCTGCTAGACGCTTTCGACACATTGAAGGAACACGGACCTCGTCGCGTGCTTCCGATGACTGTGCCAATGCTGATGCCTAATGGCCCAGCCGCTGCTATCGGAATGGACATTGCTGCCCGAGGTGGAGTACGCACCTCGGTTTCGGCTTGTGCATCAAGCACGGAAGCAATCGCAAATGCAATTCTCCGTCTACAGAGCGGAGAGATTGACGTAGTTGTTGCTGGTGGTGCTGAGGCTGCAATTCACCCACTACCAATTTCCGCATTTGCATCAATGCACGCGTTGTCTCGCAACAACGAAAACCCGACTAAGGCAAGCCGCCCTTATGACACTGGCCGAGACGGCTTTGTCATGGGTGAAGGAGCAGGCGCTCTGGTACTCGAGACGGAGGAGCACGCCAAAGCTCGCGGTGCCAAGATTTATGCGGAACTCGTCGGTGGCTCAGTCACTAGCGATGCTCACCACATCACTGCCCCAGACCCTGAAGGTGCTGGCGCGGCTCGTGCTGTAATTGCAGCACTCAAGCAGGCGAATGCCAAACTTGAGGAAGTTGTTCACATCAACGCACACGCCACTTCAACCCCGGTTGGCGACATCGCAGAGTACGTAGCTCTGAAGCGAGTTTTTGGTGATCACCTAAAGAACATTTGTTTCTCAGCGACTAAGTCAAGCACCGGACACCTTCTCGGTGGAGCTGGAGCCATCGAGGCAATCTTCACCGTACTAGCGCTATACGAACGAACTGCCCCGCCGACTATCAACCTTGAAAACCAGGATCCAGAAATCCCACTTGATGTAGTCACTTCACCACGCAAGTTGCATGACGGACCAATCCTGGCCATTTCGAACTCATTTGGTTTCGGCGGACACAACGCGGTAATCGCATTCCGCAGTTACAACTAACTTGTAGCGCTCTTCAACCAGATGATTGGAGCCTCTGCTCCATGAATTCTGAATTGCTCGAGCTCATCATCCCAAGGCTGACCGAGCAAGATTCTCATTTGCCTTTGCAACTCAATTGAATTCGAGCCTGCGAATTCGAGCGCCGCTTTAATTCGAAACTCATTCACCAAGATATTTCCAACATCATCCGTGACCGCGTGAAATAGCCCAAGCGTTGGAGTATAGGACCATCGGTAATTGTCGCTCGTGACTTCGAACCTCAGAGACTTCCAGCCCATGAGTTCCGCAGTGAGATCAGCACCGCTATGTTCGTCTCCCTGCCAGTGAAATTCGGTACGAAATTCAGCTGGGCCAGAAGGTAGCCATCGTGGTTGGATTGGTCCCCCGAGTATGCGGCCCATGGTCCACTCAAGGTGCGGCAAAAGCGCCCTAGGGGCGCTATGGATGAAAACCATGCCCTGGGTAGAAATACCGTTCATTTCGCCTCCAGAACCTAGGTACGTCTTCCCCAACGACCTGTGCCTGAAACTGCGAGGACTTCAGGTTACGACTCGCAATGGCGATTTGTCAAAAGGCAATGTGCCTAACCGTGACTACTGGTGGGGAGTGCGGGACTTGAACCCGCGACCGACGGATTATGAGTCCGCTGCTCTAACCGGCTGAGCTAACTCCCCCGACTGATGAGTCTAGTCATCAGATTTGAGGCTTTCGGCAGCCTCGATAATCGCCTTCTTTGCCTTCCTGGCAGCTTTGACTGCGGTTTTCACAACCCTCTTGTTTGCTTGCTTGGTGCGCTGTAGGAGCTCGCCGCGTAGTTCATCCAACTTGTCGCGCATCTCATCTACAGCCTCTTCTGCCTTATCCACGAGGCTCAGGGAGGCTGCTCGTAGGGCAACGGTCTGTTTTCTAAGTGTCAGCATTTGACTGTGAAGTCTGGCATTCAGCCGGCCGATTGGAAGAAGGTAATCAGCACGGTTGTCATCAGAAGTTTGAGCCGCGTCTTGGTCACCGCGGTAGAGACCCTCGAAGATAGCCAAAGTGCGTTCAATATCGTGTGACTGGATCAAATAGAGCGAGTTCTCGCTAAGACGCTCAAGCTCTTTTTTATCCGCGGTTAGTACTCGCAACAACCTATCGGCAAACAGGTCGACATCATCCGGCGGAAAAAGATAACCATTATCGCCATCGTGCACTAGGTGCGGAAGTGCCATGGCATCCGCGGCTACAACTGGTCTTCCAGAAGCCATAGCCTCCATTGTTGCGATACTCTGCAGTTCAGCAATTGATGGCATAGCAAATACCGTTGCGCGCTCATAGGCCTTTGGTAGCTCTTCCTCGGAAATGTGACCAAAGAAAGTTACCTGCTTTGTGATGCCTAAATCTTGTGCAAGTTTCTCTAGATTCTTGCGTTCACCACCATTACCGACAATCTCAACTTGAGTGTTTAGTTCTTTCGGCAGTTTTGCGACTGCCTCTAGAAGATTATGGATGTGCTTTTCGTAATCAAGTCGGCCGAGAAAAAGAATCCTCGGCTTTTTGTTACTGGTGGGAGTCGCGTTGGCGAATTTTGATGAATCGATTCCGCAAGAGATTGCCAAGACATCCGAAACCCCAGCCGCAGCTTCGAGTAGTTCGGCAGCGCGCCTTGTTGGTGTGGTAACGAAGTCGACTTTGTTGAGGATGCGTCCGGCATCTTTCCAAGCCAGGTTCATCGCAAATTTCTCTAGGAATTTAGGGATGATGACTGAGTACTTGATTAGATTCTCGGGCATGATGTGGTTGGTCGCCAAGAGACGAATGCCTTGCTCTTTAGCGCTTCGAACCAAGTAGCGGCCAACAATCAAATGCGACTGAATATGCACTGCATCAGGTTTTATTTGCTTTAGCAGTACATCGGTCTTTGCTTTTAGTGTGAATGGCCAGATGAAGCGAAGGGTTGCATGTTGCAAGACCCGATAGCTCTTAATTCGATGAACCGTCATCTTCGATCCATCGTGGATCTCTGTAAAGGTGCCGTGCTTGTCGTTGAATGCCGGGGCAATAATGTGCACATCATGCCCATGGCGAGCTAGCCCACCGGCAAGACGTTCAGCAAAGCGAGCTGCCCCATTGATATCCGGCGGGAACGTGTCGGCGCCGATAACTACGGTTAGGGGCTTAGGTTTGGCTGGCACTAGACGATTTTACCGCTGCGAATTAACTTTGTTGGCTAGTTCAGGATGCACTTTGGACAGCAGCCATACCCCCGCTATAGAAATCACGCCAGTGATTGCGAAGCCAATAGAGGTAATCAGGTTGGACTGCTGAGCCTCACCAAGCACTACGATGGCGATGGTTACTGCAACCATTGGGTCAATGACCGTGAGCCCGGCAATCACCAAATCTGGAGGACCTTTGGCGTAGGCATTTTGGACAAACCAACCACCTAAGGTCATCGCTGCAAGGAGCGCGATCAAACACATCAGCGTGAGCCATTCGAAGTTCAAAGAATATATGCGAAGAATAACTACTTTTGCCAAGGTTGCGACGAATCCGTAAAGCACTCCCGCACCAACAATGTAGGTAAGTGGCGAGGCCGCCCTCTTGGATCCAAAATGAAGAATCCCAAAAACACCTAAAATTGCGACCAGGATACCCAAGACAATTCTCAAAGCATCGTCGGTCAAAACGTTTTCATGAGCGACAGCTGACGCCATGATTACAAAACCGGCGATTCCACCCGTACAAAGGATGATTGCGATAATGCTTGAACGATCGACCGCAGTCTTGGTGACCCTAGCATTTAAGAAATAAGTAATTACCAGAGCAATTGCGCCAATAGGTTGAACAACAATCAGTGGGGCCAGAGACAAAGCTCCGAGCTGCAAGACAATTGCTAATCCGGTCAGCCCTAAGCCAGAAAGCCACTGAGGCCGCTTGAATAATTGGCCGATGTTGCGAAGTTTTAGACCATTAACATTTACGCTGTGGTCCTTCGACTTGCCAACTTCATTGTTTTGAAATTGGGCACCAAAGGCCAGCGCGACGGCGGCTAAAACCGCGAGAAGGATGGCGACGTATCTAAGACCCTCTGCTGGGCCAAAAAATTGCTGCATCGATCTCCTAGGTGCTTCTGAAACAACCTTAAATCAACAAGAGGTACTATCAACGGAGGCTTCGGGTAAATTTGTCTTGTGACTATCAGACCAATTTGCATCAAAGGCAACCCCGTACTACATCGCCGTGCTGCCGAAGTGACCGAATTCAATCAGGAACTACGTGAGCTTGTAAGCGACATGTTTGAAACCATGGATAAAGCCCCTGGTGTCGGCTTGGCAGCAACTCAAGTGGGCGTGGGGCTTAGAGTTTTCACCTACACCTGGACCGAAGACGACGGCACCCTAGTGCGCGGAGTTGTCATAAACCCTTCACTGCAACTTGGACCCATTTCTGAGGACGAACCAGATGAGGAAACAGAGAGTGAGGGTTGCCTATCATTCCCCACCTATCGTTTCCCAATCAAGAGAGCCGACCAAGTGGTACTCACCGGAACAGATTTAGATCAAAATCCCGTCCAGATCGAAGCCACTGGCTGGCTCGCTCGCATTTTTCAGCATGAATATGATCACCTCGACGGTTATCTATACATCGACAAATTGCGTGATGAATTCAAAAACGAAGTGGCTGAGATTACCGCGGAAGAAGGATGGGGCGTGGACGGCCTCTCCTGGCTACCAGGCAAAGACAAAATCGACGCCTAAGTATTTGAGTCATGCAGAGCTAGTTGTAACTGCTCAAAAGTTGCGAAGTGCAGGTCGATGAGTAACTTCTTCAACTGCAACTCTAAAACCGCGGCTGACAGCCCGGTCGCCTTCTCCAAAGCATTGAACGAACTTCCCTGCTCTAGGTAATCCAACAAGAGCTTCGATTCATGACTTAACTGACTACGCCTCAGAACGAACAGTGGATCCGGTTTGGGTACATATTCTGCGTGGCTCAGAATTTCATTGAAACCGGCAAAGTCTGACATGATTTTCGATTCGTTGGCATTATTCAGTGCCGTAAGTAATTCCGACATAGGAGCATCTTGAGTCACGACATCGGATGCGCCACTGCGCAATGCTGACAAAACTAACTCAGGTGTCGCATAAGTGCCGGTAATAATAATCGTGGGACAAGATTCCCCTTTTGTTGAGTAGACCTCCACAAGGCGACGTGACAATTCGAGACCATCAAAACCCTTTAGCCTATGGTCGATGACAATCACGTCGACCAATAGGTCAGGAATTTTAGCCAAGGCCTTTTGAGCGTCGGACTCCTCAAATACCAACAGCATGTTTGGCTGGGAGTCAATCATCAACCGCCGGCCCGCGCGAATTGCAAGGTCCCCATCGACAAGCGCGATCCGAAGCACTGCTAAGCCCTTGCTGAGTTTTTTAGATCAGGGAATATAGCTGACACCGTGAAGCCAACCCCTGGCACTCTTGAAGCTTCGATTGTGCCACCGTAAAGCCCGGCGCGCTCTGACATAGCCGTAAGACCGGCACCAACGATGGTATCCACTAGCGCTTTTCGGTCTTCTTCAATTGTGTAGGTGAGCTCTTCGAGAGATAAACCACGGTTACTCAGTTCAACACCGTTGTCCTTGATTAGGACCTGCAGGCCGTTATCTGTCCAGCTGAAGTCAATCGTAATATCAGTACCCACCGGGGCATGCTTACGAATGTTCTCGAGTGCATCAAAAACAATTCGATAAACCGCTAATTCCGCGCCTTCATCGATTTCAAACCTTTGGCCTTCATGGCGAAGATTGATGTTGTATCCGGTTTGTCTGAATGCGATCACTAGAGCATCCAAATCATCAATTCGCGGTGGCGCGGCAGTAATCTCGTGCTTCTTATTCAGCATGTCGAATAGCCTGCGCAATTCCTTATGCCCCGCCCGTGCGCTTTCCGCGACCTTTTCCAAAATTCGTGACGCGGTTGATGGATCAGCTTGTGTAGCGTAGACCCCACCCTCAGCCAAACTGATACTCGCGGAAACTCTTTGAATAATGAGTTCGCTAATGTCTCGGGCGATTTGGAAGCGCTTGTTTTGCTCAGCAATTTCCAATGCCTGCTGTGCTTGAATGCGTTCGGCGACAGCGCGGTCGAAGGCTGTACCGACGTGCGTCGCTCTAGTGATCAGCAACCGACCGGCCAACCAACTTAGAGTTGCGGTCGCGAGAATCAATAGAACACCGAACAGGAATATATTGAGTTGCCCCAGTTCGCTCTTTGAACCAATGTCATATGCCAACAGTCCACTTGCATCTTGGTAAACGGTTGAATACAAAACTGCAATACCCGAAACTGACGTCACTGCAAGTGCGAGGTATCGCTGCACTCTACTTCCAAAGGCTGCCAATAGGGCCAGGGCTAGAAGGCAAATACCGCCGGTGGCGCCGGATCGAATCTGAAAGGTTATTGATAAAGCCGAACCGGTAATTATTAGCAGAATGCTGGTCCAAGCAAAATCGCGAGCCAGAAGCACGGAGACCGCGTAAGTGAGCGCCACTGCTAGCGAGGTAAGACCAATGGATATTGAATCGAGCCCACCAAAAAGGCAGAGCGAAAAAAGGGCTAGAAAAATGTTTGATTGCCAAGGGCGATTCTGGATCCAACGAATCATAAACACCGCCTGAAAAATGGCTCCCCGGCTTGGACTCGAACCAAGAACCTATCGGTTAACAGCCGATTGCTCTGCCAATTGAGCTACCGAGGAATGCTTTCGCAGCCTCTAACATTACCAAAGAATTTAGCCAGATTCGACCCTAAACGGGCTCTTATTTCGGTCTAGTAGCCCAATTCAGCGTCGACTACACCAACCCACTCGCCAAGCCCCAGATAAGCCTTGACGTTGGCGTCAATGCGTTCGGAGAAGAGCGGCACCACTTGGGTTCGGGTATCAGCCGTGTGCGGGGTAATCAGGATGTTTTTGGCGTCCCAAAGTTGATGGCCATCGGGCAGAGGCTCAGGATCGGTGACATCGAGCGCGGCCCCAGCAATTGCCCCAGAGTTGAGCGCATCGATTAGATCCTGAGTGACCACCATCGGGCCCCTAGCGATATTGACCAGGTATGCAGTTTCTTTCATTAGAGCTAATCGCTTGGCATTGATAAGACCGCGAGTTTCATCGGTGAGCGCAGCAGCCAAAACTACAAAATCTGCTCGCTGAAGCTCATCGTCCAAGTGCGAGAAAGTCTTTGTCGAACTTGCTCCCTTCAGCGGCAAGTCTCGATTGCGAATAACAGAGACCTGAGCGCCAAATGGTGCAAGCAATAACAAGAGCTCCTCGGTAATTCCTCCGCCACCGATTATCAAAATGCGACTGTCGTAAAGAGAAACCGCAAAGTTCTTACCCCAAGTTTTCGCCTTTACTCGTTCAGGTATCACTCGACCAAGAGCCATCATGAGAAGCAGAGCGTGTTCCGCAACCGGCTTTCGATAGGCACCTTTTGCCGACGTGAATCGAATTGGGTGCTTGATGACTTCTGAAAAAGCATCTACGCCGGCGAATGGTAATTGCACCCATTCAATTTGTGGACTAGTTGAGAGTAGTGTGGCTAACTCGTTTGGCTTCGAATAGTCAGTCCAGATCACAGCTCTCACTGAATCATCAAAATTTACGAGATCACCGCCGGCAGCAATTACGGCCGCCTCGTACTCGGGGAAACTCTTTGGCAGGATGCTTACTTTATTGTTGTGCATCACTACCCCTGTACGGTTCTTCGTTCAGCTTCGAGTGCCACAAGTTTTCGTTGGATTTCGGCATATGCTTCAGGTTCTGTTGCCTGTTCGGTACGGCGAAGGGCGGCCAATAGCTCATTCTTTTCACGAGCAAGAACCGCAGCGATTCCCCTAGAAACAACACCTTCACCATATCGTTGGAGTTGTTCTTCTGTATTCGCAGGCAATGTCTGCCCGGCAATCTCAAGCAAGACCCCCTGCAGGTCGGCTGGTGTCGCGCCAGCAACGGTCGGGAGAAATTCGGTTTTCCCGTGCCAAGCAGCAGCGGCTTCTATAGCGTTTGCTATCGCGATGTGGGTTGGGGCCGAAAAGGCTACTGCGACAATCCGCTTCAGTTGTTCGGTGGTGTATGCGTTAGGTATCTGCAGCAAGACCTCTAGTAGCTGGCGCTCAAACCGCATAATCGGGTCGGAAAGGTTTATGGCTGGGTAGTGGCTAGGTTCTGCACCTGGATCAATTTCCGGAGCTTCAGGTATCTGCTGATCGCGCCTTAGTTCGGCAACCGCATCATTACGCCCTTTTTTCAGAGCGACATCAACCAATGAAGCCACTTCGTTTCCGTCAAGACTGACCCAGCCCGCGAGTGCCCGCACATAGGCGGGTCTAAGTGCGGCGTCTCGTATACCGGCAATCACCGGCGCAGCAGCACGAGCAGCGGCAACCCGACCCTCTACCGAATTTAAGTCGAATTTGCTGATCTTCTGCTTAATGGCGAATTCAAATATCGGCTTCTTAGTAGCGATCATGTCAACTACAGCTTCATCGCCTCTGGCGCTGCGAAGATCACACGGATCTAATCCATCCGGACCGACAGCAACGAATGTCTGAGCATTGAACTTATTCGAATCGTTGTACGCGCGCATTGCAGCCTTTTGCCCAGCAGCGTCTGGATCGAATGTAAAAATAACCTCAGCAGGACTATCAATCTCGTTCGAAAGCATGCGATTCAAGATGCGAATATGATCGTCGCCGAAAGCCGTGCCACAGGTAGCGACGGCGGTTGTGATACCAGCTAAGTGACAAGCCATCACATCGGTATAACCCTCAACTACAACTACCTGTTGCTTTTTCGTGATTTCCTTTTTTGCTAAATCGATTCCGTAGAGCACCTGTGATTTGTGATACACCAAAGTATCACTCGAGTTTAGATACTTTGGTCCATTGTCGTCTTCAAAAAGTTTTCGAGCACCAAAACCAATTACCTGGCCGGTGGAATCCTTGATTGGCCACATCAACCTACCGCGGAACTTGTCGTAAAAACCTTTGTCCCCTTTTGTAACTAAGGCCGCCGAAACTAGTTCGTCATCAGAAAAGCCGAGGCCTTTCAAATGGTTGTAAAGCTCCGACCATGCCTTAGGCGCGAAACCAATACCGAAGTGTTCGGCAGCTGCCCGATCAAACCCACGCCCTTTGAGAAACTCTCGCCCAGCTTCCGCACCATCAGACATAATTTGGCTTTGGTAGAAAATTGCCGCTGCCTGATTTGCTTCAAAAATGCGGTTTCGCAATCCATAATCACTCGGCTGGCCCGAGCCCTCTTCGTAGGTCAAGGCAAATCCGACCCTCGAAGCTAGCTTTTCAACTGCCTCATAAAACGAAATTGATTCGAGCTGTTGCAAGAATTTGTAGACGTCCCCACCTTCTCCACAGCCAAAGCATTTGTAAAAACCATCATTCGGCTTCACGGTGAAAGATGGGGATTTCTCATCGTGAAATGGACAGAGCCCTTTTAGCGAGCCGACGCCAGCGGGTTTCAACGCGACATAATCAGAGACCACGTCGGCAATGTTTACGCGAGCTTTGACCTCTTCAATGTCTCTCGCGCGAATCTTGCCTGCCATGCCAGTAATCCTAAAACTTCTTCGAACCGACAAGGTCATAGTGCAATTTGATTGCACTCTGATCGGTGAGGCAGGCGACCTGGTCCACGATCACTCGTCTTTGTGCGATTTCGTCGCTAGCACCTGTCCATGCCCATGAACTATAGGTATCAAGGTGTTTGCCGTTTGCAGCCAGTAGCGCATCGGCCAGTTCAGTCAAAATGGCTCTCTGATACTCGTAAAAACCCTTGCGAGAATCTATCGACATCAAGAATGCCGACACCAATCCTTTGAGCACACTGATCTGAGCTCGAATCTCAATCGGCACGAGCAGTTGAGAGCGGTATCTGGTCACTTCGGATGACTGCGCTGATTCCAAAGTGCGATCTGTCGACGCAAGCACAAACGTGCCAATCAAAGACGAACTCAAATTCTTGAGAGTCGCCAGATCCCGCGGCGAACCGGAGAAACTGCTCAACCAATAGGTGTTTTGCTCGAGAGCAGTGAAAGCTTCTTCAAGTTGACCTCTGTCGAGTACGCCACCATTCCAAATTGAAATCTTGTCAATCAAGCCGGCACGGACTCCCCTATCTGTCACCTGCTTCAAATCGATAAATCCGGAAACAATGGCATCTTCGAAGTCATGCACGGAATATGCGACATCATCCGCAAAATCCATGACCTGGGCCTCAATGCACTTGTTTCGATTGCTGGCGCCATCTCTCAACCACTCAAACACGGGTAAATCGTCTTGGTAAACACCAAACTTCACAGATTTGGTCGCTTCGGCATCTCGAACTGCGTTTTCAACTGTCCACGGATACTTGCAAGTCGCATCCAAGCTCGCCCTGGTGAGATTGAGGCCACGTGGTTCTCCATTGTCGCTAAAGACCTTTGGCTCAATTCTGGTCAAGAGTCGAAGAGTTTGGGCATTACCTTCAAAACCACCAATGTTGAATGCCCATTCATTCAACGCAGTTTCGCCATTGTGCCCAAAAGGTGGGTGACCCAAATCATGAGCAAGACAAGCCATGTCAACAATGTCTGGACTTAATCCAAGTTCAGCACCCATCTCGCGACCAACCTGGGCAACTTCCAAGGAATGAGTCAGCCTGGTACGAGCAAAATCACCCGCGGTTGGAGAAAGGACTTGGGTCTTGGCTCCGAGCCTTCTCAATGCGCTCGAGTGCAGCACTCTAGCTCGATCGCGCGCGAATTCACCGCGGCGGCCATTTGACTTGCGATCTTCTGGCTCAAAACGTTCGCGGTCAAAATCGCTGTAGCCTAACTCGCTCATTTAACCCCCTGACACATTCAACTCGGCCTCTAACAACATAGTGCGGTCATCCCCCACTAGTTCGCGTGAGTCTAGCCAACGGTCAGGTAGCGAACAGGACTTAACCCCACCCAGTCGGCCACGTGGACCCTCAGCACCCTCGCCGGGGTAAGGCAATTCACGGTCCAGCTCGCTCAAGATTTGGTCCATGTGGTCGAGTGATTGCACCTGAGATAGCTTTGCTCGGAATTCGCCTCCGACCGGATAACCCTTGAAATACCAGGCAACATGCTTTCTGATATCGCGACAGGCATGCTCTTCATTCTCAAAGTATTCGGTGAGCAGTTCGGCATGGCGTTTGAATGCATCCGCTACTTCTCCAAGATTGGGCTGAATCAAATCGATTGCGGCGTTTGAATTTGGATCTCTCCGATACTCATCGAAAGCTTTTTGCAAATCACCAAACAACCAAGGTCTGCCTAGACACCCTCGCCCAACAACAACCCCATCGACTCCGGTTTGTCTCATCATTCGGATTGCATCAGCGGCAGACCAGATGTCACCATTGCCAAGAACCTGTACATCCGGAAGTGCTTCTCGTAAGTCTGCGATTGCATTCCAATCTGCGGTACCCGAGTAATAATCACTAGCCGTGCGACCATGCAATGCAATCGCGGTGACACCTGCATCTCTGGCCACTTTTCCAGAGTCCAGAAATGTCAGGTGCTCACTGTCAATACCTTTGCGCATTTTTACAGTGAGAGGAATATCGCCAGCAGACTTAACAGCAGACTTAACAATCGATTCAAAGAGGTCACGCTTCCACGGAAGTGCAGCACCGCCACCCTTGCGTGTGACCTTGGGTACGGGGCAACCAAAATTTAGGTCAATGTGATCTGCTTTGTCATTATCGACAAGCAATTTGATAGCCCGTGAAATTGTTGCCGGATCAACGCCATAAAGTTGAACACTTCGAATTGACTCACTTTCGTGATGACCAATTATTCTCATTGAACCTTCGGTTTGCTCAACCAAGGCTCGAGATGTGACCATTTCAGACACGTACAAG
>JBJTNZ010000091.1:0-5920 GCA_046074345.1 Micrococcales bacterium | reverse complement strand
TCGAACTCCGGCATCCATTGCTGCGTTTAGTCCGCGAATGAATGAGTCTCTTGCTGCACCTGGTTGAACGACTGGCGAATTTCCCCAGCTCGCTTTGAAGAAGCCGAAACCGATCGGGATGTTTAGAGAAAGAAGTGGGTTGCTCATCTATCCAACATACGTGGAAACATTGACGATTTTTACTTCAAAAAGCTTTCCGTTTGGAGCCGCATAAGATGTCTCTTCGCCAATCTTGAGGCCGGCAATTGCCTGGCCGATTGGGCTTTCTGGTGAGAAGACATCGAGCTCGGTGCCTTCGCTGATCTCTGGGCTACCCAGTAGGAAAGTCTGCTCTTTGCCGTTCATGGTCAGAGTGATGATGTTACCCGGCTGCACGGTTCCGTCAGACTCGGTTTCCTCGCCGACCACTGCCGAGGCAAGGAGCTCCTCTAGTCGAGCAATGCGGGCCTCAATCTTGCCCTGCTCCTCGCGAGCCGCGTGGTAGCCCCCGTTTTCCTTGAGGTCGCCTTCTTCGCGGGCTTCGGAGATCTTCTTGGCGATTTCCTTGCGGCCGAACTTCACGAGTTGTTCTAGTTCGGCGGATAGGCGGTCATAGGCCTCTTGGGTGAGCCAGGTTGTTTCAGACATAATTTCTTAAGTTTATTTGAACCAGCAGTCTTTGACCACGGCTGATACCGCCGGCCGGACTGTGCTAACTGTGGTTTTGACCGCAAAATCAGATTTTGTTACCGGCACCTCTTTGTAGCCAACTACCTCGTAGTCTTCGGCTAGGGCCTCGACCTGGCAGATAACCGTGCTCGTATCGTGGTTGGTTACTGAAATTTCTACCTCGACGGCGTTGTCGTTGGTGACGTTAAAGCTCAAGAGATTGCCCGTCGGCTTGCCGCTGTTTTCGGCAGTAACGGCGATGGCCCAGGTGAGGAACGAGATTAACGCGACCACTGAGATTGTGATTATCCAGATGCGGTCGCGCTGTTTGTTTCGTGGCTTTTTGCCGTAACGGGCAGCCAAAAGTTCTTCTTGGTTCATCGCTTTAAAGGCTACCCTTTGCGGCGATACTAGAAGCATGTTGAATTTTGTTTCGGGCTGGCTGCTTGCCGCCCCGACCCCGACCGAAACCACCGATCCGGCCAACACTTTTTACAGCCCAGGAACACTTGGCTTCCTATTCGTCTTCGGAATGAGCCTTGCGGCGATTTTCTTGATTTTCGATATGGTTCGTCGCGTGCGTCGAGTGCGCTACAAAGCCGAGATTAACGAAAAGCTCGATGCTGAAGAATCAGCTGCCGAAACTTCCGGCGGCCGGAGCAAGCGCAATGAGTAGTGCAGCCGTCCAGTGGCTCATAAAAGCCAAGACTGTAAGCGAGTGGAATATCTCGTGAAATCCGAAATGCCCGGGAATTGGGTTCGGTTTTTTTAATCCGTAAACGATGGCGCCAATTGTGTAGGCGAGACCTCCGGAAAGTATCAAAATCATCATCGGCGCATTGGCGTTCATGAAATCACCAACAAAGGCAATCGCAGCCCAACCCATCGCGATATAAATCGGCACATATAGCCAGCGCGGTGCGTTTATCCAGAAGACCCTGAATCCGATGCCAAGCACGGCCGTACCCCAAATCACAAACATCAACCAGAACGCTTTTTCTTTCGGCAACGCGAGAAGCGTAATAGGGGTGTAAGAACCGGCAATTAGCAAAAAGATATTTGCGTGGTCGATACGCTTGAGCACCTTCTTGGCGCGAGGCTTCCAGTTGAAGCGGTGATATAGGGCGGAGTTGCCAAACAACAGGAACGAACTTGCAAAGAAGATTGCGCTGGCGGTCTTGGCCACCCAACCCTCGGCAAGAACTACCAGGACGATGCCGCCGGCAATCACTATTGGCAGCACGCCCGTGTGGATCCAGCCGCGCCAAGTCGGCTTTACATCAGCCGCTGGTTCGCGATAACCCTCACTGATAGGCATGCTCATGGCTTCACTCTATGCCCTAGATTTGGGATGTGCGCAACCTGCTTTACAAGCTCTACGAACGTCGGATCGAAGCCGACCTGGTCGCTGCCGAGCTACCCAAACACGTAGCTGTCATGCTCGATGGGAATCGCCGCTGGGCGGAGCGTCGTCCGGGTTCAAAACCTTCGCACGGGCACGCAGCAGGCGCATCTAAAATTTTTGAGTTTCTCGAGTGGTGTGACGAAATTGGAATTACAACCACCACGCTTTACATGCTCTCGATCGACAATTTGGTCAAACGCGATTCCGAGGAGCTAAACGAACTTCTAGCCATCATCGGTGAAGTGTCCGAAGAATTGGCTAATCGCAAACGATGGAAAGTGAAGTTGGTTGGAGACAGATCTGTACTTCCAATTTCACTAATCGAAAAACTTCAGGCTGCAGAGGCTGACACCGCAAACTTGAATAAGCCGACTGTAAATCTTGCGGTTGGTTACAGCGGTCGAGCAGAAATTGCCGAGGCGATTAAGAGCATCCTGAAATCGCATCAAGGTATTTCACTCGACCAGCTGTCGGAAAAGCTGACCCCTGAACTCATCACCGAGCATCTTTATACCGGTGGACAGGCGGATCCTGATTTGATTATCCGTACATCGGGCGAGCAGCGACTATCCGGTTTCATGCTCTGGCAGTCGAGCAACTCGGAGCTTTACTTTGAGGAAGCGCTCTGGCCCGATTTTCGTAAGGTCGACTTTCTCCGAGCACTACGTGCCTTTGCCCGCCGCCACCGCAGATTTGGGGCCTAGCCGTCCCAGCGACACCTAAAGGTAAACGGTTTATTACAAACGCGTAATCGGGCGTGTCGCAACAATCTCTCCAGCCCCCGCAGGCGTAACTTGACGCTAAGTACAACTAAAGGAGCACCGTGGCCCGTACCACTTCCTCGAGCACAACTAAAAAGGTTTCAGAAAGCACCGCAAAGAAGAAGCCTGCGGCCATAGCAACAGCGACTAAGACCTATGTACTAGATACCTCGGTTTTGCTGTCTGACCCAAAGGCTCTGTTTAAGTTCAAGGAACAGGAAGTGGTCATTCCGATCATTGTGATCAATGAGCTCGAGAAGAAGCGCCACGATCCTGAAATCGGCTACTACGCACGCCAGGCACTTCGTCACCTCGATGACCTTCGCCAGGAACACGAACGACTCGACTTTCCAATTCAGGTCGGCGATGGTGGCACTCTTCGAGTTGAGCTAAATCACATCGACCAGTCAGTGCTTCCTTCAGGTATGCAACTCGGCGACAACGATTCACGAATTCTTGCTTGTGCCTTCAACCTCGCCAACGAAGGTCTCGACGTCACAGTAGTTTCCAAAGACCTTCCGATGCGCGTCAAGGCTGCATCGCTTGGTATGTCTGCAGAGGAGTACCGCAACGACAACGCGGTTGATTCTGGCTGGACAGGAATTTCGGAAATCACACTTTCTGGCGATGAAGTCAATGATCTCTACGACAGCGAAATCATCAAGCACAAAGATGTTGCAACCTTGCCAATCAACACCGGTTTGATTATTCACTCGGAGCGCGGAAGCGCACTTGGTCGCGTTGAAGCCGGTTCGAAAATCAAACTGGTTCACGGAGACCGAGATGTATTCGGAGTGCACGGACGAAGCGCCGAACAGCGCCTTGCAATTGACTTATTGTTGGATCCAGAAATCGGAATTATTTCTCTCGGAGGTCGCGCCGGTACCGGTAAGTCAGCACTTGCGCTTTGTGCCGCACTCGAAGCAGTACTAGAACGTCGTCAGCACAAAAAGATCATGGTCTTCCGTCCACTATTTGCAGTCGGCGGTCAAGAGCTCGGCTACCTCCCTGGCTCCGAAGCCGAGAAGATGAACCCCTGGGGCCAGGCGATTTTTGACACCCTGAGCGCGCTGGTTAGCAAAGAAGTGATCGATCACGTGGTCGATCGCGGGCTACTCGAGGTGCTTCCGCTGACTCACATCCGCGGCCGCTCACTGCACGACGCCTTTGTCATCGTGGACGAGGCCCAGTCGCTAGAACGCAACACGCTGCTGACCATGCTTTCCCGCATCGGCCAGAACAGCCGCGTGGTGCTTACCCACGACGTAGCACAGCGTGACAACCTCAGGGTTGGTCGCCATGACGGTATCGCCAGCGTAGTCGAGCAACTCAAGAACAACAAGCTCTTCGCTCACGCCACACTCACCCGCAGCGAGCGCTCGGCTATTGCCGGTCTGGTCACAGATCTCTTGGATTAGGGTCTGCTCGACAAGTCGTAACAATCGGAAACCGTGGTTTCTGGCTTTGTCTTGGCTTGCCTAAAATTGAGGCATGACCGCAAAAATCTATGACGACATCACCAAGACCGTTGGCAACACCCCATTGGTTCGCATTAACCGAATCATCCCTGGTGGAAATGTTCTAGCCAAGCTTGAGTTCTACAACCCTTCGGCAACTGTCAAGGACCGCATCGGAATCAACATGGTTGACGACGCGGAGAAGTCTGGCAAGTTGAAGCCTGGTGGCACCATCGTCGAGGCAACTTCTGGTAACACCGGCATTGCGCTTGCAATGGTTGGTGCAGCGCGCGGTTACAAAGTGATTTTGACAATGCCTGACTCGATGTCAAAGGAGCGTCGCACATTGTTGCGAGCGTACGGCGCAGAACTAGTTTTGACTCCAGCTGCCGAAGGTATGCGCGGAGCAGTTGCAAAGGCTGAGGAGCTCGGTCAGCAGGACGGCGCTGTACTAGTGCGTCAGTTTGCAAACCCAGCAAACCCAGAAATTCACCGCAATACAACCGCGCAGGAAATTTGGCGTGACACCGACGGTCAGGTGGACGTACTTGTTGCCGGTATCGGTACCGGTGGAACCATTACTGGCGTTGGTCAGGTATTGAAGCAGCTAAAGCCAAGCGTTAAGGTCATTGCGGTTGAGCCTGCTGCATCACCAATCTTGAACGGTGGATCACCATCTGGCCACCCAATCCAGGGAATTGGTCCAAACTTCGTGCCAGAGGTACTGGACACACACATTTACGATGAGGTCCTAGATGCCCCAAACGAGGAGGCCATCAAGTGGTCACGTCGTCTTGGCGCCGAAGAGGGCATCCTCGGCGGCATCTCTTCAGGTGCCGCGATCTGGGGAGCTGCGCAGATTGCGGCTCGCCCAGAGTACGCCGGCAAAAACATTGTGGTTATCATTCCATCGTTTGGTGAGAGATACTTGTCTACAGTGCTTTATGCCGACCTACAGGAGCAATAATCTCAGTATCAATTTGGCGTCGTTTCCAGGAAGACCTGGCAAACGCCGTAAATCATGACCCGGCCACGGAGTCAAAATTCGAAATGTTTTTGACCGGGACCGGGCTTCATGCTGTCTGGTGGTACCGAATTGCCCACTGCATTCACACCAAACTCAAGCTCAAGATCGTCGCCCGCCTGGTGTCAAACCTAGGTCGCTGGCTCACTGGAGTGGAGATTCACCCTGCTGCCACCATCGGCCGCCGCTTCTTCATCGACCACGGAATGGCCACAGTAATCGGCGCCACAGCAATAATCGGCGACGACGTAATGCTCTACCACTCGGTAACCCTCGGCTCAGTTGTAAACGAGAACATCAAGCGACACCCGACACTTGGCAACAATGTTGTGATCGGAGCCGGTGCGGTGGTGCTCGGAGACATCACAATTGGTGACGGCGCTAAGGTCGGTGCTGGCTCAGTGGTGACCAAGGATGTCAAAGCTGGCACGACAGTCGTTGGCAAACACTAACTGTTGAAAACTTCGGCCGAAAGGCCGATTTACTTTTTAACTTGTGCTCATGAACTGGGCTGGAAATCTTTATTTACTCGCAGTAGCTTGGCCACTGGCTCGCACCGATATTCGCGAACATCGACTACCAAACAAATACACGATTCCGGCAATCGCAATTGCCTTCACCGCTG
>JBJTNZ010000090.1:0-2004 GCA_046074345.1 Micrococcales bacterium | reverse complement strand
AATTTTGGTTGAAGAATTTCTCGATGGTGAAGAAGTTTCACTTTTCTTTTTGAGCGATGGCAAGACAGTGTTGCCACTTTGCCCAGCGCAAGATTTTAAGCGCGCCTATGACAATGATGAAGGCCCGAACACAGGTGGCATGGGTGCATACAGCCCGCTTCCTTGGTTGCCAGAGGGCTTTATCGAAGAGGTCGAGCGCACCGTTGCTCAGCCAACCGTCAACGAATTGGCTCGACTTGGCGAACCATTTGTCGGCCTGCTCTACTGCGGCCTAATCGTCACCAGCGATCGTGACGCTGCACTTGCACACGCACAAAAATTTATCGACATGGGAATTTTGGTTGAAGAATTTCTCGATGGTGAAGAAGTTTCACTTTTCTTTTTGAGCGATGGCAAGACAGTACTGCCACTTTCACCAGCGCAAGATTTCAAGCGCGCATTCGACAATGACGAAGGCCCTAACACCGGAGGCATGGGTGCATACTCGCCACTTCCGTGGTTGCCTGACAACTTCATCGAAGAAGTCGAACGAACAGTTGCGCAACCTACCGTTGATGAACTCGCACGACTTGGTGCACCATTCGTCGGGCTTCTGTACTGCGGGCTCATCATCACTAAGCGCGGAGTGCGCGTTATCGAGTTCAACGCACGCTTCGGCGACCCTGAGACTCAGGTTGTTCTTCGCCGACTAACCAACCCGCTTGAATCACTGCTACACCGCGCTGCTACTGGCTGCCTTGCCGATGGTCCAAGCGCAAAGTTCAGCGATGACGTAGCCATTACTGTCGTTCTAGCGAGTGAAGGCTACCCAGATACCGCGGCTCCAGACCGCGAGATTACTGGGCTCCAAGAGGATGCCGACGTGGAACACTGCCATGCAGCTACCAAACTCATTGACGGAAAACTTTATGCCACCGGTGGTCGAGTGCTTTCAGTAGTAGCTAGCGCGAAAGATTTTCACACTGCTCGTGAACTTGCATACGCGAACATCAAGCACATCAAGCTTGAGGGTTCACATTACAGAAAAGACATCGCGAAGAAAGTTGCCAACTAATGGCGATTGCAATTCCCGGTTGGACGCACGTTTACTCCGGCAAGGTACGTGATCTTTATGAATCAGAAAATCCAAATTACGCACACCTGATTTTGGTAGTGGCCAGCGATCGAGTAAGTGCATTTGATCACGTACTAGAACCAGCAATTCCAAACAAAGGTAAGCACCTAACCACGCTGACTAACTGGTGGTTTGACCGTCTCGATGTGCCAAATCATGTTTCGCACGAAGTTGAAATTCCTGAAGTGGTTAAAGGTCGCGCGACGGTTGCGAAAAAACTTCAAATGTTTCCAATCGAATGTGTAGTGCGAGGATACATTTCCGGTTCGGGCTGGAAGGACTACCAAGCCACCGGAACTATTTGCGGTGTCGAACTTCCTGAAGGTTTGCAATTCGGCGGAAAACTTCCGGAACCGATTTTCACACCTGCTTTTAAAGCGGAGCTTGGCGAGCATGATGAAAACATCAGTTTCGAAAAAGTCGTCGAGCTTATCGGTGAGCGTCACGCAAACGAACTCAAAAACTTGAGCATTAAGATTTTCAACCGAGCAAGCGAACTAGCCGAAAAAGCCGGTCTCATTTTGGCCGATACAAAGTTCGAGTTCGGTATCGATCCTTCGAACGACCTGACCACTCTTGGCGATGAAGTACTAACTCCAGACAGCAGCCGATTCTGGTCGAAGGCCGCCTGGGAGCGTGGCGAGCGCAAGGACTCATTCGACAAGCAAATCGTTCGCAACTGGCTTGCGGAAAACTGGGACCAGACTGGCACCCCGCCAGAACTCCCAGCCGAGATCGTCACCCAGACCGCAGATAAGTACGCCGAATTGGTCGAGCGTCTCACCCAAGAGGTCGCATAGCGGTAAAATAAAGGGGTTCCCGCCCGAAGAAGCGCTCAAATTCCACCCATATTTAGGGGAAAAATGCCAAAAATCATCGTCGAGGTTATG
>JBJTNZ010000089.1:0-2923 GCA_046074345.1 Micrococcales bacterium | reverse complement strand
GGTCAGTGACTTCGACCCGGGGAGGGCTACTTCCGCCTGAATTGGGCCATTGGCTACAGGCGCCGGCCACGGGGAATAAGAATTCGAAGTCATTGGTTCTAAGTTATCAGCAGAAGGAAGGGGTTCGCCGTGGCCAGTTTGTCGATGAATATGCCATTTGGCCTTCCGCGGTTAAACTCAAAGCAGATGCCTAAGACAGAATCCGCAGAAGCTCGCAAAGTAAGACTTTTCGAGGAGCAGGCCATTCCGCTCATGCCGCAGCTCTACGGTGCCGCGATGAACATGACTAAAAACCCGACCAATGCCGAAGACCTCCTTCAGGAGACCATGGTGAAGGCTTTCAAAGCCTTTGAACAATTTGAGCAGGGCACCAATGTACGTGCCTGGTTGTTCAAGATCATGAACAACACCAACATCAACAACAGCGTGAAAGCCGGTAAAGCACTCGGCAAGACTGCGCTGGACGAATTAGAAGACTGGCAAATTGGCAGCGCCGAATCGGTCACTTCAGTGGCTGCACGTTCTGCCGAGGCCGAAGCTATCGACATGATGCCATCTGCATCCGTTAAGAAAGCGTTACTAGAACTGCCTGAAAACTGGCGAATGATTGTTTACTATCGCATTGTCGAGGGTCTCTCATATGCGGAAATCGCTCAGGTGTTAGATATTCCTGAGGGTTCTGTAATGAGCGGACTCCACCGCGGGAAGAAAATGCTTCGCAATTTGCTTCTCGATTATGCAAAAGAAGAAGGCTATGACACAGGAGAGGAGGAGTAATGTCTGAGATCGATTGCCAGGAAACTAAAAAACATGTTCACGAGTATTTGCACAACGAACTTTCGGAACAAGAGCTAGACGACATCACCGCTCACCTCGCCAACTGTGATTCATGCGAAGCGGACTACGACTTAGAGTCAACCATCAACAACAAAATCGAAGAGCACTGTCAAGAAGTGCCTTCTGCAGAACTGCTGGACGGCATAAAGAGTCGCCTTCAGCAAATTCTGCGCGGCGAAGTCCACTAAATATTTTCGTTTTCAGAATCACGGCAGAAACACCCCTGAAATAACTGCGCCCTAATTTGGGGGAATGGGAGATCTATTCGAGCAGTATCCGACATCCAATGTCGGGGTTGCCTTTGACGAGATGTTCTCCGAGCCTGGCCGGGTCAGGAATCTATACAAAAAGATCCACGACACTCTGGCTGGGATGACCCATGATGAACTTAGGGGTCGTACCGAAGCCCTCGCCTCTTCATATTTGGCCCAGGGCGTGACTTTTGACTTCGCCGGCGAAGAGCGGCCATTCCCGCTGGATGCTGTGCCTAGGGTCATTGACCGCCAAGAGTGGACCACTCTCGATGCTGGCATCAAGCAGAGAGTGCGGGTGCTCGAAGCGTTTCTTGCCGACATTTATGGTCCGCAAAACAGTATTCGTGATGGCGTGATTCCAGCTTCGCTGGTTTCTTCGTCTGCTCATTTTCATAGAGCTGCGCACGGCATCGACCCGGCAAATGGTGTGCGAATTCAGGTAAGTGGAATTGATTTGATTCGCGATGAGGCTGGCACCTGGCGAGTGCTTGAGGACAACGTGCGCGTACCATCGGGCGTCAGTTACGTGATTTCCAATCGCCGCGTTATGGCGCAAACTTTGCCCGAACTCTTTCAACAAATGCGTATCCAGCCAGTGGGGGAATATCCAAATCGACTCCTAGCTGCCCTTCGCGCTGCAGCACCAAGTGGAGTTGACGATCCAGTAGTAGTGGTGTTGACACCCGGTGTTTACAACAGCGCATATTTCGAACACACACTTCTTGCGCGTTTGATGGGGCTCGAGTTAGTCGAGGGGCGTGACCTTTTCTGCACGGGTGGCAAGGTGTACATGCGTACCACTGCTGGTCCGCGTCGAGTCGATGTGATTTATCGAAGGGTTGATGACGAGTTCTTAGACCCACTTGCCTTTAGGGCGGATTCAGTCCTTGGTCCACCGGGGCTATTAACGGCAGCAAGACTGGGAAATGTCACGATTGCCAATGCCGTGGGTAATGGAGTAGCAGACGACAAACTCGTCTATACCTATATGCCGGATCTAACTAGGTACTACCTAGGAGAAGATCCGATTATCGAAAATGTCAAAACCTGGCGACTTGAAGAAAAAGACAGCCTCGAAGAGGTGCTAGATCGTCTACCTGAATTGGTAGTCAAGCCGGTGGATGGATCAGGTGGAAAAGGTCTCGTGGTCGGCCCGCGTGCTTCTAAAAAAGAGCTCGACGACCTTCAAAAACGACTTATCAAAGACCCTCGCGGCTGGATTGCTCAGCCTGTAATCCAGTTCTCCACCATTCCAACGTTGGTGGAAGAAGGTCTTCGACCAAGGCATGCAGACCTTCGTCCCTTTGCAGTAAACGACGGTAGTGACGTTTGGGTGCTACCCGGTGGTCTTACCCGAGTGGCGCTTCCAGAAGGTGAGCTGGTAGTGAACTCATCGCAGGGCGGCGGGTCAAAGGATACCTGGGTTGTCGGTGGTGAAAGAACGGCACCGAAGACTGTGCTGACCACTAACTCGGCCGTCTCCGGGGTGGTCGCAAGTCAATCGTCTTTCAATGCCGGTTTCGCTCGACAACAAGAGCAACAGCAGCAATCAAACGAAAGCTCAACAAGCGAGGTGGATTTAAATGCTTAGTCGAATCGCCGAGTCACTCTTCTGGATAGGCAGATATGTCGAACGTGCCGATGGCACAGCCAGGCTGTTGGATGTTCATTTGCAGTTGCTACTTGAAGATCCATGGGTCGACGAAGACACTGCCTGCCGATCTCTCTTGGATGTGATTGGTTCTGACTCAAACTATCCGCATCAACTTGCACGCCAAGATTTGCTAAATATTCTTTCGGTTGATCGCAATGAATCAAGTTCAATTGCTAGC
>JBJTNZ010000088.1:0-4671 GCA_046074345.1 Micrococcales bacterium | reverse complement strand
GTACCAAACGAGGACGCATCAGTTAGCAAGGCTCTTGAGCGCGCATTCCGTAAGCGTGGAATCGACTTTAAGACCGGCGTTCGCTTCTCAGGTGTTGAGCAGCACGAAAACGGCGTTGTGGTTTCTCTCGAAAGTGGAGAGAAACTCGAGGCGGAACTACTTCTAGTAGCAGTTGGACGTGGCCCGAACACTGCTGGTCTCGGTTACGAAGAAAACGGAATCGCCATGGATCGCGGCTTCGTGCTCACTAATGAGCGCTTACAAACCAGCGTTCCTGGCATTTACGCTGCTGGCGACATCGTGCCTGGATTGCAATTGGCACACCGCGGATTCCAGCAAGGCATATTCATTGCCGAAGAAATCGCCGGCTTGAACCCAGCTGTCATCGACGAATCTGGAATCCCTAAGGTGACCTACTGCGAACCAGAAATCGCATCAGTTGGCTTAACTGAAGCCAAGGCTGCTGAGAAGTTTGGCGCTGACAACATTTCAACCTATGAATACAACCTTGGTGGAAACGGAAAGAGTCAAATTCTTGGCACTGCAGGATTCATCAAACTCATCCGCCAGAACAACGGCCCGGTAGTTGGTGTTCACATGATCGGATCTCGCGTTGGCGAGCAAATCGGTGAAGCGCAGCTAATCGTTAATTGGGAAGCATATCCTGAAGATGTTGCAACTCTCATCCACGCACACCCAACCATGAACGAAGCCATCGGCGAAGCTCACCTTGCTCTTGCCGGCAAACCACTTCACGCACACGCTTAATAAACAGGAGCAATAGAACATGAGCGATTCAGTAGTACTTCCAGCGCTGGGAGAAAGCGTCACCGAAGGTACTGTCACCCGTTGGCTAAAGAAGGTAGGCGACACAATCGCCGTGGATGAGCCACTGGTTGAGGTATCGACAGACAAGGTTGACACAGAGATTCCTTCTCCTGTAGCTGGAGTCATCGAGCAAATCCTGGTTCAGGAAGACGAGACTGTTCAGGTTGGCGCCGTACTTGCCATCATTGGCAGTGGCTCAGGTTCAGCACCAGCACCTGCTGCGCCAGCAGCAGTGGAGACACCAGCTGCGGCACCAGTACCTGCTCCTGCTCCTGTTGTAGACGCCGCTCCGGTTCCTGCACCTGCAGTAGCACCGGCACCGGCACCGGTAGCAGCACCGACACCTGTCAGCTCGCCTGTAAACAGCAGCGATGCAGGATATGTCACTCCACTTGTTCGTAAACTTGCGAACGAAAACGGAATCGACTTGCAAAACGTAAGCGGCACTGGAGTCGGCGGACGAATCCGTAAAGAAGACGTTCTTGCTGCATCTTCAGGTGCAACAGCCGCGCCTGTCTACTCGGCGCCAGTTGCCGCGCCAGTTACCAGCGCAGCTCCGCACGTAGCCGCTACCGCATCTGCACTACGCGGCACTACCGAACCTATGTCGCGTTTACGCAAGGTTCTTGCGGAACGTGCTGTCGCATCGATGCAGGCAACTGCGCAACTAACCACAGTTGTTGAAGTAGATGTCACACGAATCGCAAACCTTCGTGCAACGATTCAACCAGCATTCGTTGCTGCAACTGGCGGCAAGTTGAACTTCATGCCATTCTTCGCACTCGCTGCGGCCGAAGCTCTTCGCGCTCACCCGAAACTAAACGCGACTATTGATGGCGAGAACATTGTTTACCACCCAACAGAGAACATCAGTTTTGCTGTTGATACTGAGAAGGGTCTTCTCACTCCAGTGATTCGGGATGCAGCCTCGCTAAACATTGCGCAAATTGCTGGGCAGATTGCAGATCTAGCTGCACGCACACGCAACAACCAGTTGAAGCCTGATGAACTTGGCGGCGGCACATTCACATTGACCAACACTGGATCACGTGGTGCACTATTCGATACACCGGTTGTCTTCCTCCCACAGGTTGCGATCCTCGGTACCGGAGTTGTCACAAAGCGTCCTGTCGTTGTACCTGGCGCTGACGGACAAGACACAATTGCAATCCGCAGCATGGTTTACCTAGCCCTGTCATACGACCACCGACTAGTCGATGGCGCCGACGCAAGTCGCTTCCTTGTCGATGTAAAGACTCGACTTGAAGAAGCGAATTTCAGCGCAAACCTAGGTATCTAGAAGCTCGAGTTAATTGGCCCTCATCAATCGATGGGGGCCAATTTCTTTATTACGAATCCTTTGGCGAAGCGCGCTGCAGTCACTTGACCAGCCCAGTGGTGATGTTTGCAAACTGCAGATACTTTCATCCTCAGTAAGCCACCCAACACGGTCTCAATCTCAAACTTCGCATGCCAATCGCCTATCGATACCGAAGAGTCATGTTCCGCAAATACATCTCCAATGGCAATCGCTGGGCACTCTGGTTCACTTGTGACGAAGGCTTCGTCTGTGCGCGGAGCGTTCAGAAGAAACAACAGAACACAGGCGACGGAAATTGCTGTTAGGGAGATGACGATGAACTTTGGACGATATCGTGATTGCTGACTCGCTGACAGAACTACCCGCTTTGCTCCAATTCGAATCGGATTCGCCTCTACCCCCTTCGACTCTGCGTGATGCAGTGCAGAGACCCAATTACTGGTTAGCGAGTTGAACTGGTATGTACGATCAATTCCGTACTCACGAAGTATCTGGTTTAGTGGCATGCCAGTATTTAATCGCCCAAGTCAAATCACCAAGAACGAAATAGTAATTCTGGGGAATAATTCCTAGCAATGTGGATTTAAACTAGAACAATGCCTGCCTTTGAGGTCGTCGGACTCTCCCCTAACTTCGTTGATTACGAAGCTGCCTGGCAATTGCAGCGAGCGGTTCATGAGCGCGTGGCTCATGGCAAACAAGAAAACACAGTGCTGCTCTTAGAGCATGCATCGGTTTTCACTGCAGGCAAGCGAACTGAGCCAGATGAACGCCCAATGGACGGCACCCCAGTGATTGATGTCGACCGCGGAGGAAAAATTACCTGGCACGGACCAGGGCAATTAGTTGGTTACCCAATCATGAAACTGCCCGAGCCAATCGATGTGGTCGGCTACGTGCGTTGGCTAGAGCAGGTACTGATTGATTCAATTGCCGAATATGGGGTCATCGGGCAACGTGTACCTGGCAGAAGTGGAGTTTGGGTTGATGTAGCTGGGTCTTTTGAGAAAGTCGCCGCGATCGGCATTCGAGTCGCCGAAAAAGTTACTATGCATGGTTTTGCACTCAACTGCAACAACTCTCTCGAACCTTATGAGACGATAATTGCCTGCGGTATTCGCGATGCCAAAACTACTACCCTGTCATTGCTAACCGGAAATGAAGTGACCCCAGAAATGGCTGTAACTTCAATCATGAGGCACCTGGGTGAGATTGAATTGAGACGATGAACGACAAGCCAGAGCGCAAGTTACTTCGACTAGAAGTGCGAAATGCGTCAGTCCCAATCGAAAAGAAACCTGAGTGGATTAAGACCACTGCCAAAATGGGGCCGGAATACAAGGCGCTACAGTCACTCGTCAAAACTGAGGGACTGCACACCGTTTGCCAAGAGGCAGGCTGCCCAAATATCTTCGAATGCTGGGAAGACCGAGAGGCGACATTTCTAATCGGCGGTTCGCAGTGCACTCGGCGATGCGACTTCTGTCAGATTGACACCGGTAAGCCAGCTGATCTCGACACCGATGAGCCACGCCGAGTCGGCGAATCAGTCAAGCAAATGCAGTTGCGCTATGCCACTGTTACTGGCGTCGCTCGTGATGACCTTGAAGACGAAGGTAGCTGGCTATACGCCGAGACCATCAGGCAAATTCACAGCCAGTCCCCTGGCACCGGAGTAGAAATATTGGTTCCCGATTTTTCCGGAAATCCAATTCACTTGCAAAAGGTTTTTGATGCGGCGCCTGAAGTTTTTGCTCACAATGTCGAAACAGTCCCACGAATTTTCAAACAGATTCGACCCGCGTTCCGCTACGAGCGCTCGCTCGATGTAATCACTCAAGCACGTAACTTCGGCCTCGTAACCAAATCGAATCTAATTCTCGGTATGGGCGAAACCTCAGACGAAATCATCCAAGCCCTGCGAGACCTACATGAAGCGGGCACAGACATCGTTACCATCACCCAATATCTAAGGCCAACCCCACGCCATCATCCGGTTGATCGATGGGTCAAGCCACAAGAATTCGTAGAGTTTGCCAAGATCGCAGAGGACATGGGGTTCCTTGGAGTGCTGAGTGGTCCACTGGTTAGAAGCTCTTACCGAGCTGGACGCCTGTGGGCATCATCAATGCAGAAAAAAGGTCGCGAGATTCCGGCACATTTGCAACACCTAGCCGATGCAGCGGCGCGCGACGGCTTCAGCCAGGCTGCACACTAATTTCCCTTAGGCTTTATCCCATGGCAAAGAACTCAGCTAAATCCAACCGTCAACCATCGCGCTTCGTCCAGGTAATCAAGGTTCTGGTGAAGACCGCCAAGGATGACAAGAGCGCTCTCGCCTGGTCACTTATCGCCTTCATTGGCCTGCTCGGAATTGGTCTTCTGATCGCAAACATCGTGACCCCTGGCCAGACCGCTGGAGCGGTTCTGTGGGGCGTCACAGGTGGAATCGCTGGACTTCTGGTGGCCATGATTATTCTGTCCCAAAGTGCTCAGGCGGTTATCCTGGCCGGGTACGAGGG
>JBJTNZ010000087.1:0-6083 GCA_046074345.1 Micrococcales bacterium | reverse complement strand
AGTCCGATCAAGTACATGCACTAAGCCTAAAAGTAAACGGGGCCAGCTAGTGCCGACCCCGTTTCACACGATGTGCGAATTTACTCGCCCTTGCTCAATTTGTCGCGAAGAGCAGTTAGCGACTCATCGCCAGCGAGCGTTCCCTGGTCGGCTACCTCGCTGGAGTAACTAGACTCGGCAGAAGCGGACTCTGAGCCAGCTGGAGCATCTGGAAGTTTGGCAGCTAGTTCGTTTGCTGCTGCTACCTGCTTCTTGTGAGCCTCCCAGCGGGCATGAGCCTCAGCATATTCCTTCTCCCACTTAGAACGAGCTTCTTCGAAGCCTGCACGCCATTCGTTGGTCGCCGGATCGAAACCGTCTGGGTACTTGTACTGCCCTTTGTCGTCGTAATCCGCTGCCATTCCATAGAGTGCTGGATTAAAGTCGGTGCCCTCTGGGTCGACCTCTTCGTTAGCCTGCTTTAGCGATAGTGAAATGCGGCGACGGTCTAGATCGATGTCGATGACCTTGACGAATACATCCTGGTTTACAGCAACAACCTGCTCGGCAAGTTCAATGTGCTTGGCTGAAAGCTCAGAGATGTGGACTAGACCTTCGATGCCGTCTGCAACGCGGACGAATGCGCCGAATGGAACAAGCTTGGTGACCTTACCTGGTGCGTACTGACCGATCGCGTGAGTGCGAGCGAATAGCTGCCATGGGTCTTCCTGAGTTGCCTTGAGTGATAGCGATACGCGCTCACGGTCTTGGTCAACTTCAAGAACCTCAACGGTAACTTCCTGACCAATTTCAACAACTTCAGACGCGTGCTCGATGTGCTTCCAAGAAAGTTCAGAAACGTGTACTAGACCATCTACGCCACCTAGATCGATGAATGCACCGAAGTTGACGATAGATGAAACAACACCGGTACGGATCTGACCCTTGACCAAGTCCTGCAGGAAGGTGCTGCGGCTTGCAGACTGGCTCTGCTCTAGAAGTGCACGACGTGAAAGTACAACGTTGTTGCGGTTCTTGTCTAGCTCTAGAATCTTCGCTTCAACCTTCTGGCCAAGGTATGGACCAAGGTCGCGTACTCGACGAAGTTCAATTAGAGATGCTGGGAGGAATCCACGTAGACCGATGTCTACGATCAGGCCACCCTTAACAACTTCGATAACAACACCGGTAACGGTGCCGTCGGCTTCCTTGATCTTCTCAACGTCGCCCCATGCACGCTCGTACTGTGCGCGCTTCTTTGAAAGAATTAGACGGCCTTCTTTGTCTTCTTTCTGAAGAACAAGTGCCTCGATTGAATCGCCAACTGCAACAATCTCTGACGGATCTGCATCGTGACGGATTGAAAGTTCGCGTGAAGGGATTACACCTTCAGTCTTGTAGCCAACGTCTAGAAGAACTTCATCGCGGTCGATCTTTACTACGGTGCCTTCGATTAGGTCGCCGTCGTTGAAGAACTTAAGGGTCTTCTCGACTGCTGCTAGGAAGTCCTCAGCAGATCCAATATCGTTGACTGCGATCTGCTTGCTTGGGGTGTTTGACATATGTACTTTTACTCTTAACGGACGTACTCGGGCCGGGGTGATTAACCCAGGCAATGGATAGGGATTTCGCGCCAAAATTGGCACTCATAGATTCTATCTGCTTTGTAGCCGCGAAACTAGTGTCCGGCGGCATCCCAAGACTTGCCCACGCCTAGGTGGACTTCGAGCGGCACGGACAATTCCACGACGTTTTCCATCTCGTGGACGGCCAACTGCTTCAATTCCTCAAGTTCCCCGTTAGCCACCTCGAAAACCAGCTCGTCATGCACTTGAAGCAGGATTCGGCTCTTTAGGCCGGATTCCTTGATTTTTCGGTCGATTCGAGTCATGGCTAACTTCATGATGTCTGCTGCCGTGCCCTGAATCGGAGCGTTTAGGGCAGCTCGTCTAGCAGCTTCTCGCACCTGGAAGATACTCGATTTGAGGTCATCGAATGGCCGTCTCCGACCAAAGGTGGTCACGGTGTAGCCATTCAATTTGGCCTCATCCACCACTTGAGCCAGATACCTTCGCACCCCACCAAAACGAGCGAAATAGTCGGACATTAGCTGTTTGGCTTCCCCATTGCTGATGCGCAACTGCTTGGCTAGGCCATATTCACTTAGGCCGTAAACCAGACCATAGGACATCGCCTTAACTTTTGAGCGCATTGGAGCGGTTACCTCCGAAGGGGTTACTCCAAAAATTCGAGATCCGACAAAGCGGTGAAGGTCCTCGCCAGTTTTGAACGCCTCTATCAATCCTTCATCTTCACTCAGGTGCGCCATGATTCGCATTTCAATCTGCGAGTAGTCAGCCGTCAATAGGGTTTCGAATCCATCCCCAACGACAAATGCATCACGAATCTCTCGACCGCGTTCACTCTTGATCGGGATATTCTGCAAGTTTGGTGAGTCACTTGAGAGTCGACCAGTAGAAGTCCCGGTTTGCACGTAGTTTGTGTGGATTCGGCCATCTTCAGCTATCGACTTGACGATGATCTCAACAATCTGGCGCAACTTTGTTGATTCGCGGTGTTCCAGAAGTTTTGCTAGGAATGGGTGCTCGGTTTGTTCAAACAATTCATTCAGAGCAGCTGCGTTAGTAGAGAATCCGGTCTTCACGGACTTGGTACCGGTCATGCCCAGGTCGTCAAACAAAACTGTTTGCAATTGTTTTGGGGATGAGAGATTTATCTCTTTGCCAATAATCGCGAATGCTTCTGTTTCGATTTGTTTAATCTCGCTGGCAAGTGATTCTGACAAATCCTCTAGTGCAGATCGATTGATTTGAACCCCAATGAATTCCATTTCCGCGAGTGTGTGACTCGTCGGAAGCTCAATCTCATCAAGCGCCCGTAGTTGATTTTCGTTCTTTAGCTTCAGGTACAACTTCGGAGCGAGATTCGCCGTCAGCCAAGCGTCAAGAGATGCATCTGATGAGGACTCTTTGATTAGCGCATCTTCGTCTTCTCGCTTTACCGCGATTCCGAGATATTCAAGCGCTAGGTCGTCCAAGCCGAAGCCCTTTCGAAGTGGATTCAACAGGTAGCTCATAAGAAGGGTGTCATAGTTGACCCCGTGAAGATCCAGTCCTAATTCAAAGAGTCGCTTTGACGTGTTCTTAGCATCATGAATTGCCTTGGCTTTATCACTCAATAGCCAGGCGAGCAGTTCGGTCTTGATCGCCTCCAGATTGCTTGGCGCCCACTCGTATCGTTTAGTTTCAGTAGCGAAGCCAACAGAGGCAATCCCGTTAGGCGTAAATACGAAACTGACGGCCAGAAGATTTTCGCTCTTTAGAAGCTCAGCAAGGGAATTCGCATCCAGTTTCTCGAATTCAGGAATCTTGAGTTCCTCAAACACTTCTGGCTCATCCTGTGCAGCAGTTGGCTCAGTTACACCGCTTCCACTGCTTGCCTTACCTGAACCCTTTAGTCGTAGCACCCTCTCGGTTAGTGATTTGAAGTGAAGCTTTGCGAAAGTTGATTTAACTTTGCTTTCGTCAACACCAATGATTTCTAAATCATCAAATTTGAAATCAAACTCAAGATCACGCACCAAGTGGTTTAGTTTTCTGTTGCGCACTGCGAGTGGTGCGTGTTCGCGAAGACTCTCCCCTACTTTGCCAGTTATTTCGCCCTGAGCGTCGAGAACGCCTTGCAGATTTCCATAAAGTTGCAACCATTTGGCAGCGGTTTTTGGTCCTACACCCGGAATGCCAGGTAGGTTGTCTGAAGTTTCGCCGACAAGTGCAGCCAAGTCAGGATATTGTTTCGCATGCACTCCATACTTTTCGAACACGGCTTCATCAGTCATTCGCGCTAGATTCAGTACGCCTTTGATTGGATAAAGAATCGTGGTCTCTTCGCGAATGAGTTGGAACGTATCTCGGTCACCAGAAACCACTGAGACTTGGTATCCGGAGTCTGCGGCTTGATCAGCGAGACTTGCGATAATGTCATCTGCCTCGAAATTATCTCGAGTGATTGTGCGAATGTTCATGGCCTCTAGTGCTTCGCGCAACAATTCTGTTTGGCCGATAAATTCGGGTGGCGTCTCGCCTCTTGTCCCCTTGTATTCCGGATACTCAAGTGTTCGGAAAGATTCTCGCGAAAGATCGAATGCCACTGCAAGGTGAGTAGGTTTTTCTCCTGCAAGAATGTTCAAAAGCATCGAGATGAATCCGTGGATAGCATTCGTGTGCTGCCCGTCCGGGGTGCGGAAGCTATCTGGGCTCAGTGCGTAAAACGCACGAAACATCAATGAATGCCCGTCAATAAGCAGAAGAGTAGGCTTGGCATTCATAGGGCTAGCCTAAGCGAACCTAAGACTCGAGGAATTCATGAGCGACCAAATCAAGACCAGTGAAAGTGCCGCGGCCCTATTGTCGGAGCGTGGACTCGGCGACTTGGCCGACAAGATGGGTATCAAGCTAGTGGAACTTTCAGCCGAGCGCGCTGTTGCCACTATGCCGGTAGCGGGGAATACGCAGCCCCTAGGGGTCTTGCACGGTGGGGCTCACGTGGTACTGGGTGAAAGTCTTGGCAGCTTCGCCGCAAATGTCTGGGCTTATCCAGACAAATACGCTGTCGGTATCGAGGTAAATGCTTCACATAGCCGATCGGCTACTTCTGGCCTAGTTACCGGTACCTGCGTGGCAGTCAATCTCGGAAAAACTCTTACTGTGCACGAGATTTCGATAACTGACGAATCCGGAAAATTGTTATCTACTGTGCGCATCACCAACTTCTTGCGCGATAAAAACTAACTCTTCTTTTCGCCAAGCTGCTCGATGATGGTCACGGCAACTTCGTGCATGGTGAGTCGGCGATCCATCGAAGCCTTTTGAATCCAACGGAAGGCCTCAGGTTCGGTCAAATTCATCTTTTCGTTAAGTAGACCCTTTGCTCGATCAACGAGTTTTCTAGTTTCAAAACGTTCAGTCATATCTTGAATTTCGTTCTCAAGTGTTTGGAACTGCTGGAAACGAGCCCAAGCAATTTCAATTGCTGGTAGCAAGTCATTCGGTGTGAAGGGCTTCACTACGTATGCCATGGCGCCGGCTTCGCTGGCCTGGTCAACCAACTCTTTTTGACTGAATGCTGTTAGAAGTACGACCGGAATTTTTAGCTTTTGCATTTCGGCCGCGGCTGTGATGCCATCCAGGTTTGGCATCTTAATATCCATAACCACGAGATCAGGAGAAAGCGCTTTTGCGAGGTCGACAGCCTCCGCGCCGTCTTTCGCCTCGCCAATGACGTCAAATCCAAATTCTTTGAGAGTCTCAACGATGTCCATGCGGATAAGTGACTCATCTTCGGCCACTAACACCGAGCGCTTCTTCGCTAGCTCTTCCATGCGTCTAACCTATTGGACTGGGCAGCCTATTCTCAAATGGGCTAAACTAATTCAGCCGCCGAAGTGGCGAAATGGCAGACGCGGAGCACTCAAAATGCTTTTCCGAAAGGAGTGCGGGTTCAAGTCCCGCCTTCGGCACAAATAGAAAAAACCCCGATTTCTCGGGGTTTTTTCGCTTTAAGCTCTAGCGACGTGCGTAACCTGGCACTGCCTGATTGATCGCGTCACCAACCTTGTGGACTCGCAGACTGTTGGTTGAACCAGGAATTCCAGGAGGCGTTCCTGCAACTACGACTACCTCGTCTCCCACCTGGGCAAGCCCCTGAGCGAGCACGATTTCATCTACCTGGTGCATCATTTCATCAGTGTGAGTAACTGGCGATACTAAGAAGCTCTTTGCTCCCCAAACCATTGAGAGTCGGTTGCGAACCTCTTCACTCGGAGTGAACGAAAGTGTCGGCACACTCGAGCGGAGTCTTGCAACTCGACGAAGTGAGTCACCTGATTCGGTGAATACACAAACGAACTTCGACCCTAGTAGTTCTGCGATTTCGACAGCAGCCAAAGACACGGCACCAGCGTGGGTGTGTGGGCGGGTGCCAAGTGCAGGGATTCGGTCCAAGCCGTTGTCTTCGGTTGATTCGATGATGCGAGCCATTACTTGGACGGTTTCAACTGGCCACTTACCCACCGAAGTTTCACC
>JBJTNZ010000086.1:0-4562 GCA_046074345.1 Micrococcales bacterium | reverse complement strand
CTTGATGTCAGTCACCCGATAATTCTAAGTGTCAGGTGGCCTGCGACTAAGGGGCGAGATGAGCGACGAACTCGAATCTGCAACCCCGAAAGCTAATTCGGCTGACGATCCGTGGCCGGTTTCTCACCTGTCGGCAAACCTCAAGGCATATATCGACCGCCTAGGCATGGTCTGGGTCGAGGGCGAACTCACCAAACCTTCACTAAAGGGCGGCACTTTTTTCGGTGAATTGCGTGACCTGCAAGAAGACATGGCTGTGGCCGTGCACTCATTCAAGGCTGGCGATTTTCCTCAGGATCTGAATCCCGGAGACCGCGTGGCCGTCTTAGTGAAACCGGACTTCTGGAAGAAGTCCGGAAAAATCTCGATGATGATTCACGAGCTGCGCAAGGTTGGTCTCGGAGAACTTCTCGAACGCATTCAGCGACTGCGCGAAAAACTCATTGCTGAAGGCTTGACCGATCCTGCTCGCAAACAGAAACTTCCATTTCTACCAAATTGCATCGGACTTATCACGGGTAAAGATAGTGACGCCGAAAAAGACGTAATACAAAATGCAAAACTTCGTTGGCCGGATGTGCAGTTCAAAATTATTAACACCAAAGTTCAGGGTGACAGTGCAGCTCCGGAAATTATCTCCGCTATTAAGAAATTGGATGAAGACCCGACTGTTGACGTAATCATCATTGCTCGTGGTGGTGGTGCTTTTGGCGACCTCCTAGTTTTCTCAGACGAAACTCTTGTGCGCACTGCTGCGGCCGCCAAGACTCCAATCGTCTCTGCAATCGGACACGAAGCAGACCATCCGGTGCTCGATGATGTTGCAGACCTGCGTGCATCCACCCCTACCGATGCAGCCAAGCGCGTGGTTCCAGACATTCACGAGGAGCGCGCCTTCATTGATCAGCTTCTCGGGCGTGGTTTCAACAAGGTGTTCAACTACGTGCAAAATCAGAGTGATTTGATTGCCCAACTGCGCAGTCGCCCGGCATTGGCAAATCCATACACCTTCATTGAGGTGCACGAAGAGGAGATTGCCGAACTAATCGAAAGCGCCGAGGGAATCATTGATTCGATGCTCGACAAGGAACTGACCAAGATTCAACACTTACGCCAGCTGGCAGTATCGCTATCACCTCAATCCACCCTCGACCGTGGCTACTCGGTAGTGCGCGATGTTGAGGGGCATGTAATCACCGACCCAGCCAAACTCAAGGCAGGAACGAAGCTCAAGCTACGTTTGGCCAAAGGTGAGGCCACAGCCACAGCAGACTAAAAAGATAGGCTTAAGCACAATGAGCGAAAAGAAACCTGTAGACATCAGCGCACTCTCCTACGAGGCCGCACGCGATGAATTACAAAAAGTTGTGGCAGAACTCGAAGCTGGTTCGGTGACCCTTGAGGCATCGATGGCACTTTGGGAGCGAGCAGAGGCTCTTGCGGCTCACTGCGAAACTCAGCTCACCGGAGCTCGCAAGAAACTTGACGACGTAATCGCGAAAAAAGAGAAGTAAAACTTGGCTGAACAGGATGCCGCTGCAAAACGTCGCGCGCGCCAGACCGTAATTAACCTGTCGCTAGCGCTTGCCGCCACAGTTTTGGTTGCACTTGTGATGATCATGATCACACCCCGAGATGACAGCAACCTAATCAAGCCGGTCGACTATGTGGCAATCGCCGCAGATGTTAAATCGAGCACCGGAATTGATGTGGCAATCCCTTCGAACTTGCCAGCCGACTGGTGGTCAAACGCCGCGCGATTCAACAACTCACCGAAAGACGGGGTCAAGACCTGGCACGTTGGATTTGTCGGTGACAAAAATCAGTACATCGGCATTGACGAAGGATTCAACACCAACCCGACCTGGGTGGCTCAGCAGACTCGGGACTATCTGGCTCTTGGCGAAGCAAAGCCAATCGGCCGCGAGGTGGGAATTCAGAAATTCGCCGGACAGACTGATAAGACCAAGGGCCTACAACTCTGGGTATTCACGCTTGGCCCAGTTTCACCAGAGACAGCTGTCCAGACCAGGACTGTCATCATCTCGGGCACTGGATCTGAGAAGGAATTTTCCCTGTTCGCGGACTTGCTTGGATTCGGGTTGAATTAACCCATGAGCGCAATCCGTCCGACTACACCTCAGCAGGCCTGGGATGAAATGCGCACCGGCAACCAGAGGTTTGTTGACGGCACTCCTGCACACCTACGCCAAGACATAGACCACGTCGAAGCCTTAGCCTCTGGCCAGAAACCATTCGCGGCGCTATTTGGCTGTGCAGACTCTCGACTAAGCGCGGAAATCATCTTCGACGTGGGTCTGGGTGACTTGTTCGTGGTGCGTAATGCCGGGCAGGTAATCGCAGATTCGATTCTCGGTTCGCTTGAATACAGCGTGGAAGTGCTTGGAGTGCCATTAATAATGGTGCTTGGTCACGATGAGTGCGGAGCAATTCGCGCCACAATCGACGCCACCGAGGGCAAACTTCAAGCCAAGGGTAAATACATCAAGTCGATCGTTTCTCAGATTGAGCCGACGGTTCATGAATCACGCAAGCGCGGTCTCGAACACATCGATGACATCACAGCACTGCATGTGGAAGAAACCATCAACGACATGATCACTCGATCAGAAATAATTGCAGACGCAGTCACCAACGGAACTCTTGGCATCGTTGGCGCAAATTACAAACTTGCACTTGGAGAAATTCACCCACTGTTTATCGTGGGCGACCTCAAGTAGCGAAAACAAAAGAAATACCGAAAGGCAATCGTGGAATACCGCATCGAACACGACACCATGGGTGAAGTGAAAGTTCCAAAGGACGCACTCTACTCAGCACAGACTCAGCGAGCAGTTGAGAACTTCCCTATCTCGGGCACCACTCTCGAGCGCGCGCACATTGCAGCGCTGGCACAAATTAAGAAATCTGCCGCACTTGCAAATGCGAAGCTCGGAGTGCTTAAGCAAGATGTGGCCGATGCAATTGCTGCCTCTGCGGATGCCGTTATTGCTGGGCACCACGATGGCGAATTTCCGGTAGATATTTTCCAGACCGGATCTGGAACTTCATCGAACATGAATATGAACGAAGTTCTAGCCAACCTCGCCACCGCGAAACTCGGTTCAGCTGTTCACCCGAACGATCACGTCAACGCGAGCCAATCATCAAACGACGTGTTCCCTACCTCGGTGCACGTTGCCGTAACCTCTGCCTTGATTCACGACCTACTGCCTTCCCTCGACCACCTAGCGAAGTCTTTTGAAGAGAAGGCTGAACTCTGGAAGACCGTGGTCAAGGCTGGACGTACTCACCTTATGGACGCCACTCCAGTGACCCTGGGTCAGGAGTTTGGCGGCTACGCAGCCCAGATTCGCTATGCGGTTGAGCGAGTGGAAAGCACCATCGGACGCGTGGCTGAGGTGCCACTGGGCGGTACTGCCGTGGGTACCGGCATCAACACCCCAAAGGGCTTCCCGCAGGAGGTATTGCGCCTGCTGGCCGCAGAAACCAAGCTGCCAATCACTGAGGCTCGTAACCACTTCGAGGCTCAGGGAGCCCGAGACGGCCTTGTCGAGGCCTCTGGAGCCCTCCGAGTGCTTGCTGTCTCACTGACCAAGATCAACAACGACCTCCGCTGGATGGGCTCTGGCCCGAACGCCGGAATCGCCGAACTTCACATCCCAGACCTTCAGCCTGGCTCATCAATCATGCCTGGCAAAGTCAACCCAGTGATCCCTGAAGCCGTCATGATGGTCTGCGCTCGAGTAATCGGCAATGACGCCACCGTGGCCTGGGCAGGTGCCACCGGAAACTTCGAGCTCAACGTAGCCATCCCAGTGATGGGCAACGCCCTGCTCGAGTCGATCCGACTACTCGCCAACTCGATGCGCTTGCTCGCAGACAAGACCGTCAAGGGATTGGAAGCAAACGTCGAGCGCGCACGGGCACTTGCCGAGTCAAGCCCGAGCATTGTGACCCCACTCAACAAGTACATCGGCTATGAAGCAGCAGCGAAGATTGCCAAGCACTCAGTAGCCAAGGGCTTAACCGTTCGTGAGGCAACAATCGAGCTCGGTTACGTGGATGGCGAAAAACTCACCATGGAGCAGCTCGATAAAGCTCTGGACGTGCTCAGCATGACATCACCAGGGCTATAACAAAACCAATCAACAAGTATGGGCCGAGCGCAATGCTCTGGCCCATTCTTGTTTTTCGGAATGCTAGCTTGGCGAGCACGACTGCTCCAGCGATTACAAACGCAAAACTAATCGCCATGACCGGAGCCACCGGTGAGAACCAACCTAAACAAAGCGCAATTGCCGTGATGAGTTTTACATCGCCCATTCCTAAAGTCGCAAAACGATTTGCGAGCAGCGAAATACCAAAACCAGAGACCGCGCAGACAAGCGCGGTCAGGAAGTTAAACCATTGATCCGAAACCACTGCTGCAATTAGTTCAGCGGTGAAGGCAATTGCGATTGCCGGGAGCGTGTATTTGTTTGGTAGTCGATGTTCGCGAATATCGGTGCGAGCCAGTGGCCAAGCTACTGCGAGTAAAT
>JBJTNZ010000085.1:0-6766 GCA_046074345.1 Micrococcales bacterium | reverse complement strand
GCTCCAGAGCCAAGAACCAGAATCTTCATCACCTAAGTTTAAAGGCGTGAGAAGACGCATAAAACCGGCAGATGGACAGGCAGCGATTTCTGCCGTCCAGGCGGGGGATGAGTCGCAACTTGCCACCGCAGTCCGCTTTCTGTTGGAAGAGCTTGGAAGCGTAGCCCCTGGAAACACGGTTGAAGTTAGGGTGCCTCCACTGGGGGCGGTTCAATGCGTTCAAGGCCCGCGGCACACCCGTGGCACCCCGCCAAACGTGGTCGAAATGACTCCCGAGGTCTGGTTCGCGCTCGCGGTGGGAGATCTCGAGTGGGATCAAGCCCTAGCAGCCGGGCAAATCCACGCATCCGGCACCAGAGCGGAAATAAAAGAGCACTTGCCACTGGTTTAATTGACCGTGGCCAAAATCAAAGAAACCAAGACCAAAGTGTCAGTGCGCAAGGCACCCCGAATCATCCCGTTTGTGGCTTCCGCCGGCGTAGTGGGTTTGCTTGTGTCCCTAATTACCGCCTGGTCGATTCAGGCATCCGCCTCATTCTTCGGTTTAGTTGTGGCTTACGGCACCGCAATTTTCATGGCGCTGGGACTTGCCTTGGTGCTGGTCTTGGATGCCATTTCTCACGCAAAAGCCAAGACTCTAGAGGCAACTAAACTAGAGAGGTAATCCCCTCCAAACCGACAGGAAACTGCCCTTGCTAAGAGGCGACGGACTTCTCAATTTCGATCTCGCAGTCAGCGATGACGATGAAAAAGCCCCTAAAGACCAGTGCGGTGTATTCGGAGTCTGGGCTCCTGGCGAAGAGGTAGCAAAGCTAACTTTCTTCGGTCTTTACTCACTTCAGCACCGCGGACAAGAATCTGCAGGTATTGCTACATCTAATGGCGAAAAGATTTTGGTTTACAAAGACATGGGTCTCGTTTCTCAGGTCTTTAGCGAAAGCGCACTCGAATCACTGGTTGGGCACATTGCAGTTGGTCACAACCGTTACTCAACTACTGGTGCTTCATCTTGGCGAAATGCGCAGCCAACACTTGGCCGCACTTCCGCGGGAACTGTTGCACTCGCACACAACGGAAACTTAACTAACACCGCTGATTTGATTGACATGCTCGCACAGAGATATCCGAATCAGGGCACTAACGAAATCACCGGTGGAAACACCACTGATACTGCGGTACTCACAGCGCTACTTGCTGGTGACATGGATCACACGCTTGAAGCAACAGCATTGGAGTTACTACCAAAGGTTAAAGGTGCGTTCTGCTTGGTGTTCATGGATGAGCACACACTTTACGCAGCGCGTGATCCTCAAGGTGTTCGTCCGCTAGTGCTTGGTCGACTAGAACGTGGATGGGTTGTCGCTTCAGAAACTGCTGCGCTAGATATTGTTGGTGCATCTTTTGTGCGCGAAGTAGAACCTGGCGAGCTAATTGCGATTGACGAAAATGGTTTGCGCTCGACTCGATTTGCAGAGACTAAGCGTGCAGGTTGCGTATTCGAATATGTTTACTTGGCTCGTCCAGATACCTCGATCAACGGTCGTGTGGTTTACGACGCTCGCGTAGATATGGGTAAGGCGCTCGCTCGTGAATACCCGGTCGAAGCTGACCTCGTCATTCCAACTCCCGAGTCTGGAACCCCCGCCGCCATTGGCTACTCGCAGGAATCGGGCATCCCATTTGGCCACGGTTTAGTCAAGAACGCCTACGTGGGCCGCACCTTTATTCAGCCTTCACAGACCATTCGTCAGCGCGGTATTCGCTTGAAGTTGAACCCGCTCAAAGAAGTTATTCGCGGCAAGCGAATCGTAGTAATTGATGACTCAATTGTTCGTGGTAATACTCAGCGTGCGCTTGTGCAGATGCTTCGTGAAGCCGGTGCTGCAGAAATTCACGTGCGCATTTCTTCACCACCAATTACTTGGCCTTGCTTCTACGGAATTGACTTTGCAACTCGCGCAGAGTTGATTGCTACCGGTCTCGGTGTCGATGATGTGCGCAAGTCAATCGGAGCAGACACACTCGGTTACCTTTCAAAAGAAGGAATGATTGCCGCATCTGGTCAGACAGAGAATTCACTTTGCACTGCTTGCTTCACCGGAACATATCCAATCGAACTTCCAACCGCAGATCGTCTTGGAAAGAATTTGCTTGAGCGCAGTGATGCAGCTGCATGTGAACCAGGGCCAGATAGCGAAACTGACAAGCTGGTTCGCGAACAACAGGAAACTTTAAATGACTGACGCATATGCTGCAGCAGGTGTAGACACTCACGCTGGCGATCTAGCTGTTGAACTTATGAAGCGCGCTGTCGGAGCGACACACAACGACATGGTGCTTGGTGGGCTCGGCGGCTTTGCCGGAATGATGGATGTTTCCTTTCTCAAGACATATGATCGACCACTGCTTGCAACTTCTACCGACGGCGTGGGCACCAAGGTTGCAATTGCTCAAATAATCGATAAGCACGACACCATTGGTCAAGATCTTGTTGGAATGGTGGTCGACGACATCGTCGTGGTTGGTGCCAAGAGTCTGTTTATGACCGACTACATCGCATGCGGCAAGGTTGTGCCTGAGCGCATCGCAGATATCGTTCGAGGTATCGCCGAGGCTTGTTCATCTGTGGGTGTGGCACTAGTCGGTGGCGAAACCGCGGAGCATCCTGGACTTCTTGGACCAGACGACTACGACGTAGCAGGAGCCGCGGTTGGCGTTGTCGATGCCGCGAAGCTGCTCGGCCCGCAGAATGTAAAGGCCGGCGACGTCGTGCTTGGCATGCAGTCTTCAGGCCTGCACTCCAATGGGTATTCGTTGGTACGCAAGGTAGTTGCCGACTCAGGCTTGGATTACCGCAAGTCGGTGGCCGAGTTCGGTCCTCGTTCACTTGGCGAGGTGTTGCTTGAGCCAACTCGTCTCTACACTGGCGTGCTGAACGACTTGCTTGAGTCTTCGTTTGGTGCTGGCGTGCACGCTATGAGCCACATCACCGGTGGCGGAATTGCCGCAAACATCGCACGTGTGTTACCTGAAGGGCTCGCGCTAGATGTCGATCGTGCGACCTGGTCACCACAAGAAGTTTTCCGGGTACTCGCCGGTTGGGGAGACTTCTCGCTTGAGTCGGTCGAGGGTACGTGGAACCTCGGACTAGGTCAGGCTGTTGTTGTTGCCGCGGACAAGGCAGCTGAAATCTCTGCGAAATTAACTTCACTCGGTGTGCCAACTTGGCAGCTGGGTGTAATCGAAAACGCTCCAACCGATTTGAGTAGTTACGTGCACGGCGCCAAGGGCGTCAATGGCGGAGCGGTTCGTCTCGTTGGCAAATACGCTAACTAAGAAAGTACGAATGAAGCACGAAAAACTTGATCGCAAATCTGCGGTCGTAATTGGCACATTGCTGGTGACTGCATTTCTCGGAATGCTGAATGAAACCGCACTCGGCGTAGCACTTCCTCAACTCATGAAGGACTTAAATGTTCCTGAGAGTACTGGTCAATGGCTAAACACTGCATTTATGTTGGCAGTCGCAATTGTGATTCCCACCACCGGTTACTTGCAGGTGCGTTTCAGTCGTCGCCGTCTTTATCTATATGGCATGGGTGCATTTGCAATCGGCACTCTGCTCTGTGCTATCGCGCCAGTCTTTGAAGTATTAGTCATTGGGCGCGTTGCGCAAGCTGCCGGTGCCGGTGTGATGTTCCCGTTACTGATGACCACAATCATGGTTCTAGTGCCTGAAGGTTCACGAGGACGAATCATGGGCAACATCGGAATCGTGATGAGCGTTGCCCCAGCTGTCGGACCATCATTTGGTGGACTGGTGTTGAACTACTCAAACTGGAGAATGATTTTTTGGATCATCTTGCCGGTGACGATTTTGGTGGCACTGTTCGGCTACAACCGTGTGCGCGGCGACCACGAACGCAATAGAGCCAGCCTCGACTGGTGGTCGGTTTTGCTATCCGCCCTAGCCTTTGGTGGCTTGATTTACGGGCTGAGTTCCTTCGGTGACCAGGCGCGAGGCAAGGCATTCATTAGTCCTTACATCCCGCTGGTCGTAGGGCTACTTGCCATGGTTTGGTTTGTGCGTCGCGAATTGCGTTTAGCCAAAGAAGATCGAGCACTGCTTGACCTCAATGTTTTCCGCTCTAGGACATTCGCGCTCAGCGCTGTGGTCCTAGTGTCTGTCTGCATGGCTTTATTCGGACTGGCCCTACAGGTGCCGATTTTTGCTCAGACGGCACTTGGTTTCACGCCTTTGGAAATCGGATTGGTGTTGCTGCCTGGCACTTTGTTCAATGGCTTGATTTCACCTTATGTTGGTCGACTCTCAGACAAGTTCGGCCCAACCAAGTTGATGCGTCCTGGTTCAATCATCACTTCGTTGGCTTTGATTTACATGACCACTTTTGACATCAACACTCAGCTTTGGCAGTTGTTCACGTCGAACTTTATTTTGAGTGTCGGACTCGCGCTAATTTTTACTCCGCTATTTACAGTGTCGGTTTCATCACTTGAACCGAAACTATATCCGCATGGCACCGCAATCACTGGTGCGTCGCAGCAGGTGGCTGGAGCCGCTGGCACCGCGCTCATGATTACCGTGTTCACATTGGTTTCAATCGCGGCAAAGTCCGGCGGCGAAGTTTCTGACGCGCAAGCAGCAGTCGAAGGTTCGCACTGGGCTTTTGTAGCCGGCGCTATAGTTTCACTCGTTGCAATCGTTTTCACTTTTATGATTAAGCCGTTGAAGAAGTAATTATGAGCCTAAAAGTTGCAATCATCGGAGCCGGTCCGGCGGGAATCTATGCCGGAAATATTTTGGCAACCAAATATCCAGATGTTGAAATCGACCTCTTCGATTCGCTACCAGCGCCATATGGATTGATTCGCTACGGTGTTGCTCCGGATCACCCACGCATCAAGGGAATTGTGAATTCACTTCACGAAATGCTTAACGACGGCAAGATCCGCTTCTATGGAAACGTAACTTTTGGCACCGATCTAACTCTTGACGATATCAAGCAGCACTACCACGCGGTTATTTTTGCCACCGGCGCTATCAAAGATGCCAAGTTGAACATCCCCGGCATTGATTTACCAGGTAGCTATGGCGCCGCAGACTTTGTAGCCTGGTACGACGGTCACCCGGATTACCCGTTGACCTGGCCGCTAGAGGCAAAGCAGGTAGCGGTGCTCGGCAACGGTAACGTGGCCTTGGATGTGGCTCGAATGCTGGCAAAGCACGCCGATGACCTGCTCAGCACAGACATTCCGGCGAATGTTTACGAAGGGCTAAAGAACTCTCCCGTCACTGACGTGCACGTGTTTGGTCGTCGTGGCCCGGCAAACATTAAATTCTCTCCGATCGAACTGCGTGAACTCGGTGAAGTCGAAGATGTAGACATCGTTCTATACGACGAAGACTTTCCAGATGGTTGGTTTGATGAAGATGCCGAAGGTGTCACCAATCAGCACCGCGTAATGGCACGAATCATGGAATCTTGGCGTGAACGTGAACTAACCGGGGCTTCAAGAAGATTGCACCTGCATTTCAATGCGACTCCGGTAGCGATCCTTGGCGAAGATAAAGTTACTGGAATCAAGTTCGAGCGCACTGGCACTGGAACATTTTTCGAGCATGAAGTGCAGGCCGTTTATCGCGCGATCGGTTATTTCGGTTCGGAATTGCCTGGTATTCCTTTCGATGAAAAATTCGGTGTAATTAGCAACCAGGGTGGTCGCGTCGCAGATGGAATTTATGCGACCGGTTGGATCAAGCGCGGACCGGTCGGTCTCATCGGCCACACCAAGAGTGATGCCACCGAGACCATCGATAATCTGGTGGCAGATATTCCAAACCTTGCCGAACCTGTTGAGGCGGGAAGCGTTCTAGTAACCTTGGCAGCACGCGGAGTGCAGTACACCGATTGGCAGGGTTGGTTGAAGTTGGATGCTCACGAGCACAGCCTCGGTGAAAAAGTAAATCGCGAACGAATCAAAGTTGTCGCTCGCGATGAACAGGTGCGGATTAGTCGTACTTAGTTGAAGAGTTATTTCTCTTCTTCGGTTTCATCCTCAGATTCTTCAGACTCATCGTCTTCGTCCTCGTAAAGATCGGCCCACTTGTCTTCGTACTGGTCGCCCTCTTCGGTGCTTCCAATTTCGCGCTCAAGCGCAGCTAAATCAGTGTTTGGACTGAAGTACTTCAGCTCGCGAGCAACCTTGGTATTTTTCGCTTTTTGACGGCCGCGCCCCATGGCGAGCTCCCAACTAATCGAAGATTATCTGAGGCTAGTTTATCAAGAGGGTCAACACCAAAACAGGTACCCAAACTGTGAGCACAGGCAATACGAGATTCGCGCCTAAATTCGCGGTAGCTCGACCCCAGTGCCTTTGCCTGATGAGTTCGCCAGTTTCGGCGGCAACCCCGCTAAAGGTCGAGAGCCCACCGGCGAAGCCCACGAACAGCACGGCAGTTGCGAAATTTGAAGCCAAACCGTTGTTCTGCAGCCCCATCGCGATACCAAGCACCAGGCCGGCCACGAGGTTGGCGATCAAGGTGCCCCAAGGCAATTTGCCCTTGTATTGGCCCAGCCAAAGTCGGCATACTGCCCCAACACCACCGGCGAGGGCAATGACTAGAGCCCAGAATGGATCAATCACGCTGCACCCGCTTAATCGCAATGGTCAGCAGTAGATAAATCGCGACTCCAAGAACTGCCTGAACCAGGACTGTTTGCCAGCTGTAAAGCACAAGTGCACT
>JBJTNZ010000084.1:0-5925 GCA_046074345.1 Micrococcales bacterium | reverse complement strand
GCTGCGGTTTGTTTGCCGCACGATTATTTAACTTGGCGTCTTGCTGGCTACGGCCCAGAGGGTGAATCAGAATTCGGTCCACAGCTAAATGAGTTGGTAACCGACCGAAGCGATGCATCTGGCACCGGATATTTCGACGGCACCAAGAACGAGTACGTGAAAGAAATTCTCGACTTCGTGATTAATCACGAAATTATTTTGCCAAAGGTATTGAACGCAGGTGAAGTTGCCGGAAAAATTTCACCAAAGCTTGCAAGTGAACTCGGTGCTACCGGTGAAGTGCTTCTTGGTGGGGGAATGGGCGACAACGCCGGTGCGGCCATGGGCTTGAATCTGCAAAGTGGAGACATCGCAATTTCAATTGGCACGAGTGGAACAATTTTCGGTGTCGTGCCTGGCCCTAGCGCAGACGAATCTGCAGCAATCGCTGGGTTCGCAAGCGCGGATGGACACTACCTTCCGCTGATCTGCACGCTAAATGCAGCACGCGTGCTCGACTGGGCGGCAAAGTTGTTGAACGTTGACTTCGACGAACTCGGACGCCTCGCGCTTGCTGCAAAACCTGGAGCCGAGGGAGTCAAACTAACTCCTTATTTCGAGGGTGAACGCACTCCAAATCTTCCAGACGCGACTGCAACCATCGAGGGGCTTCGCATCGGCACCGGCACCCGAGAAAACATCGCTCGCGCTGCAATCGAAGGCATGCTGCGAGGGCTAGGTGTCGGTAAAGAAATCCTTGAGGGCAACGGCTTTGACATCAACAAGATCTTCTTGATTGGTGGCGCAGCGGCAAACCCTGCGGTTCAGCAGATCGCGCGCGAGATTTTTGGTAGCGGGGTCACTGTGCCGACGGCCAATGAATACGTGGCACTTGGCGCAGCCCGCCAAGCAGCTAGCCTAATTTAGAGCTTCTGACGAGCTCTCGGGATGGCCGGAGCGGTGACCGCTTCGCCAACCATATTGCTAATTGAACCGATTCCCTCAACTGTCATCTTGACTACATCGCCAGCCTTTAGCGGGGCCGGGGTGAGTGATCCATTGCGTCCCCAAAGTTCGGCCAAACAGCCACCCCAACCGCAGGTGCCTGAACCGATGAGGTCACCAGGTGCAACCATGGTGTTGCGAGAAGCATATGCCACGAGTTCGTTTAGCGGCCAACCAATGTTTGAAAGCGAGTCTTCGCCGTAGAGTTCGCCGTTTACCCAAACCTTCATGTTGAGTGGCAGGAATCCTTCGCCATCCAGACGATCTTCAAATTCATCTGCGGTCACGATCCAAGGACCGATAGTCGTCGCGAAGTCTTTACCCTTAGCCGGGCCGAGACGTACCTTCATTTCACGCGCCTGAATATCACGAGCAGACCAGTCGTTCATGATTGTGTAACCAAAAATTGCACGCTTGGCTTGGTCTGGAGTTAAATTGCGGCCAGGTTGACCATCAATCGAACCTACGATGATTCCAAGTTCAAGTTCGTAGTCGAGCTTCTCACTTGGCGGTGGCGACATCACAACATCTGGGCCGATGATTGCGTGCGGGTTTGTGAAATAGAAAGTCGGGTAGTCGTACCATTCCTCGACTACACCGACAGAATTATCGACGCTCTGCGTGACACCTTCGACGTGTGCTTCAAATGCCACGCCATCACGCACGGTGATCGGTTTGATTGGCGCGAGAAGTGAAATGTCTTTTGCAGCGTGCTTGATATCCGTGCGCTGTTGTTCGACCACTTTTAGCGCGGCAGGTAAACCGAGTTCCAAAAGTGACTGCACTGTCACTCCGTTTTCGAATGGCACCGCGTGAAAATCTTCGTGGCTACCTACGAAGAAACCTTCGAAGTCTTGCCCCTGATGTGTCCAGCGTCCGAGCTTCATTAGTTGCCTCCGAGTGCTTCCAAGATGATTCCGACGCCTTGACCGCCACCACCGCAGATTCCGACGGCACCCTTTTGCCCAGGCTTCAAGCTGCGGGCGAGGTGACCGACTATGCGTGCGCCAGATGCGCCGACCGGGTGACCGATGGCGATGGCTCCGCCGTGGATGTTCACGCGGTCATTGCTCACGCCCAGCGCCTCAGCAGATGCTACGGACACCGCAGCACATGCCTCATTTAGTTCGAAGACTTCAAGATCTGCTACCGAAATGCCGGCCTTGGTGGCTGCTACCTTCACAGCATTCGCTGGCTGGTGGTTGAGTGAGTAGTCCGGACCGGCGACGATTGAGTGGGCTAGCACCTTAGCGATGCCCTGGATTCCTTTGGCCTCAGCGTATTTTTCGCTGACCAGGATGATTGCCGCCGCCCCATCGGTGAGCTGTGATGAGTTTGCTGCGGTGATTGTGCCATCGCTGGCGAATGCCGGTTTGAGTTTCGAAAGCGCTTCAAGCGAGCTGTTGGCGCGAATGCCATCATCGGTAGTGATTTCGCCAATCGGTTCGATTTCTTCATCTACCATCGAACGGAATTTTTCCGCACGCAGATGCGAGTCGACAGCAATTTGATCCTGCGCCTGGCGAGTGGTGCCTAGCTTGCGAGTGCTTTCTTCAGTAGCTGCACCCATGGTGATTTTTAAGAATGCGTCAGTTAGCGCATCGAGCTGAAGAGTGTCGACCAAATTCACATCACCATATTTTTTGCCTTGACGAGATCCGACCCAAGCGTGAGGTGTTTGCGACATTGATTCTTGACCGACTGCCACAACAACGTCCGCTTCGCCAGAATCAATCAATCGTGTTGCGTAGGCCACTGCCTCCGCTCCGGAAAGACAAACCGAGTTAATCGTGATTGCAGGAACGCCTAGAGGAATACCTGCGTGAACTGCAGACTGACGAGCCGGATTCTGACCGACTCCAGCCTGAACTACCTGTCCGCCGATTACGCGTTCAACTTTGTCGGCTGTGATGCCGGCGCGCTCGAGTGCAGCTTTGATTGCATGTGCACCAAGTTGCGGTGCTGTGAAGCTTGCGAGCTGTCCGTTGATCTTGCAAAACGGAGTGCGCGCGTAGCCGGCAATAATTGCAGTCATTAGTTCACCTTAAATTTCGCGCCGGTTTTTTCTCGAAGTTCTTCGATGGTCACTTCTGGGGCCATCTTTACAAGAACCAACCCGTCGTCGGTTACATCGAAAATTGCAAGGTCGGTGACGATGCGGTCTACGCAACGAGCGCCGGTAAGTGGCAGGTCGCACACTTCGACAATCTTCGGGGTGCCGTCTTTGGCATTGTGCTCAGAGATCACGACGACTCGAGGGGCTCCAGCCACAAGGTCCATAGCGCCTCCCATGCCCTTTACTAGCTTGCCGGGAATGGTCCAGTTGGCTAGGTCACCACTGGCTGAGACCTGCATGGCGCCAAGGATTGCGATGTCTACGTGCCCGCCGCGAATCATGCCAAAAGAGGTGGCGCTATCGAAGATTGATGCGCCTGGAATCATGGTGATGGTCTGCTTTCCGGCATTGATCATGTCGGCGTCTTCGTCACCTTCTAGCGGGAATGGGCCGATGCCAAGCAAACCGTTTTCACTCTGCAGTGTGACATTGACTCCGGCTGGAATGTAATTTGACACCAAAGTTGGGATACCAACTCCAAGGTTTACGTATGCGCCATCTTTCAATTCAGCGGCTGCCTGAGCCGCCATCTCGTCACGAGTCCAAGGCATTAGTTGCCTCCTTCTACGCGCGGGCGTACCGTTCGCTGTTCGATAGGTTTTTCGCGAGGAGCCGATTTCACTAGTGCCTGCACAAAAATGCCTGGAGTCACCACGATGTTTGGGTCGATGAATTCGTCGCTAATAATTTCAGCTTCTGCGACTGTGAACTTGCTGCACTGTGCCACCACCGGATTGAAGTTTCTTGCTGTGTAGCGGTAGATCAAGTTTCCGGCACGGTCAGCCTGGTAGGCGTGAACCAAAGCGATGTCAGCTACTAATCCTTTTTCTAGGATGTAAGTCTGCCCATCGAAATCCTTGTGTTCTTTGCCTTCAGCCACGAGTGTGCCGACTCCCGTGCGGGTGTAAAAACCGGCGATTCCGGCACCGCCAGCGCGCATACGCTCGGCAAGTGTGCCTTGTGGATTGAATTCAACTTCGATTGCGCCGGCTAGATACTGCTCAGCAAAAAATTTATTCTCACCAACGTATGAAGAAATGACTTTCTTCACTTGCTGATTTTCCAGAAGGATGCCGAGGCCTTGGCCGTCGACGCCCATGTTGTTTGAGATGATGGTCAAGTTTTTGACCCCAGAGTCGCGTACAACTTCGATCAGGTCGAAGGGGTTACCGCTAAGGCCAAAACCACCCACCGCAATGGTCGCTCCATCGAAGAGCTTCTCGATCAGGGCTTCCTTGGCCGACCCGAATATCGTCGTCATGGTTTCAAGCGTAATCAGGACAAAAACAGGGTTAGTCAGACTTATCAAATGGCAACTATCGCCGAACCTCGATTATTCTGGACAGAATGTCAACAACACCCAAAAAGCGCAATCTCGTCGATTTGACGCCTCTTAAAGAGGTACCGGCATTTGCACGGCTTTGGTGGGGCAGCCTACTTAGCGGGCTTGGTAGCCAGCTAACCCTTGTCGCGGTTGCCCTGTTGATTTACGACATCACGGGGGACACCGGAGCAGTGGCCTTGGTCGGTGGAATTGCGCTGTTACCAATGGTGCTTTCTGGCCCAATCGGCGGAATGATTACCGATGCCTTTGAGCGTCGATTGGTCATGATCATTTCGGCCACCATCATGTTTTTCTCCACCGCAGGCCTACTTGCCATAAGTGTGCTCGAAGACTTCGCCAAGCTTGGCGGTTATCACGTCTGGGTTTGGCCAATCTATGTCTGCACCACAATCGCCGCAGTCTCGGCTACCGTGCTTGGCAGTGCTCGCCATGCATCAATCCCTCGAATTTTGCCAAAGGAATTGATCACCAAAGCCAGCGCGTTGAACGGCATTTCGATGGGCACCCAGGTGATGGTCGGCCCGGCTTTGGCTGGTGTGTTGGTTGCGGTTTCTAATTTTTCTTTTGTGTTCGCTGCAGACTTGCTGCTCACCGCGACCGGATTTTTGGGAATCGTAAATCTACCTAAGATTCACGTCGCATCCGATGCCACCCGTCCAGGTTGGAAATCTTTCAAAGAATCAATCGTTTATCTTCGCGACTACCCGGTAATCGGTGCTGGTTTCATCGTCGACATTTTTGCAATGACGCTTGGCCGTCCATATGTATTGCTTCCAGCTGCCGCTGCAACTGTGATTGGCGGTGGTCCAATCACAGTTGGAATCCTCACTGCTGCTGCAGCTGCCGGATCATTTTCAACCAGTGCTTTGAGCGGACGCCTCACCGGAATTACTCGCCAAGGTTTAGCGATTGCCAACTCGGTAAAAGTTTTCGGCGCATTTATCGCGTTGCTTGGTTTGGTATTGCTAGTCATGGGCACAGGTATGTTTGGTCGACCAGGCAATACTTTTGATTCTGCGAATTATGTGGCACTAGCAATCGCCGCTTTTGCGATGTTCGGTACCGGTGCATCTGATGAAGTGTCTGCAATCTTCCGAACCTCAATGATGCAAACCGTGGCGCCAGATCACCTGCGCGGGCGACTAATCGGGCTCTTTATCTCTGTGGTTGGCGGCGGGCCACGTCTCGGAGACGTTTACGCCGGAGTTATGGCTACACTGATTGGCCTATGGGCTGGACCGGTATTCGGCGGTATCGGCATCGTGGTGGCGATGTTTGTGATTCTTCGAGTTACCCCGAAATTCCGCGACTTTAAGAGCTACTAACCGGGCAACACGGCTGACCAACCGCCGTCGACCACGAGGTTTGCGCCGGTCACATACGAAGCCTCATCGCTTGCCAAGAACATGGCGCAGTTGACCACTTCTGCCGCTGTACCAATTCGCTTAAGCGGAATGGCGCTCTCGATGGTGCGCATTGG
>JBJTNZ010000083.1:0-4319 GCA_046074345.1 Micrococcales bacterium | reverse complement strand
TTCAAACCCTGCCGGCACCAGCCCCGTTAAAGTCGGGCGTACTTCGCATCATTCCACTCGGTGGCATCGGCGAAATCGGTCGCAACATGACCGTCTTCGAAATCGATGGCAAAATCCTCATCGTCGACTGTGGCGTACTCTTCCCTGAAGAGCACCAGCCGGGGGTTGATGTCATCCTTCCTGACTTCGGTTATCTGCGCGAACGCCTGAGTGACATCGTCGGCATCATGCTGACTCACGGTCACGAAGATCACATCGGTGGTGTGCCTTATCTGTTGCGTCTGCGCGAAGACATTCCGCTGATTGGTTCTGCGCTAACCCTGGCTTTTGTTGAAGCCAAGCTCAAGGAACACAAGATCACAGCCAAGACTTCGGTGGTCGCTGAGGGTCAGCGCAAGCAGCTGGCCGGTTTTGACCTTGAGTTCGTGGCGGTCAATCACTCAATTCCAGACGCGCTCGCGGTGGTAATCCGCTCGAAGGCTGGTTCGGTATTGCACACCGGTGATTTCAAAATGGACCAGATTCCACTCGATGGCCGACTCACTGACCTCCGCGCTTTTGCCCGAATCGGTGAAGAGGGTCTCGACCTTTTCATGTGTGATTCAACCAACGCGGATGTGCCTGGGTTTACTCCGCTCGAAAAAGATATCGGCCCGGTAATTGAAAACGTGATTGCACGAAGCAAGCGTCGCGTCATCGTGGCATCTTTTTCTTCGCACGTGCATCGAGTCCAGCAAGTGGTCGATGCAGCGGTAGCGAATAATCGCAAGGTTGCGCTGGTTGGGCGAAGCATGGTTCGCAACATGCAGATTGCTCAAGAGATGGGCTATCTCAAAGTTCCAGATGGTGTGCTAATCGATTCCAAACACGCCAACGATATTCCGGAAAACCAATTGGTCTATATGTCCACTGGGTCACAGGGCGAACCGATGGCCGTGCTTGCCCGCATGGCAAATCTGGAGCACGACATTCAGGTTGGCGAAGGCGACACTGTTATTCTTGCCAGCTCACTAATTCCCGGCAACGAAAATGCGGTCTACCGAGTCATTGATGGACTCACCAAGCTCGGCGCCAACGTCGTGCACAAGGGCAACGCCAAAGTGCACGTCTCTGGACATGCCGCAGCGGGAGAGTTGCTTTACTGTTACAACATTTTGAAGCCAAAAAATGTCATGCCGGTGCACGGTGAGTATCGTCACCTGATCGCCAATGGAAAACTTGCCGAACAAACCGGAGTGCCAAGTGAACGCGTGCTCATTTCGGAAGACGGATGGGTAATCGATCTTGAGAACGGAATCGCACAAATCGTTGGGGCGGTCGAATGCGGATTGCTCTATGTTGACGGCAAAACCGTCGGCAAGATTACCGAGGAAGATTTGCACGACCGACGGGTATTGGCCGAAGAAGGTTTCATTTCGATTTTCTGCACCATCGACGGCGCTACCGGCAAGGTCAAGGTTGGTCCGGAAATCCGAGCCAGAGCATTTGCTGAAGCCGATCATGTCTTCGACGACGTAAAGCCACAGATTTCACTGGCGTTGGCACAGGCTGCCGCCGAAGGGGTCCGCGATGCTCACGCGATGCAGCAGGTGATTCGTCGAACCATCGGTACCTGGGTAAACAAGGCTCACCGACGTCGTCCGATGATTATTCCGGTGGTCATCGTCGACTAGCACCGCTAGCCTCCAATGATTTGGCGGGGGTCGCTGTTACTGTTTCCGCATGGCTACGCGCAAACCAGCTTCACGTAAACCTGCCCGGCAGGCGGCTAGCGCTACCCAGAAGCAGAATCTTGGCGTCCGGATTTACATGCTTTTGGCCCATGCCGTAGGCGCGGGCGCTCGAGCCCTTAGCCCAGAAAAAATCGCCAAAGAAGACCGCCGCGATGGACTGCCATTCGCCATTTTTATGCTCGGGGTCGTCGGAGCCATCGTCGACTGGTTCCTAATCAAGCAGGATTGGGCTCTGGGGCTCCACGTGGTCACTTTCGGCTTGATGTTTGGCAAGCTAGCCTTCGCGCTCCCGGTGATCATGGTGATTTTTGCGATTTACCTGATGCGCCACCCTTCATCGGTCAAAGACAACGGTCGAATTGGTGTCGGTTTATTCCTGTTCCTGGTTTCGATCAGTGGCTGGTTCTGGTTGTTCGGCGCTCACCCGCAACCGAGCGACGGCGAATGGAAGTTGGCTTACCACGGTGGTCTTTTCGGCTGGTTGATTTCAATCCCGTTCTACAGCACCATCACAATCTGGGGAGCGGTGCCGATAATGGCACTAATTACCCTCGGTTCGATTTTGATTATGACGAAGACCGATCCGACTCGAATCGGTGAACGTCTCCGCGAACTAAAGCACTATCTGGTCGGCGAAGGAAAGACTCGCGACGAAGTTGCAGAGGTCGAAGAAGAAGAGATTCACGATGCTTTCGATGGCACCAAAGTGCCATGGTGGCGTCGCGGTAAGGGTGAAGCCGAGGAAGCTTTCGATAGCGCAATATCTGTCGAAGCACCAGAAGAAGACGAATTCGATAATTTGTTTGGCACCCGTCTAGTCGCCGAAGAAGTTCCATCAGTTGATCAGTCATTCCCGGTGAGCGATGCCACTCAGCCAATTGAACTAATTGATTCAATCGATGAAGAAGTTGGCGAAGATACAGCGCCGGTTGCCGTGCAGCAGGCCGCGAAGCCAGTGCGACTAAAGCCTTATGTGCTTCCGGCAGCAGACATCCTCAGCGCAGGTACTCCGCCGAAGGCTAAGACCGCGGCAAACGACGCAGTCGTTGCTGCGATTGGTTCGGTATTTGCAGAATTTGATATCGCGGCCAAGGTTGTTGGTTTTTCTCGCGGTCCGACAGTCACTCAGTATGAAGTCGAACTCGCACCTGGTGTAAAAGTTGAAGCAGTCACCAGGCTTTCAAGCAACATCTCTTATGCGGTGGCCTCAAATGAAGTTCGCATTCTTGCTCCGATTCCTGGCAAGTCACTCATCGGTATCGAGATTCCAAACACCGATCGCGAGATTGTTTCGCTTGGCGATGTGCTGCGTTCGCCGGTGGCTAAGGCATCTGCCCACCCGCTGACTATCGGTGTCGGTAAAGACGTCGAGGGTGGCTTCGTGATTGCCAACCTCGCCAAAATGCCGCACCTTTTGGTAGCCGGAGCCACGGGTGCAGGTAAGTCCAGTTTTATCAACTCGATGATTGTTTCGATTTTGATGCGTGCCAAGCCAGCCGAAGTTCGAATGATCCTGGTTGACCCTAAGCGAGTGGAGCTCACCGGTTACCAAGGCGTTCCTCACCTAATTACTCCAATCGTGACCGATGCCAAGAAGGCTGCAGAGATTTTGCAGTGGGTTGTCAAAGAGATGGACTCTCGCTACGACGATCTTGCGGCTTTCGGTTTTAAGCACATCGATGAATTCAACCGAGCAATCGTTGCCGGCACAGTCAAACTTCCTGAGGGAAGCGATCGCAAACTACAGCCGCTACCTTACCTGTTGGTTGTCGTTGACGAGTTGGCAGACTTGATGATTGTTGCACCGCGCGATGTTGAAGATTCGATTGTTCGCATTACTCAGCTGGCACGTGCCGCAGGTATCCACCTGGTGCTTGCTACTCAGCGACCATCCGTAGACGTGGTCACCGGTTTGATTAAGGCCAATGTGCCAAGTCGTCTGGCATTCTCAGTTTCTTCGATTACTGACTCGCGCGTTATTTTGGACCAGGGTGGAGCTGAGAAGTTGGTCGGTCAGGGTGATGCACTGTTCTCACCGATGGGCACCAACCGTGCAGTGCGTGTGCAAGGTGCGTGGCTACCTGAAAGTGAAATCGAAAGAGTTGTCGAGCACGTCAAGGCACAGATGCAAGCTGAGTATCGAGAAGACGTGGTCGAGGTTAAGGCAAAGGCAGTGGTCGATGCTGACATCGGCGACGATCTCGAAGTCCTCCTTCAGGCTGCCGAGCTAATTATTAATTCGCAATTTGGTTCTACTTCGATGTTGCAGCGTAAGTTGCGAGTTGGTTTCGCTAAGGCCGGGCGCCTAATGGACCTACTCGAGTCACGAAACATCGTTGGCCCATCCGAGGGGTCCAAGGCCCGCGAAGTTATGGTTCGCCCAGAAGAGTTGGGCACGATTCTTGCTCAACTTCGTGGTGAGCCAGGCTCAAAGGCTGCACCTGCGGTTGCGCAGGCGGCTCGAGAAATTGAGGCAGAGGCCGTTGGTTTTGAATCATTTGGTGCCGGCGATCCAGCAGATTTCGTGGCACGCGCAAATGACGATGACGACGATGATGGCGACGAAGACGCTTGGCAGTTGACGGG
>JBJTNZ010000082.1:0-13665 GCA_046074345.1 Micrococcales bacterium | reverse complement strand
GCTGCGCCTGAGGTTTTTGCACACAATGTTGAAACCGTTCCACGAATCTTCAAACAAATTCGGCCGGCTTTCCGATACGAGCGTTCGCTCGATGTGATCACTCAGGCTCGTAATTTTGGCCTCGTCACTAAATCGAATTTAATTCTCGGCATGGGCGAAACCACAGATGAAATAATTCAGGCACTTCAGGATCTGCATGATGCATGAACCGACATCGTTACTGTGACCCAATATTTACGCCCTACCCCTCGTCACCACCCGGTAGATCGATGGGTCAAGCCTCAAGAATTTGTCGAGTTCGCCAGGATTGCTGAGGAGATAGGCTTCCTTGGAGTTCTAAGTGGACCATTGGTAAGAAGTTCATATCGAGCCGGTCGACTATGGGCATCTTCTATGCAAAAAAAGGGACGCTCGATTCCAGCCCATTTGCAACACCTTGCCGATGCCGCGGCTCGCGATGGCTTCAGCCAAGCAGCGCACTAATTACCCTTAGGCTTTATCCCATGGCAAAAAACGCACAAAAACCAGCTCGTCAACCATCTCGCTTTGTACAGGTAGTCAAGGTTCTTGCAAAGACTGCCAAGGACGACAAGAGCGCATTAGCTTGGTCAATCCTTGCGATTGTTGGATTACTTGGCGTAGGTCTATTGGTTGCCAATATCGTTGCACCTGGTCAAACCGCTGGCGCTATCCTCTGGGGAATCACCGGTGCAATTGCAGGTTTACTCGCCGCCATGATTATCCTTTCGCAACGTGCTCAGGCAGTGATCCTCGCGGGTTACGAAGGGCAGCCTGGAGCAACTGGGGCAGTATTGCAGCAGGCATTGCGACGTGGATGGCGTTTCAGTGAAATGCCAGTTCATGTCAGCCCAAAGACTCAAGAGATGGTTTTCCGAGCAGTTGGCCCTGGCGGTGTCGTGCTGATCGGTGAAGGTTTCTCGAAGGCACGAGTCCAGCAAATGACCGAAGAAGAACGCCGTAAGGTCGCTCGCATAGCCCCTGGGGTCACCACACATGTGTTCTATGTGATCCCTAACGACCCAGATGCCGTAAAACTCGCCAAACTTGGTCCGAAAATTTTGAAGCTAAAGCGAGCCCTAGATCGCGCCGAGGTTTCGGTCGTTGCCAAGCGCCTCGAATCTATTGGCCTTAATGTGCCGGTGCCTAAGGGAATTGACCCTCGCAACATGCGCATGCCGCGCCGCTAAAGATTTACATCCGCGTAACATTTCACGTAATTTCGTTTCGCGGCTCGCGGGTAGAATTATCGGGTAAACCACCTTTTGAGAGGGAAATACCCTATGTCTAACCACCCTAAGTTCAAGACGGCTTCAGAAGTCGTCAAGTACATCAAGGACAACGACGTCAAGTTCCTTGATGTGCGCTTCACCGACCTACCTGGCGTACAGCAGCACTTCAACCTACCTGCAGCCATGATTGACGAAGAGTTCTTTGTCGATGGTCAGCTATTCGATGGTTCATCGATCCGCGGTTTCGCATCGATCCACGAATCAGACATGCAGTTGATTCCTGACGTAACCACCGCTTACCTCGATGCATTCCGTGTTGAGAAGACCTTGGTGATGTTGTTCGACATTTACAACCCACTTAATGGCGAAATCTACGCCAAGGACCCACGTCAGGTTGCCAAGAAGGCTGAAGCCTACCTAGCAAGCACCGGAATTGCTGACACCGCATTCTTCGCGCCAGAAGCAGAATTCTTTATCTTCGACGACGTCCGCTACGAGTACAAGCAGAACAGCTCGATGCACTTCATCGACTCAAGCGAAGCTGCATGGAACTCTGGTAAAGACGAGCGCATTGATGGTCAGGGTGGAAACCTTGCCAACAAGACTCCTTACAAGGGTGGATATTTCCCTGTTGCACCTGTTGACCAGCACGCAGACATGCGCGATCAGATTGTTCTCGAACTTGAAGCAGCTGGTCTTGCAGTCGAGCGTAGCCACCACGAAGTTGGTACCGCTGGTCAGGGTGAAATCAACTACCGATTCGACACCTTGGTACACGCAGCAGATGACATCTTGAAGTTCAAGTACATTGTAAAGAACGTGGCACACGCGTTCGGTAAGACTGCTACCTTCATGCCTAAGCCACTATTCGGCGACAACGGCTCAGGTATGCACGTACACCAGTCACTCTGGAAAGATGGCAAGCCATTGTTCTATGACGAGTCAGGCTACGGCGGTCTTTCTGACCTAGCACGCTGGTACATCGGTGGAATCTTGAAGCACGCGCCATCACTTTTGGCATGGACAAACCCATCAGTCAACAGCTACCACCGTTTGGTGCCTGGCTTTGAAGCTCCAGTCAACTTGGTTTACTCTGCAGGTAACCGTTCAGCGGCTATCCGTATCCCGATGACCGGAACCAACCCGAAGGCTAAGCGCATCGAATTCCGCGCACCAGATGCTTCAGCAAACCCGTACCTAGCATTTGCTGCGATGTTGATGGCTGGACTCGACGGAATCAAGAACCGTATCGAGCCACACGAGCCAGTAGACAAGGACCTCTACGAGCTACCACCAGAGGAAGCAAAGCTTATTCCTCAGGTACCAGGAAGCCTAGAGCTAGTGCTTCAGGCTCTTGAGGCGGATCACGACTATCTACTTGCTGGCGACGTATTCACCAAGGATCTAATTGAGACCTGGGTTGACTACAAGCGCACAAAGGAGATCCAGCCGATTGCCCTTCGACCTCACCCATACGAGTTCGAACTGTACTACGGGGTGTAATAGCTCAACAAAAAGAGGTCAGCAGAAATGCTGGCCTCTTTTTTTATGCGTAGAAAAGTCTTTCGAAGACGGATCGTGCTCGGCGAGTGTAGGCGAGATAGTCTTCCTCCAGCTGACTTGCGCTGTGAGCCGGATATTCAAGTATTCGCGCAAGACCTTCGAGTTGTCTGCGATCAGTTGGTAAGACATCGGTGCGCTTATTAGCCCATAGCACACTGGCTGAACGCACTCGAGAAGCTAGTATCCAAGCTTCACGCAGCACAGTCGCGTCGTGTTCCTCCATGAGTTTCTCTTGAACCATCGCAGCCAAGGCTTCCAGTGTGCGTGGGCTGCGAATCGATGGGTGCTCATTTCCGAATTTCAATTGATAAAGCTGCACTAGCCATTCAACATCGCTGAGTGAACCACGGCCCAACTTTAGATGTCGTTTAGGATCGGCACCTTGCGGCAGTCTTTCATTTTCAACTCTCGCCTTGATTCTGCGAATCTCGACGATTGCGCTTTGCTGAAGCGTTTTCGGATAACGATAGGTATCAATAATGTTCACAAATGCGGACCGAAGTTTTTCGCTGCCAGCAATAAAACGAGCTCGTAACAGCGCCTGAGCCTCCCAGGTGTCAGACCATCGTTCATAGTAAGCCAAGTACGAATCGATCGAGCGAACTACAGCACCATTCTTTCCCTCAGGACGCAAATCATTGTCGATCTCGAATTCCAGTAACTGGTCGGCAGATAAACGCTTCAATTCGGCAACTATTTTTTCGGCTTGCTTCTGCAAATTCTCGCCGTCGCCCGAAGAATCGTAGGTGAACATGACATCGGCATCTGAACCGAAACCAAGCTCTTCTCCCCCAAATCGACCCATGGCTATGATGCCGAAATCCACGGTGGAACCCAGCGATTCTTCTGCAAGTGAAAGCATCGCTCGGAGGTAAACCTCACAGATGTCGCTCAAACCCTTGGATACCTGAGCGATATTCAAATCTCCAAGCACGGCGCCTAGCGCAAGCCTGAGTGTCTCTCTGCGTCGCACCTGTCTAATTGCTGCTGCGGTAGCGTCTACATCATCTTTACGAGAAGCGATGGCATCCAGCTCTTTGGCTATGTCATCTGCTGAGATTGGTTGAAGCTCACTTGGCGTCTCGAACCAGGCCGCAGCCTCAGGAATACGTTCGAAGAGAGCTGTAGCTAACTTGCTATTAGATAGCACCTGAGTCATTCGTTCGGCTGCACTCGAGGAATCTCGAAGCATACGCAAATACCAGTGCGATTCGCCTAGATCCTCAGAGAGTCGGCGGAAAGCTAATAGCGCAGCATCGGGATCGGTACCTTGTGAAAACCACTGCAATAAAACCGGTAGCAGCTGTCGTTGAATTGCGGCTCTCCTAGACAAGCCACTGGTCAGTGCCGCAATCTGCGTAAGGGCACCCTTAGGGTCGGCAAAGCCGATTGCTGCCAGGCGGTCCTGTGCTTGGGCGGTACTCAACTCAAGCGTGCTGTCTTCGAGTTTGGCTACGGCACTTAGTAGCGGGCGATAGAAAAGTCGCTGGTGTAGGCCACGAACTTCGAGCTTCACTGCCTCCCAACGGGCAATAAGGGTTTCCGCATTGTTTTTTATGTTCACTGCCCTAGCCAGTGATCGCCTAGCGGTCTCACCTGTTGGCATGAGGTGGGTTCTTCGCATTTGAGACATCTGAATTCGATGCTCCAACAACCTCAAGAAGCGGTAATCCGAAGCAAAAATACTCGCTTCATTTCGACCAATGTAGCCACCCATAGAAAGTGAATTAATCGCACTCATTGTGTCTCTGTGTCGCAGAGTCTCATCGGTGCGCCCGTGCACTAACTGCAGGAGTTGAACAGTGAATTCAATATCCCTCAAGCCACCGGGCCCAAGCTTGATTTGTAAATCGACTTCATTGCTCGGGATGTGTTCCATCACGCGCTCACGCATTTTCTGCGCTGACTCGACAAAATTCTCACGCGATGCCGAAGCCCAAACTTTTGGAGCCAAAGCCGCTACGTAACGTTGCCCAAGCCCAGTGTCTCCAGCAATGGGTCTGGCCTTGAGAAGCGCTTGAAATTCCCAACTCTGCGCCCAACGGTCGTAGTAAGCCACGTGAGACTCTAGAGTCCTCACCAGCGCTCCGCTCTTACCCTCGGGCCTTAGGTTCGGGTCTACCTGCCAGAGCATCGCTTCAGGTGCGTTGCCATCCATCGCTCTCATCATGCGAGTAGCCAACTTTGTGGCGATCTCTACGGCCCTGTCATTACCTAGGTTTTCACCGTCTGACTCAGCTACAAAAATTACGTCAACATCGCTGATGTAATTCAACTCTCTCGCGCCACACTTACCCATGGCGATGACGGCTAGCTTGGTTTGGTCGATCTCTGCTTCGTTGTAATTGCCGAACTCTGAAGACTTCTTCAACTCTGCTCTTGCGACTGTGATACCGGCTTCAAGCGCAGCACCTGCAAGATCAGCCAACGCTGCAGCTACGGTTGGTACACCAGCTTCGACATCCGTTTGAGTGACATCGAATATTGCAATCTGTAGTAGCTCTTCACGATAACTGAGCCTTAACGCAGACCACACATCGGTAGCCTCGAATTCTCTAGCCAGAAGCTTGGAAACAGAATTCGAAATCGCAGTAGTGAAATCGACAGAACTCTTGACCTGAGTAATTGGTTTTTCGAAGTGCACTAAAAATTCCGGTTTACGCCTCAGTAAATCGGATAGAGCTTCACTTGCACCAAGCAATAAACAAAGCCGAGTTGCAGAGTCTTCCTTGCTTAGTAGTTTCTTTAGCTTTGCCTTATCTATTTCGGCAAGTGTCAGCAGGTAGTTAAGCGCCTGATCTGGATTAGCAGATTTTGCCAAACTAGCGAGCGATGCTCTCCCACTATCGCCTACTAACTTAACTAGCTGATCAAGCTTGCTAAGGGTTCCGGATAGGTCCGTGAACCCGTAACGCGCTAGTTCTGATAGTCCAGCCACTTCTTGTTTAGAGAACTTCGAAGTTTTGCTTCAACTCGAATGGCGTGACCTGAGAACGGTATTCGCTCCACTCGCGTCGCTTATTTGCGAGAACGTAACTAAATACTTCTTCTCCAAGAGTCTCGGCAGCGAGTTCAGATTCCTCGAGCTTACGAATAGCGTGATCCAAACTCTGTGGCAGCGCCTGAATACCCATTGCGCGGCGTTCTGCGTCGCTTAGCGACCAGACGTCATCCTCTGTCTCTGCAGGAAGTTCATACTCCTCTTCGATTCCCTTTAGCCCGGCAGAGAGAATCAGTGCGTAGGCGAGGTATGGATTAGCAGCAGAATCGATTGCTCGGTATTCAATGCGCGATGAATTACCCTTTTCCGGCTTGTAGAGCGGCACGCGAATCAATGCTGAACGGTTGTTGTGCCCCCAGCAGACAAACGATGGAGCTTCGCCGCCACCCCAAAGTCGCTTATAGGAGTTGACGTACTGATTCGTCACCGCAGTAATTTCTGGAGCGTGGCGGAGTAGACCAGCAATGAAGTGCTTGGCAGTCTTACTCAGGTGATATTGCGAACCAGGTTCGAAGAATGCGTTGGTGTCACCTTCGAATAGAGACATGTGAGTGTGCATACCCGAGCCAGGGTGCTCAGTGAATGGCTTTGGCATGAATGTCGCGTAGACGCCCTGCTCAATTGCAACTTCCTTGATTACGGTACGGAAAGTCATGATGTTGTCTGCCATGGTCAAGGCGTCTGCATAGCGCAGGTCGATCTCATTTTGACCTGGTCCACCTTCGTGATGGCTGAACTCAACTGAAATACCCAGTTGTTCCAGCATCGATACTGCACGACGACGGAAGTCGTGTGCGGTACCACCAGGCACATTGTCAAAGTATCCAGCTTTGTCTACAGGAATTGGTCCCTCAGGGCCAATTTGAGACGACTTCAGTAGGTAAAACTCAATTTCGGGGTGAATGTAGAACGAAAAACCTTTGTCAGATGCTTTAGCGAGTGCTCTGCGCAACACATTGCGAGGATCCGCAGCCGCCGGTGCTCCATCTGGGGTTTGGATGTCGCAAAACATGCGGGCGGTTGGGTCAATTTCACCTCGCCAAGGAAGGATTTGGAAGGTGCTCGGGTCTGGCATGGCCAACATGTCGGCTTCGTAAGTGCGAGCCAATCCTTCAATTGCCGAGCCATCAAAGCCCAAGCCTTCAGCGAAAGCACCCTCAACTTCGGCCGGTGCAATTGCCACTGATTTCAAGGTGCCAGCTACGTCTGTGAACCATAGTCGGATGAACTTAACGCCGCGTTCCTCGATAGTTCTAAGCACAAATTCCGTCTGCTTATCCATCGGGTTTTCCTCTCTCTGCCTGCTATTAGGCTAGTCGCTATGGCTCCAATTCGCATTGCCCTCGCCCAAACCAACCCTGTCGTTGGTGATTTAAAGGGTAATTTGCAGCAGTGTTTGGATGCCGTCCATGCTTCCGCTGAACAGGGTGCCGCGATCGTGGTTTTCGGTGAAATGGCTACCTCTGGGTATCCGATTGAAGACTTGGCAGCAAGGGAAAGTTTCCTGAATGACTCGGTTCAGGCAGTCAAGGACTTTGCTACTGAACTGAATGAACGCGGCCTCGGCGGCCAAGTTGTAGTACTCGGCACCCCTGCGATTGTCGCCGAGGAACATCGGAATCATTGGGCTATCGCTCAGAACGCAGCGGTAATAATCCGCGAGGGCAAAGTTTGGGCCGGCTATGCCAAGCATCATTTGCCAAATTATTCAGTTTTTGATGAATATCGCAATTTTGTACCAGGTGATCAAAGTATTAATTTTGAACTAGAGGATTTGAAGTTTTCGCTCCTCATTTGCGAGGACATCTGGCAAAACGGCGGCCCAGTTGCTCGTCTGAGTGAAGATAAAACCGACGTCGCTTTGGTCCTGAATGGTTCTCCTTTTGAAATCGATAAAGACGATCGCAGAGTCGAGCTTGTTCAGAAACTTTCAAAAGAACAAAACGTTGCTGTTGCTTATGTGAACTTGGTCGGCGGACAAGACGACTTGGTCTTCGACGGCGATAGCTTCCTGGTTGACGCGAACCAAAACTTAATTGGCCGTGCCACTCAATTTGAAACCGGTCTAATGCTCTTTGACATCGAATCGAAGACTTCGATTACGGCAGTCACCCCAAGCGCACAACACAAGCAGGATGACAATTGGCAAATATGGAATGCACTGGTCCTTGGCTTGCGAGACTACGTTAACAAGAACGGATTTAAATCGGTCATTCTGGGTCTGAGCGGCGGCATAGATTCAGCCGTGTGCGCCTCGCTAGCGGTAGATGCGCTAGGAGCACATCGTGTAGTCGGTGTGTCAATGCCTAGTAAGTATTCGTCGGATCATTCAAAGAGTGATGCCTTTGATTTGGCTAAACGACTCGGAATAAACATTCGCACCGAGACCATCAAAGGTGCTGTCAAAGAATTAGAGAAGCAACTCAGGCTCAAGGACCTTGCCGCCGAAAACCTTCAGGCACGTGTTCGCGGAACAATTTTGATGTCACTAAGCAATCAAGAGGGGCACCTAACCCTAACCACCGGAAACAAGAGTGAACTTGCAGTTGGCTACAGCACAATCTACGGAGACTCGGTCGGTGGATTCGCGCCAATCAAAGATGTAGCCAAAACCTTGGTTTGGGAACTAGCTAAGTGGCGCAACGACTTCGCTAAAGCAGCAGGCGCAACTCCGCCAATCCCGGAAAACTCGATTACCAAACCCCCTTCAGCAGAACTCCGCCCTGACCAGGTGGATCAAGATAGCCTGCCAGAATACGACGTGCTCGATGAAATTCTCTCTGCTTACCTAGAAAAAAGGCTCGGCAGTAAAGAAATTAAGGATCTTGGCTTTGACGGAGCTACCGTAGACAAAATTCTCACGCTTGTGGATCGTGCCGAGTGGAAGCGTCGCCAAGGTGCTATCGGGCCGAAGATTACTGGCATGGCGTTTGGTCGAGATCGTCGACTACCAATAACCAATAAATACAAATAGAACGGAAATACTGTGGCTGCTGACAAACTAATTTCTTCTGGTGGACCTTGGGAAGCGAAGATTGGTTATTCTCGCGCAACCGTGGCTGGAGATTATGTCCATGTTTCGGGATCAACCGCCACAGTCAACGGAGCTCTTCAGCATGAGGGTGCTGTATACGGCCAAACCAAAGTTGCCCTAACGGAGGTAATTGCAAATGCACTTGCCCAGGTCGGTTATTCCCTAGCAGACGTAGTGCGTTCGCGTGTCTATCTGACAAATGCTGAGGACATGGATGAAGCAGGCAGGGCGCACGGAGAAGTTTTTGGCGATATTCGTCCAGCGCTAACAATTCTTGCCGGCGTCAAGTTCATCAATCCTGCAATGCTCGTCGAAATCGAAGTAGACGCATGGAAGCGAAACTAAGTTGGCAAAAGTAGCCCGCATATCCAAACTGCAAGATTTCAAGAACTCAGACCAGAAGTTCGCTTGCCTTACTACTTACGACAGATTCACAGCCGAAATCTTTGATCAAGCTGGTGTCGATGTTTTACTAGTTGGCGATTCAGCCGCCGAGAATCATCTTGGTCACGAAAGCGTCCTTGCAATCACGCTAGATGAAATGATCATGCTTGGAAAATCCGTGACTGCCGCAGCAAAATCAGCACTTGTCGTGGTGGACATGCCTTTTGGAAGCTACGAGGCGTCCCCGGAAGAAGCAGTTCGAAACGCGACCAGAATCATGAAGGAAACCGGTGCCGCCGCGGTGAAGCTCGAAGGTGGCAGACGAAGCGCCAATGCAATAAGTCGAATCGTTGAAGCCGGAGTACCGGTCATGGGTCACATCGGTTTCACACCGCAAAGCGTCCATGCACTTGGCGGATTCAAGGTGCAAGGACGTGGCGAAAAGGCTGACGAAGTTGTCGCTGAAGCACTAGCTGTGCAGGCGGCTGGAGCATTTGCCGTAGTTCTGGAACTAATTCCAGATGAACTCGCAGCACGCATCACATCGGAATTGAACATCCCAACAATCGGCATTGGTGCCGGATCAGCTACCGATGGCCAAGTATTGGTGTGGACTGACTTCGCCGGTCTTAGCGGTGGCAAACAGAGAAAATTTGTACGTAAATATCTTGAACTACGCGAACTGCTTGGTACTGCCGCCGCTGATTACGTGAAAGACGTCAAGTCAGGTGCTTTTCCTAGTAAATCCGAATCCTTCGAGAACTAGTCGTCTTTCTCTTCTTCTTCGCGCCACGCTGCAGATTTTTTTGCCAAGTGAACCAGTGCGTTTTGTGCTTCTTGCCGACTCTTGAATGGACCAATCCGATAGACGGCGATGGATTGCTTACCAACCTCAACCTGGTTGGTTTTGGTGTTGAACCAGAACTCAGTTTCGCTGTCAGTCATGTCGTATTCCCACTCTTAGACTAGAGCCATGCCTCGCGATCCACAGACCGGTTTACTCATTCCAGGCGCGGTGTCACCTTTGAGGCAGGTTCCCAACAGTATTTCTCGGCCTGAATATGTAGGAAAGTCGGGACCCACCCCCTGGACAGACGGTGATGTCTGGGGTGCCGCCGAGATCGAAAAGATCCGTACTGCCGGGCAGATTGCTGCGCAGGCAATTGCCTTGGTTGGAGAACATTGCCAACCAGGCATTACTACGGATGAACTTGATCGAATCGGCCATGAATTCCTAATCGCCAATGGTGCATACCCGTCAGCTCTGCAGTACCGAGGATTTCCTAAATCAATTTGCACATCGGTAAATGAGGTAATTTGTCACGGCATTCCTGACAACACCGTTCTCATGGACGGCGATATTGTGAACATTGACATCACCGCATACAAGGATGGCTTTCACGGAGACAGCAATCAAACTTTTCTTGTTGGCGATGTCAAAGAGGAAGTGCAGCTACTGGTTGAACGAACTCGTGAGTCTTTGAATCGTGCAATCGCTGCGGTCGCCCCTGGCAGACAAATCAACATCATCGGCAGAACCATCGAAGCCTATGCGAAGCGGTTCGGCTATGGCGTGGTTCGCGACTTTACCGGCCACGGAATTGGGCGTGCATTCCACAGTGGTCTAGTAATCCCTCACTATGACGCGGCTCCGCAATATGCCACCGAAATGCAGGTGGGCATGGTGTTCACGATTGAACCAATGCTTACGCTTGGCACTTACCAGTGGGACATGTGGTCAGACAATTGGACAGTAACCACTAAAGATAAAAGCATGACAGCTCAGTTTGAGCACACTCTCGTAGTCACCGAAGATGGTGCAGAAATACTAACACTCCCCTAGATAAGAGGCAGATGATGGCGAAAATTGCAATTGGAATTGATATCGGTGGTACTGGTATCAAGGCCGCACTGGTCGATGTAAAAAACGGGGAAATGATGGGCGACCGAGTGCGAGTTGAGACTCCAGACGGCGGCTCAACCGATGACATCATCAAAACAGTCAAGGCGCTCATCAAAAAACTTCCAAGCGCACCTGATGACACACCTATTGGCATTTGCTTTCCCGCAGTCGTTCAGCACGGAGTCACTAAATCTGCTGCAAACATTTCAAAAAAATGGATCGGCTTTGACGCAGATAGGGCCTTTACCAAGGCGCTTGGTCGTGATGTGCATCTAGTCAATGACGCCGACGCGGCCGGGCTTGCCGAAATGCGTTTCGGTGCTGGCAGAGCGGAACGAGGTGTAGTCATTATGACCACTTTGGGCACTGGAATTGGTAGCGCGATTTTCTATGATCAAAAATTGATTCCAAATGCGGAACTCGGGCATTTACAGATCGATGGAGTCGACTACGAAACTAAGGCTGCATTTTCAGCCAAGGAACGTGAAGGTCTGTCATGGGATGAATGGGCCAAACGACTACAGAAGTACTACTCCACTCTCCAGCGCCTTTTCTCACCAGACTTGATCATCGTGGGTGGCGGTGTCTCCAAAGAACATGAAAAGTTCCTGCCACTGTTAGACATCGACTGTGAAATTGTCCCCGCCGAAATGCGGAACAATGCAGGAATTTTGGGGGCGGCGAGACTCGCCTACCGATTAGCTCACAAAGAGTAATTGGACGGGTCGACCGATACGCCGGGTTTTGTACCCTTTCGGGTGACGATCATCTATCTAGGGTTGACGTTACCGACAACCTCAAGCAACCTACCCGAGTGCTAAATCGAGCCGATTTATGCGCACTCTATCTGGTCTTGCTCCAGGTGAGGTTTACCTAGCCAAAGCGCTCACACGCCCTGCTGGTGGTCTCTTACACCACCGTTTCAGCCTTACCACTTGCGTGGCGGTCTACTCTCTGTTGCACTTTCTCGCGGGTTTCCCCGGGTGGGTGTTACCCACCACCTTGCTCTGTGGAGCCCGGACGTTCCTCGTCACTTTCGTGCCGCGATCGTCTAGTCGACCCATCCACTGTCAAGGTTAGTTGGCAGTCGCTGAATTGAAAAGACTTATAGGTGAGAAGTGATGTTGGTTGCTAACACTTCGGCCGCCGAGTCACCCCAGACTCGAATGATTGTGATGGAACATGGAGCAACTTGTGGTCTCCAGTATGCCGACTCCCCAGCATCGAGAGCCCACTTTATGAATCCTCTGACTGGCATCACGTGAGCGACGACAACCACAGTCTTGCCAGCAAATTCACTAACGATTTGCTCTCGAGCCCGGTTGATGCGAAGGTCAAATACTTCTAGTGATTCACCGTTTGGTGGAGAAACAGTAAAAGACCCCTGCCATGCAGCGAGTGCCTCTGGTGTCTTAGCAGCAACTTCTTCATTGGTAAGACCATCCCAGTCACCGAAACCAATCTCACGCAGATTATCATTTAGGGCTACCGGTAGATCAATAGAGTCTGCGATTATCTCGGCGGTTTCTCTAGTGCGATTCATTGGTGATGCAACAACAACTGACACTGTAGGTATGTGCTTCCATCGACCATCACGTCCAAGTTGACGGATGACACTAGCTGCAGCTGCTGCATCTGATCTACCGGCTTCGCTTAACTGCGGATCATCGCCATCGCCACCGGATATTTTGTGAGATTCCGTCAACGCGGTTCTACCGTGACGGACCAAGACCAGAGTCGTAAGAGGCTCGCCGGAAACTTTCGGTGCACGGATTGAAGTTGGTCCAGCCAAATTGAATTCGGTAGTGAAAGCACTTGGCTTAGCTTCAAATCCGGAGTCATAATCGGCCAATTCATCCATTGCCCGGTTAGCAAGGGCATCAGCAAGGGTATTTTGCTCGCGAGGAATCCACTGCCACTTGACCGAAAGTTGGCTAGCCAAATCCTGTACTTGCGCACCTAGAGCAATCATGTCGGGGTGCTTGATCTTCCAACCACCGGACATTTGCTCAATAACTAATTTGCTGTCCATACGCACTAAAACCTCTGCGTCGGCGTTGATTTCAATCACCGCTTGCAGGCCTGCAATTAGCGCGACATATTCTGCGACATTGTTGGTTGCGACACCTATGTAGCGCGCAATCTCGCGAATAACTTGACCAGTGGAGGCGTCAATTACAACAGCCCCCGAGCCAGCTGTACCAGGATTTCCGCGGCTTCCGCCATCGGCTTCGATGATGAGTTGTTGAGCCACCTAGCGAACCAGAATTCCACTGCATTCGGCACAATGTGCCAATTCATCCATTGGAGTAGCACGCACTTCATCGAGATTTGCGCCGGTCATCGTCATTCCGCAGGCACCACAAGATATTCCACTGAACCTGCCCACTCCTGAGCCGCGCGCTTTTAGCTTTTCGTAATGCTGAACAAGTTCATCTGGAAGGTTTGCAATCGCTCTATCACGATTCTGCGAAAGCAAAGCGCCACCTGATTTCAACTTCGCAAGCTCAGCCTCTTGGTTTTGCTCTAG
>JBJTNZ010000081.1:0-12582 GCA_046074345.1 Micrococcales bacterium | reverse complement strand
CGCGTTGGCTGCTACGCCACCTAATGCAACTTCAGAGGTAGCCGCAAGTGCTGTTGCAGCAAACGCTGCAACGAGCTTTCCGCCACGGTTCTTGATCATGGAGTTCCCTTTCATGACATCTTTGTCGAACTACGGGTGTAGGTCTAATCAGACTTTACTTTCGAAGATTAGGTCTACCTTGCTTTGTAACCTTTTCGTTACCAGCAGTTAGCCAATACCGACTATTTGCTTTATTTGGTTTTGAGTGCCACCTTCGGCACGGTGATTGCCAGGACCAAAATCAGAATGTAGGCAATCAGTGAATTCATGAAGATCGGCTGAAAAGCCTCAACATAAGCTGCTTGAACTTCAGCCCTAAGGCTTGCGTCAAGAAGAGCCAAGTCACTTGGCTGCAAAGAGATTCCCTGCAGTTGCTCTGGAAGAGCCATCCTCGCCAACGCAGAACTGACGCCGAAACCAAAGATTCCACCAGCCACTGTCGCGACGATTGAACTGCTCATGTCACGCGAAACGATTACCGTCGAAGTCACCGAGCCGAGGTATTTGGAATCGCTGAACGCTTGAGCCAAAGTGACAGTGAATTGTCCAAAGAATCCAACGCCAAGACCGGTAATTGCCAGACCCGAGACCACGACCCAGACTCCCAGTGACTGGATAAAGAAGTAAATCCAGAACATTCCAATGACCGCCAGAATCAACCCAGCTAGGTAGAAGTGACGATAGTGGCCGTGTTTGCTCAACCTGCGAGTACTAAACAGATTCGCAACCAAGACACCGATCACTAGCGGTACCAATGAGATTCCGGCTAGCCAGGCAGGGACTCCGTAGGCCATCTGGAGCAGGGTCGGTACATAGCCGGTAAGCGGAAACAAACTGGCCCCACCCAAAGTGCCAATTGCCAAAACCGTGATTGCCCCTCGGTTATTAAACGCGCGGAAAGGTATCAAGGGTCTTTCGGATTTCAACGTGCGCCAAATAAAGGCGACAATGAAGACCAAGGCGGCTCCAGTTAGCCAAAGGGTAATTGAAATGTTGCCATTGAAACCTTCGGTAATTGCGTGCAATGCAAAAATCAGAGTTCCGGTAGACATTATGAACAACAGCAAAGTTGAAAGGTCGAAGAGTTTTCCCTCGCGCAAATTCTCTTTGTGTGGAAGGGCAGGCAAGGCCAACAACATTGCGGTAATTCCTATAGGTAAGTTAATCCAAAATATCCAGCGCCAACCTACTGTGTCAGTCAGCAGACCACCGAGCACAGGTCCTGCGACAGATGCGACCGACCAGACTGCTGCCATAGGAGACAAGTATTTTGGTCGAGAACGTTCCGGAATCATATGGCTCAAAATTGTTACCGGCAGGAGACTCAACCCCGCTCCACCGATTCCTTGCAAGACGCGCGAGGCGGAGAGCATGATGATGTTTACCGATAGTCCACAAAGTATTGATGCGAATAAAAATAGGCTTACCGAAAAAATAAACAACTTGGCAGACCCAAACTTGTCTACCAGACGTCCATACACCGGCATGGATATTCCAGTTGCGAGTGAGTAACCGGCAATGATCCAAGAAATATTCTCGATGGCATCAAACTCTGCGACGATTCGAGGCAAAGAAGTTGCCACGATAGAAATATCTAGAGCGGAAACCAGTGCCACCAAGATTAGCCCGGCATACAGGCGAACAAAGTTGTGCGGTAATCCTCGCTCTTCCAACTTGCTAATTAGTTCAGCTCCGTCACTAGTCTGTGCGCACCGCGCACTGCAATGGCAACACTAGTTAGAGTCGGGTTCACGCAGTTGGCGGTTGGGATAGTTCCGTTTCCGCCTAGGTAAAGCCCTTCGTAGTCCCAGACCTTGGAGGTATCATCACAGACGCTCGTGCCATCGTTTTTCGGTCCGATTCGGAAGGTACCCATGTAATGCAGACTGGTGCCTGGAGCCATGAGCCTAGGCATTCCCATTCCCGGGACAAAAGCGCCTAACGCATCGGCTGCACGATGCATGAAGACTTTTACGTCTTCCATCTCTTTGATTTCACGTTCGGTGAGTTCGTATTCGATGGTTACGTTTGGAAAACCTCTGTAGTCCATTTCGTTGTCATCGAATGTGACGGCATCTTCCCAGCGCGGGAACTTTCTTCCACCCCATCCAGCCATCGCGAAACCATACTTGTGATCCTTGAGCGGACTGTCATCTGGAAGTGGAAATGGTGGTTTTGTCACATACATGATTTGAGCTGAAAATGGGTGTTTCGGCTCGATAAATGGAATTCGAGTAACTCCAGACACCGGGTCTCCAGGTGAGAGTTTTGCCAATTCTTTTTCGGCTACGAAGTCTTCGTCACTGGCATACCTCTTGAGCTTCTCACCATCTAGCGCAATCGCGCTAAAACATACCGGGTGCTCGGTGAGGTAGTGACCCAATGCTTTTGGACGAATTCCAGAAGCCCAAAGTAACTGCGGGGTGCGAATCGCGTCTGCGGCAACAACAACTTTGTCTGCGAGCAGTTCTTGTTGTTCTCCGGTGATGGCATCTTCCATGATCACGCCGATAGCCTTGTTGCCATCAAGCAAAATCTTGCGTGCCATCGTAAGCGCCTTCAGAGTGAACCGCGCTGCGAGTGGATTGCCCTTTTCGATTAGAGGGCCGAAAACAAAGTCAGTCCCACCCCAATGCATGGTTCCGTTCTCTTTTTCCTCGGCGGAAACCGGAAGAAAGTAAGGGTGCACTGTTTCGGTTGAAATGTCTTTGAATTCTTCGGTGAGAGCAGCGCGAATTGCTGCTCCAATTGGAGATTTTTTGAACGGAGTCTTATTGGCGCGAAGTAATACCTCTGCACGAGATATTGACTGCTCCCAATCTTCTTCACTAATGAAGTCGATCTTTTCGCTGAATTCTGGTCGAGGAACAGCGCAGGTCCAGTGCGCTCCCTGCCCACCCACGTTGGTGGAGATTGATGCCATCGGAAAACTCTTGGAGTGTCCACTACCGGGGCCACCAAAGTCAACCAGGTGGGTACCCTGACGAGCAGTAAGGGTGCCCTCTTGTAGGTAAGGCAGACCCAATTTAGCTCTGGTTTCCTCATCAGCCTGGGGGCCTTGGGACATTGCACGTGCTTTCGCGCGCTTCTCATCGTCGTGGATGTTCTTAACCGACTCGCCAGGTTTTTCTGTCAACTGCGGGCCGAGTTCCAGCATCGTGACCGTAGCGGTCGGATGAGCTTCGAGAATTTCGCGTGCGTAAGTGGCACCGATTGGGCCACTACCTACGACGACAACATGTGGTGCCATTAGTGCTTTTCCTTTACTAACTATCAGAGCGAAAGAATGTACTCGATAGCCTCGGTGGTGTCTTTTGATGGGTAGAACTCAAGACCAATTGGCCCGCTGTAACCAGAGGCATCAACTGCCGGAATGATTGTCTTCCAATCCACGTCTCCGGTGCCTGGCTCGTGTCGACCATTTGTATCCGCTAGCTGGATGTAGCCAATCGAGTCAATGTCGTTCTTAAGGATGCTTAGAACATCTTCGCCTTCCACCGACGAGTGGTAGATGTCATAAAGAAGTTTGAAGTTTGGGTGATTGAGTTGTTTTACGACGTATACACCTTCAGCGGTGCGATCGAGCAAGGCACCAGGGTGGTCGACGCGAGTGTTCACTGGCTCAAGTACCAACTGAATATCATGTTCGGCAGCAATGTTGCAGGCTTCCTTGAAAGCCTCGACAAGAACATCGAGACTTGGAGCGCGCTTACGACCTGGAAATCCCATTCCAGAACCAAGCACAACACGCGGTGAGCCAAGAACTTTTGCGTTTGCAATCGACTGCTTTAGTCCGTCGTAGAAGACATTAAGGTCTACCGGCCCAGGCTGATTAAAGGTGAATCTTGGCTCGGCCAGGCAAGAACTGAATTGAACTCCAACCTCTTTGGCAACAGCAGCTAGCGAGGCTACATCTTGAAGACTGGACATCCACATTTCCACGTATTTGAAACCATCGGCAGCAGCGGCGCGAATGCGGTCTTCAAATTTTTCGTGCTGGGTGTATAGCAATTCGATGTTTGCTGAATAAATAGCCACGGCGGGTACTCCTATAGAACCAGCACCCTGCCAAAACGGGAATCACGATGATTAGTTGGATTCTAGCAATGTCATTAATAGTGCTCGCGCCAATAGCGAGCATCAGAAATTCTGATTCTGTTGAACTTACGAAAAAAATTCAAATCCGCCATACTCTCACCAAACCACTCAATGAGGAGCCCAATGTCAGATCTAGCCGCAATCCAGGCCGAACTCGCCCAACTTCGCCACGAAGTATTCGTAGCTAAAGCTAGGGGCGATGTCGAAAACGTTTTCTCGACTTACCACTACCTACACAATGCTTTTCAAGATGAGCAGATCAAGTCGATGTGGGCTAAACGCGGCACCCCAGGCATGAGAGCCATCTACACAAACAACGGGGAATACACCGACTACGACAGCATCATGGAGTACCACGACAACCGCCCGGCCCCGAAGGGCAAGCTGATTCTGCACCAGTCAACTACCCCTGCAATCGAGGTAGCCGCAGATGGCAAGACTGCTAAAGGCGTGTGGATCATGAACGGCCTAGAGTCTGGACTCACCGAGATGGAGCACGCAGACAAGATGCCGGAATTCATGTACTCGCCTCAAATTGTTGACGGCAAGCGTGTCTGGGCACACTGGGTCTGGTGCAAATACGCTCTCGACTTTATCTATCAGGACGGCGCTTGGAAGATTTTGACCTTCCGCTGCTACGAGGTGGCTCGTGCTCCATTCGAAGAAAACTGGGTTTCATTTGCATCGAAGAATGAAGCGGCATTTGCACTCGACATCAAGTACTTCGGTGAAGGTGGCCAGGTGTTCTTCATGCCACAAACTAACCAACCGATTGTTACCGAGCACTGGCCTTACAAAACGCATGAGACGCAACTACTCTCGCCAAAGCCGCCTGTGCCTCACGAAACCTTCGAAGATACCTTCCGCTAATTTGTATTTATGACCCTGCCAGCACTTAGAAAAAATTCGCACTGCTTCACGTTTGAAATAGATGGACACCCGACCGTCCTACTCGGCGGACAGGTGCACAACTCATCTGCATCAAGCATTGAGTCAATCAATGAGAAGTTTGCCAAGGTCGCTTCGCTCAATTACAACTTTGTGATTGCTCCGGTGGCTTGGGATCAGTTTGAAGCAACCGAGGGTGCTTTTGATTACACGCTGATCAAACATCAGATCAAAACCGCAGAGCAGCACAACCTAAAACTTGTAATTCTCTGGTTTGGCGCATTCAAGAATGCGCGCTCGAGCTACACGCCGTCATGGGTGCGCAGCGACAGAGACCGTTTTCCTAGGGCACTAAATCAGCCGAACGGTGAGCCGGATCTCGGTGCTACCATTTCGGTTTTCAGCGACAACCTATTGGCTGCAGACAAAGCAGCATTCTCAGCTTTGATGACATTCCTAGCCAAGAACGACAAAAAGCACACGGTAGTAATGGTGCAGATTGAAAACGAGATGGGGTTGCTCGGCAGCAGCCGTGACCACTGCGCCCTTGCCGAGTCTGCCTGGCAGCAAGCCGGCATGGCAGACAACTGGCAGTCACACGAGCAATTCATGGCAGGGCGCTTTGCTAGCTACACCAACGAACTAGCCAAGTCTGGCAAGGCAATCAAGAACCTGCCGATGTATGTCAACGCCTGGCTTGGCCCACAGAAGGGACAGTCCGAAGCTGGCCAGTGGCCAAGCGGCGGCCCGAGTGACTTAGTGCTCAATACCTGGAAGCAGTACGCCCCAGACGTCGACATCCTCTCGCCAGACATCTACGTACACGAGGCGCTCGAAGTGATGAAAACCTATCACCGCCCAGACAACGCGCTATTTATACCGGAGAGCCGACATATCCTCGGCAACATGATCTGGGCAATTGGTAACCATAAAGCAATTGGCTACGCGATGTTTGGCGCTGAGGATGCCCGGCTTGGCAACCAAATGTCCAGCGCATACAAGATTCTGCGTGAGGCAACAGGAGTGATTGCCAAAGCTCAAGCCGAAGGCAAAATTCGCGCAGTGCTAATGCGCGAGCCTCAAACCGAGGGCAACATTTCGTTTGACTCACTGACCATTACTCCTAAAGACAACATTGCAATGGTAAAGCGCTTCGTTGAGATGGCCGGTGTTGATTTGCTTGTGCAGGAATTCCCAGAGGGTTCGGAGTTGGAAGATCTTCCAATTGTCATCGAGTCTCCGGCTGACTCTCGGCCATGCGCACTGGTAATTCAAATCAACGAATTTGAGTATTACGTGATTGGTCGCGGCGTAAACCTTTCATTCAGCGAACCTGGTTACCGAATCGAAATCGACGACGTCGAAGAAGGTCGCTTCGAAAACGAACAGTGGATACCAATGCGCAACCTTAACGGCGACGAGCGCATGAATTTTGTACCAGTGTTCGAACTCGGTTGTGCCAAGGTTCGAATTCTAAAACTTTCTAACTAACGCTTTTCAGTTAGTCGTTCAAGAATTTTTACGTGACCTGGCTCAAGCTCATCTAATGAATTAGCACCAAGTAGTTTCATGGTGCGAATCATTTGACCTTGGAGGATCTCGATAGTCTTATCGACACCTTCGCGACCACCAGCCATCAGACCGTAGAGATAAGCACGGCCAATCATGGTGAACTTTGCTCCCTTTGCGATGCTCGCGATGATGTCAGCACCATGCATGATTCCGGTGTCCACATGAACTTCGGCGTTCTTACCTACGGCTTTTACCGTTTCAGGAAGCAGGTGGAATGGAATTGGAGCTCGATCTAGCTGACGGCCACCGTGGTTGCTAAGAATGATGGCATCAGCTCCAGCCTTCACCGCTAGCTTTGCGTCGTCGACATTTTGGATTCCCTTGACGACTAGGTTTCCCTTCCACTGTTTACGAATCCATTTGAGGTCTTCGAAGGTGACTGTCGGGTCAAACATCTTGTCGAGCAGTTCGGCCACAGTGCCATTCCAGCTGTCGAGGGATGCAAACTTCAGAGCGTCGGTGGTGAGGAAGTTGATCCACCAGGCTGGGCGAGGAAGCGCATCGATGACAGTGCCAAGTGTGAGCTGGGGTGGAATTGTCATACCGTTGCGCTTGTCACGCAGGCGAGCACCGGCAACCGGCACGTCGACCGTGAGTACCAGGGTGTCGAAGCCAGCCTTTTCGGCGCGCTCCACCAACGCCATTGAGCGATCACGGTCTTTCCACATGTATAGCTGGAACCAGTTGCGACCGTTGGGTGCAAAGGCGGCAACCTCTTCGATTGAGCGAGTGCCCATGGTCGAAAGAGTGTAGGGAATGCCAGCTGCCTCAGCCGCTTGACTACCAGCCTGCTCGCCTTCGGTCTGCATCATGCGAGTGAAGCCAGTCGGTGCAATCGCAAAAGGCATTGCAACTTTCTTACCGAGCACAACTGAAGACAAATCAACTTCGCTTACATCTTTCAATATTCTCGGCTGGAATTCGATATCCTCAAATGCCTGACGAGCACGAGCTAGTGAAATTTCCTGATCTGCAGAGCCATCGGTGTAATCAAAAGGTGCAGTAGGGGTACGACGTTTTGCGATTTCACGCAGATCGTAAATGGTGAGCGCTTTATCGAGACGATTCTTTTTCAAATCGAAAGAAGGCACCTTGAAGCGCATTAGCTGCGCTAGGTCCTTTGGATTAGGAAATTTGCGTTGAATGTTTCCCATGATTTTTTCCTTACTTACTTGCCACGTGTGCGTGAGTAACGTCTAGATCGTAAATACCGTGACCGAGGACATCACCATTTAGTTTTGCTTCGCCGTTAACCAAAATTGTTGAGGCTTCGGTTACCGGAAGGTTTAGTTTTGCCTGCACACCAAATGGCACTGAGACTTTGGCGTGCAGCTTGGAACCATCGAGCTTCCAATCGATTCCATACTCGCCGTATCCGGTTTCAATTGAGCCCTTAGCCCAGTCAATACTCTTGGTTGGGCGCGGTGACACGCTTACTTGTTCGTAACCTGGAGCCAGAGAAGTCAGTCCGAGAACATTGCGATAGACCCAGTCGATTACCGCACCATAGGCGTAGTGATTGAAGGAGATCATCCCAGGTACTGTGCCCTCGGCACCACCTTCTGGGCCACCATCAGAAATACTGCCGTCTGGTTTGATGGCTTCCCAACGTTCCCATATGGTGGTAGCCCCGACTGTGATTGGGTAGAGCCAGCTGCGGATCTCTTCTCGAAGAAGCATGCTGTATGCCTCCTCGAAGTGCCCATTTTGGGACATGGCATCCATGATTACCGGGGTGCCCAAGAATCCAGTCGAAATTGCACCTTTATCCCTACGCACCAATTCGGCAAGACCGGCAGCGACCGCTTCACGCTGATCATCAGGGCAGATTCGGAATTCAAGAGCGAGCGAGCAGCCCGTGGTGGTCTTACGCGCAGCATCACCCAGCAAAGTCCAAGTAGCCTTCGCGACGGTATTGGCTAAATCTTCATACTTAGCTGCGTTTTCTTTAGTACCAACAAGCACCTCGGTTTTTGAGAGCAGTCTTGCGCTGTGTGAGATGTAAGCGCTCGCCACAAAACGTGATGACACTTTAGAGAGAAAAGGTTTGTCTTCTGGTGCATCTGGATCGAGCCAGTCTCCGAGCTGCATCATGCCATCGCGGAATACGCCATCTTCACACCAACTTGAGAAGAAATCTACCCAAGCACGCATGCTGTGCAATTGATTTCGAAGAATCTCTAAATCGCCAAAACTTTGATACTGCGCCCACGGAATTACCACTGCCGCATCTCCCCAGCCGGCAGCACCGTCATCTGGAAATGGATTTCCGTTTGGAAGTCGTTTGTGCTGCATTTCCAAAATGTCTGGGATTACGTGCGGCACTTTTCCACTCTCGTGTTGTTCGAGTGCAAGGTCCTTCATCCATGATCTGAAGAATGCATTCTCATTCACCAAGGTGTTGGCTGCGTAAATGAAAGCTTGAGCATCACCTGTCCAGCCGAGACGCTCATCACGTTGTGGACAGTCTGTAGGAATTGAAACGTAGTTGTCGCGCAAAGACCAGAGCACATTGCTGTGCAGTTTATTTAGAAGTTTGTGTGACGACTGAAAAAGTCCGCGATCTTCGTTGTCACTTGTAATTGCGATTGCGACTGCCTTGACTACTTTTGCTTCAGAGACTACGTCTGCGAATTGGAAGCCATGGAATGTGTGTTTTGGTTCGAGGTCCTGAACCCCATCTTTGCCAAGTATGTAGGTGTCGGTAGCCTTGGCATCTCTAAGCGGTTCCGTGTGCAGAGTTTTATTTGGAAGCAAAATCTCAGCGTGACGCACGACCACTTTGTCACCGCGCTTACCTTCGACAGTAAGTCGAACCCATCCGGAGATATTTTGAGTTCCGTCGAGGTTGACACGGTCAGATTCCTGACGAATGGTCATTGGTAGTTCTGCCTTGACTCGCACTGGCGGGGCTGAAAGTGGCTCAAGTATTGACTTGTTGATATTGCGGAGGGTTACCGAAGTCCAAGTTGAATCATCGAAACCTGGCTTACACCAGGCTGGTTGGGACATAGTGAAGTCCATGGTGGTGCCGTCATATATAGATGCAAAGCGAACCCCGCCGGTAGCGGTCTTCCAGTTACTATCAGTGGCGATGATTTCACTCGTTCCATCTTCATAATCGATTTCGATTTGACCAAGGAATGAGTTGTGTTCTCCATAATTGTCGAACATGTTAAAGAAGCTCATCTTGCCTCGGTACCAACCATCGGTAAGAAGTACACCGAATGCATTTTCACCCTCGACTAGATGATTTGTCACGTCGTGAGTATCGACTAGAAGACGAAGCTGGTACGGAGTCCAGCCTGGAGCCAATATGTGATCTCCGGCCTTAGCTCCGTTGATCATCACATCGTAGGTGCCGTGCGCGGTTGCGTAAAGTCTCGCTTTCTTCACAGGCTTGGTTATAGAGAAAGTTGTGCGCAAGAGTGCAGCAGGATCTGTCGACTTGCTCTCGTCTCCGATTGCGTGCCCGATTAACTCTTCACCATTGAGCAAACCAGTTTCGTGCGTAAGAGTGTTGCTCCATTCACTCCAACCACTTTCCGTTTCAATTCTCACCCTGTGAAAAGAGATTTCGCGACTCGCATTCGGAGTGTGCGGTGCCTTTATGTACTGCGAATGTGACGATTTGGCCTGATCGGAAGTAAGTTGAATTTCGAAATCGACATCAAGCGCAGACTGAATTTCGTACGCGAGTTGACTCTCCCCATGCTTGGCTTCAAATACTTTCCAAGAGAGCTCTAAGTCTCCGCCTGGCAAACCAATCTGTTTTGAAGGGTATTGACTTCGCAATTCGATTTTCAATTAGGCCTCTTTGTTCGACGGAATGTACTGCTTTGGCTGAAAAGTCTGGGCGATAAAAGCGCGCTTGTGGTCAATGTTGGTCTGAGCCATTAGGTTACCGATGGCTGTTGCCTCCACCGGTCCGGCCAATACCGGGATGCCACAGCGATCAGCTGCCAGCTGGTTCAAAAGTTCATTCTGGCTTCCGCCACCAACGATGTTCAGCTGACTAATAGTCATACCCGTGATGCCCTGGAGTTCTTGAATCGCTGCGGCATAGGCGTCGGCTAGCGATTCCAAAATGCATCGGGTAATCTGAGCTGGGGTCTGCGGGGCCTGCTGGCCTCGGCGCGTTACATGCACCTGAATGCGTGAAGGCATGTCGCCAGGAGTCACAAACTCCGGGTCGTTGACGTCGATGCGAGCGTCGGTCGTCTCGTATTTAGCTCCTTCGAGCACCTCTGTCACATTTAGCCCCCAGGTTCGCAGGCTTTCCTGCAGTAACCATAGTCCGCTCAGATTCTTGAGGAATCGAATCGTGTTTTTCACGCCAAGTTCGTTGGTGAAGTTTGCCTGGGCTGATGCGTCACTTAGTACTGGAGCGTCTAGCTCAGCACCAATAAGCGACCAAGTGCCGCTTGATAGGTAAGCACCATTTTTATCGAGATGAGGCACCGCCAGAACGGCAGATGCTGTGTCATGTGACGCAACTGCCATGACAGTTGTATCTTGCAAACTTTCGTGGCTGAAGCCAATAAGTGATCCATATGATTCACCAGGTTGAATTAGATCCGGAAGTAGCGATGCATCAATTCCGAGTTTCTTGCAAAGTTCGAGATTCCACTTGTGCGTTTTCACATCAAGCAGTCCAGTGGTAGAAGCATTGGTAACTTCTGCGCGACGAATGCCAGTTAGCAGGAATGCAATCAGATCAGGAATCAGCAAAAAGTTTTCAGCTTGTTTTAGCAATTCTGGATTTTGCAATTGCTCTGCAGTTAATTGATAAAGAGTATTGAACGGTTGAAACTGCAAACCATTTTCTTTGTAGAGCTCTCGTTGCGAAATAATCTCATGCACTACGCTCGCGCCAAGCAAATTGCGTTCATCTCGATAGTGACGAGGAGTTGCTACAAGTTGCCCCTTTGCATCCACAAGTCCATAGTCCACAGCCCAGGTATCGATGCCGATTGACTTTACTTTTTGCCCGCGCTCTGCAGCAAAGTCTCCAAGCTTCTCTAAGCCATCCTTAATTGCTGTGAAGAGCGCGTCGAAGTCCCAGTAGAGCTGCTCACCTTTGGCAACTGGCCCATTGGGGAAGCGAGCAACCTCATGCAGTTCTAGCCCGGAATCACTGAGTACACCAGCGATGACGCGTCCGCTAGACGCGCCAAGGTCGATGGCACCCAGGATCTCGTTCATGTTTATCGGAGGAACGCTGCCGCGACTCCGGAGTCCACAGGAATGTGGAGTCCGGTGGTGTGGCTAAGTTCACCAGCGGTTAGTGCAAATACCGCGTTTGCAACATTCTCAGGCACGACCTCGAGCTTCAAGAGTGTGCGCTGAGCGTAGTACTTGCCTAAGTCGTCTTCTTTCACGCCGTATACCTTGGCGCGTGATGCACCCCAACCGCTGGCAAATATTCCAGAGCCACGAACGACACCATCAGGGTTGATGCCGTTGACACGAATGTGGTGTTCACCGAGTTCCGCTGCAAGCAGACGTACCTGGTGTGCTTGATCAGCTTTTGCGGCTGAGTAGGCGATATTGTTTGGACCTGCGAATACAGAGTTCTTGGAAGAGATATAAATAATGTCTCCTCCCATTTTCTGATCGATAAGCATGCGAGCCGCTTCGCGCGATACAAAGAATGAGCCGCGGGCAAGCACGTTGTGTAGCAAGTCCCAATCTTTCTGCGTGGTGTCCTTGAGTGGTTTCGAAATTGAAAGTCCCGCGTTATTAACTACAAGGTCGACTCCACCAAACGCTAGTGCAGCTTCGTCGAGAGCAGCCTTGATTTGGTTTTCGTCTGATACGTCTACCTTCACGGCAACAGCAACATCCGGACCGCCGAGTTCGGCAGCTACAGCTTGTGCGTTTTCTAGGTTGAGATCTGCAATTACAACGCAGGCGCCCTCTTTTGCAACGCGCTCTGCAATCGCCTTACCGATACCTGAACCAGCGCCAGTGATGAATGCAACA
>JBJTNZ010000080.1:0-3413 GCA_046074345.1 Micrococcales bacterium | reverse complement strand
GGCGACGTACCACTGCTCGACGTGCCAACACTAGAAAATTTGATTGATGCGCACCTCGAAACCGGCGCAGCGGCAACATTATTGACCGCAATTTTGGACGACCCGAGTGGCTACGGACGCATCATTCGCAACAACGCTGGCGCTTTTCTCGAAATCATTGAAGATCGAGATGCCACTCCAGCGCAAAAAGAGATCAACGAAGTTAACGCCGGAGTTTACGTTTTTGATTCGAAGCAACTTCTTGGCGCTCTGGAAAAAATTGGCACGCACAATGCGCAAGGTGAAAAGTACCTCACGGATGTTGCTGAGGTATTGATCAAAGGCAAGCAAAAGGTGCAGGCACTGGCCGTCACCGACAACTGGTTAGTAGCCGGAATTAACGATCGACGTCAATTGGCCGACGTTGCACTCGAACTTAACTTGAGAATCTGTGAAGCCTGGCAACTAGCCGGTGTCACGATTCTCGACCCCGCATCCACATGGATTGACGTCACAGTTCAACTCGGTGAAGATGTCACGCTTTTGCCAGGCACCTATCTAAAGGGCTTCACCACCGTCGGAGTTGGCTCAACCATCGGCCCAGAAGTGACCATGAACGACACCGAAGTTGGCGCAGACGCCAGCATTGTGAAATCGCACGTCACCGGTTCAAAAATTGGTGATGAGGCAAGCGTGGGCCCATTCGCTTACCTTCGTCCGGGCACAGACCTTGGAGCAGACGGCAAGATTGGCACATTCGTGGAGACCAAGAATGCCAAAATCGGCGCTGGCACCAAGGTGCCTCACCTCTCTTATGTGGGAGATGCCGAGATCGGCACCGAGAGCAACATCGGTGCAGGCACCATTTTTGCCAACTACGACGGCGTCAACAAGCACCGCAGCACGATTGGTTCGCACGTGCGCACCGGGTCGCATAACGTCTTCGTCGCACCAATTACGATTGGTGATGGAGCCTACACAGCAGCTGGCACTGTCGTTCGCAGAGATGTCGAACCAGGTGCTCTAGCACTTAATGTGGCACCACAGAAAAACTTGGCTGACTGGGTATTACAAAAGCGCCCAGGCAGCAAAGCAGCAGACGCAGCCCAAAAAGCTAAAAACTAGAGAGAGCGGTAATCCACTTGGATATCACCACCAGCAATTCGAAACGACTGGTTATCGTAAGTGGCCGCGCGCATATGGCTCTCGCCGAAGAAGTTGCCGAACTTCTAAACACCAAACTTGTTCCAACCACTGCCTATGACTTTGCAAACGGTGAAACTTTCGTTCGCTATGAAGAGTCTGTTCGTGGTGTGGATGCATTCGTAATTCAGTCGCACGCAAGTGGGATCAACAACTGGGTCATGGAGCAGTTGCTAATGGTCGATGCACTAAAGCGTGCGAGCGCAAAACGCATCACCGTGGTTGCACCCTTCTTTCCATACGCTCGTCAAGATAAAAAGCACAAGGGACGCGAACCAATTTCTGCACGTCTCATGACCGATCTTTTCAAAACCGCTGGTGCAAATCGTTTGATGTCGGTTGACCTTCACACTCCACAGATTCAGGGATTCTTCGACGGACCGGTTGACCACCTTTGGGCGCTACCGATTCTCGCCGACTATGTCGCTAGTAAGTACGAAGCAGACAACCTAACCGTTGTCTCACCTGACTCAGGTCGCGTGCGCGTCGCCGATATCTGGGCGGAGCGCCTAGGCACTCCACTTGCCATCATTCACAAGCGTCGCGATCCGGATCGTCCAAACCAGGTCGAGGCACATGAGCTCGTGGGTGATGTTAAGGGTCGTGTTTGTCTACTCGTTGACGACATGATCGACACCGGTGGCACCATCGTTGCCGCCGCGCAGGCACTCAAGAACAACGGCGCAAGCAAGGTAATCGTGGCCGCTACTCACGCGGTTTTCTCGAACCCTGCCGTGGAGCGCCTATCGAGCGGTGCCGTGGATGAGGTAGTGGTCACCAACACCCTGCCGATCACCAAAGACAAAGACTTCGCCCAGCTCACCGTGCTTTCAATTGCTCCGCTAATCGCTGCAGCCATCAGCGCGGTATTCGGCGACGACTCGGTCAACAAGCTTTTCCCTGGTCACGCTTAGCCGCAAGTCCAACTTGCCAGCCCGCAAACCACGCGGGTAAACTAGTTCTACACAACGGCGAGGGTCGCAAGACCGTAATCGACGGGGCTGTTAGTTCAGAAGCTCAGAAGTCCAGAGCATTTCAACGAAGTCCTTATCGCCAATAAGAAAGGACATGAAAATGGCTGAAACTAACAAGCTAAAAGCTGAAGTACGTAAATCATTCGGCAAGGGCGCAGCTCGTAAGTCACGTGCAGCAGGCAAGACTCCTGCGGTCATCTACGGACACGGCATCGACCCAATTCACATCACACTTCCTGCGCACGAGATCGCACTTGTGCTTCGCCACAAGAACGCTCTTCTTGACCTAGACATCGAAGGTAAGCAGCAGACCGTTCTAGTTAAGAGCGCGACCAAGGATGCAGTCACCCAGATCATCGAGCACATCGACCTAGTAACTGTTGTTGCTGGTGAGCGCGTGCACGTTGAGGTTCCTGTGCACATCAAGGGTGAAGCCATGGGTGGACACACCATCGACCTTCACCACCACACCGTGAAGCTAGAAGTTCCTGCTACTTCTATTCCTGAATTTGTTGAGATCGTATTCAACAAGGAAGGCGACGGCTTCCACGTAACCGCAAAGGATGTAATCCTTCCTGCAGGTGCAAAGCTTGACCTTGCTGCTGACGAACTAGTCGCATCAGTGATCGTCAACCCTAAGGAGCACTCAGCTGAACTTGCTGCGGCTGCTGAAGCTCCAAAGGCTTAGTCAATAAATTTGTCTAACCAAACTTGGCTTGTGATCGGGCTCGGTAACCCCGGGCCCGATTACGCCAACAATCGGCACAACGTCGGGCAAATGGTGCTCGATGTTTTAGCCAATCGCATTTCTGCGAATTTCAAATCGCACAAGAGCAACGCAAACGTTGCCGAGGGCCGCATTTCAATGGGTGGTCCAAAAGTCATCCTGGCAAAGCCAGCCAGCTACATGAACACCTCAGGTGGACCAACTAGTTCGCTAATGAAGTTCTATGACATCGACATCGATCACGTGATTGTGATCCACGACGAACTAGACATCGACGCCGGTGCAGTAAAGATCAAAAAGGGCGGCGGTCATGCCGGTCACAATGGCTTGCGCGACATCATCTCAGCAGCCGGTTCAAACGAATTCGTTCGCGTACGCGTGGGGATTGGTCGCCCACCTGGCCGTCAGGATGCCGCAGACTTCGTCTTGAAAGACTTCTCATCAACCGAGCGCAAGGACCTTCCGCTCCTTCTCGAGCTCTCGGCTGATGCCGTCGAGGCAATCGTGGGCAAAGGCCCGCTCGACGCCAT
>JBJTNZ010000079.1:0-7171 GCA_046074345.1 Micrococcales bacterium | reverse complement strand
AACAACAACAATCGCAATCGCAACCGTAACCGCGATCGCTTCCGCGATCGCCGCGGCAACAACAACCGCAACAACGACCGCGATGAAATTGAGCCAGAGATCTCACCAGATGACATCTTGGTGCCAGTAGCTGGAATTCTTGACGTTCTAGACAACTACGCATTCGTGCGCACCAGTGGCTACCTGCCAGGCAACAACGATGTCTACGTCTCACTTGGTCAGGTAAAAAAGTACAACCTGCGCAAGGGTGACGCCGTGGTTGGCGCAATCCGTCAGCCTAAGGAAGGCGAGGGCCAGGGTCGTCAGAAGTTCAACGCAATCGTTCGCGTTGATTCTGTAAATGGACAGACTCTCGAAGAAGCCGGAGCTCGTGTCGAGTTCGGCAAGCTGACTCCGCTTTACCCACAGGAGCGCCTACGCCTTGAGACTGAGTCAAACAAGCTCAGCACCCGAATCATCGACTTGGTTTCACCAATCGGTAAGGGGCAGCGTGGACTAATTGTTTCTCCACCGAAGGCCGGTAAGACCTTGGTGCTACAGGCAATTGCAAACGCAATCACCACCAACAACCCAGAAGTGCACATGATGGTGGTTTTGGTTGACGAGCGCCCGGAAGAAGTCACCGACATGCAGCGCACAGTGAAGGGTGAAGTTATTGCTTCAACCTTCGACCGTCCTGCAGAAGATCACACCACTGTTGCCGAGCTGGCAATCGAGCGCGCAAAGCGTTTGGTAGAGCTTGGTCACGACGTTGTGGTTCTTCTCGACTCGATCACTCGTCTTGGCCGCGCCTACAACCTAAGCGCACCAGCTTCTGGTCGTATCTTGTCTGGTGGTGTTGATTCAGCTGCGCTTTACCCACCAAAGCGATTCTTTGGTGCCGCTCGTAACATCGAAAACGGTGGATCACTAACCATTCTTGCTACCGCACTGGTAGAGACCGGTTCGAAGATGGACGAAATTATTTTCGAAGAGTTCAAGGGAACTGGAAACATGGAACTCCGTTTGTCTCGCGCACTTGCAGACAAGCGCATCTTCCCAGCAGTGGATGTCAACGCATCGGGTACCCGTCGCGAAGAGATGCTGATGGGCCCAGACGAGACCAAGGTAATTTGGAAGCTTCGTCGCGCACTCGCTGGTCTAGAGCAGCAGCAGTCACTCGAATTGGTGCTAAACCGTTTGAAGGAAACTTCAAGCAACGTCGAGTTCCTCATGCAGGTACAGAAGTCGATGCCAGTTCCTTCAGGTTCAGACGGCGAATAATTCATGCTCGACTCGGTACAGGCTCTATTAGCGGAGCACGCTGAACTTCAGGAAAAACTTTCTGATGCCAGCGTGCACGCTAATCCTGCTCTGGCCAAGAAGCTCAATCGTCGCTACGCGGAATTGAGCACAATCGTTGCTGCCTACAACTCGGTGTTGCAAATCACCGAAGACTTGGCTGCCGCGAAAGAGCTTGCCAAAGAAGACGAGGCCTTTGCAGAGGAAGTCACTAGCAATGAGGCCAAGCTTGTCGAGTCGCGTGAAAAACTTCGACGTCTTCTAATTCCTCGTGATCCAGATGACGGTCGCGATGTAATTATGGAAATCAAGGCCGGTGAAGGCGGTGCGGAGTCCGCACTATTCGCAGCCGACCTGCTGCGCATGTACATTCAGTACGCCAACTCAAAGGGTTGGAAGACCGAAATACTTGATAAGAACGAGTCAGACCTAGGTGGAGTCAAGGATGTCCAGGTTGCCATCAAGGCCAACACCACAGACCCTGCACAGGGTGTTTTCGCACACTTGAAGTATGAGGGTGGCGTGCACCGAGTGCAACGCGTGCCGGTCACAGAAACTCAAGGTCGCATTCACACCTCGGCCGCAGGCGTGCTGGTTTTTCCAGAAGTAGACGAGCCTGAAGAAGTTGAAATCAGTCAGAACGATATTCGTATCGACGTTTATCGTTCATCCGGACCTGGTGGTCAGTCAGTTAACACCACTGACTCGGCTGTGCGAATCACACACTTGCCGACCGGCATCGTAGTTTCTATGCAGAACGAAAAATCACAGTTGCAAAACCGTGAAGCAGCGATGCGTGTGCTTCGAGCCCGCATCCTTGCCGCTCAGCAAGAGGCAATCGAGGCAGAGCAGTCAGCTGCCCGTAAGTCTCAGGTTAAGTCGGTTGACCGAAGCGAACGTATTCGCACCTACAACTTCCCAGAAAACCGAATTGCGGATCACCGAACCGGATACAAGTCTTACAACCTTGACCAAGTCATGGACGGCGCGCTTGAGCCGGTCATTCAGTCAGCTATTCAAATGGATGAAGAAGCCCGCTTGGCTGCACTTGGTGCCGAGAAGTAACTAATGCGTCTGCGCGATGTGGTCGCACACGCAGTTGAAAAACTTGCCAGTGCCGGAATCGAAAACCCGACGGTAGACGTCGAACTTCTGGTTGGTCACGTTCTTGGCCTATCGCGTGGTCAGGTGCAAAGTGCTGTGATTGCCGGCTCGACAATCGATGACCAAAAACTCAAACAACTTAACGACCTCTTTGGTCGTCGCTTTGCTCGCGAACCGGTTCAGCACCTCACCGGCGTGGCCTACTTCAGGCAATTGGAATTGTCGGTCGGGCGTGGGGTATTCGTGCCTCGTCCGGAGACCGAGTCGGTAGTTCAGCTTGCAATCGATTTCTTGAATGAAAGCGACAGGCCTGAGCCGGTAGCCGTCGACCTCGGCACGGGTAGCGGCGCTATTGCACTGGCGATGCACACCGAGGTGGCAAAGTCCAAGGTTTACGCGGTTGAAAAATCACCGGACGCATATCAATTTACGCAGCGAAACTTCGCCAGGTACCCCGGTGCCGAGCTGGTGTTGGGCGACCTAGCCGACAGTTTGAATGCACTCAATGGAGCGGTCACCGCGGTGGTTTCGAATCCTCCATACATTCCAGCGGACATGGTGCCGATCGATCCGGAAGTACACCTTTTTGACCCAAGCCTGGCGCTCTATGGCGGGAGCGATGGCCTAGATGTCATTCGTCAGGTATCCACCACGGCAAAGCGATTACTTCACCAAGGCGGATTCTTGGTTATCGAGCACGCCGACTCCCAGTCGACTCAGGTGTGTGAATTACTATTGGCAGATGGATGGCAGCAAGTAACTGCTCATCAGGATTTGACCGGTCGATATCGCTCGGTAAGCGCTATTCGATAAAGCAAAGGAGCAGTGAATGCAAAAAGTGTTTGACTGCTCGGTCGATACCGACTTGCTCACTGGAATGCGTCTTGCCAAAGTTGCTTTGCAACGAAACGAACTGGTGGTTCTACCTACCGACACCGTCTACGGAATAGCAGCCGACGCTTTTTCACCGAGCGGCGTGAAGGCACTGCTCGATGCAAAGGGACGCACCGCGCAATCGCCACCGCCGGTTTTGATTGGCAACTTGGATACATTGAATGCTCTTGCAGATTATGTGCCCGCTGCCGCTCGTAAGCTCGCTGAAACTTTTTGGCCAGGGGCTTTGACCATGATTTTCAAAGCGCAACCAGCGTTGTCTTGGGAACTTGGTGAAACCAAAGGCACTGTCGCGTTGCGCATGCCAGATCACAAAATCGCACTTGCGCTACTTGCCGAGACTGGACCACTTGCAGTTTCGAGTGCGAATCTAACTGGCATGGATGCTGCCACAACTTGTCAGCAGGCGTTCGATTATCTTGGTGACAGCGTGCAGGTTTATCTTGATGCTGGAAATTCTCCAAAGGGTGAGGCCTCGACAATTCTCGACATGACCGGCATTAGTGAAAGTGTTGTCGATGGGGAAGTGGTTACCGAAGGCAAGATTCGCATTGTTCGACTCGGTGCTCTAAAAAAGGCACAAATCAAATCTGTCGTTGGCGATTTATTGGCAGACGATAAGTAATGCGCGCATATGTACTTATCGCTTTGATTGCCGCGGTGGTTACCTATCTAGCCACCTGGGCCACGCTAAAGGTAAGTCACAAGTACAAGCTTTACCCTCAGATCCGCGCCCGAGACGTGCACACCAAGCCGACGCCAAGGCTAGGCGGCGTGGCCATGTTCATCGGCTTCCTAGTGGCCATGGGCTCCGCGGGGCTATTCGGCTGGTTCCGAAGCGTATTTGCAGACCCGATTCACATCATTGCGATCGTCGCAGCCGCAGCAATTATTACCGTCATTGGCTTTCTCGATGACCTTTACGATCTTGACTGGACACTAAAACTTGCTGGGCAATTCGTGGTCGCTGGAATCCTGGCGTGGCAGGGAGTTCAGATCGTTTCTCTTCCAATTGGTGGACTAACCATCGGCAGTTTCGGTACTTCATTAGTTGCCACCGTTTTTCTTACAGTGCTCGTAATGAATGCAGTCAATTTCATCGACGGGCTCGATGGTTTGGTGAGCGGGGTTGCCCTCATCGGCACTCTCACATTTTTTGGCTACACCTATTTGCTCGCGCAGAAGACTTCGCCGACAAACTACTTCAACAGTGCAAGTTTGATTTCGGCAATCGTGATTGGAATGTGCGTGGGATTCTTGCCGCACAACTGGCGTCCGGCAAAAATATTCATGGGTGATTCCGGTGCAATGTTGCTTGGGTTGCTCATGGCGACTTCCGCGCTCACGGTCACCGGACAAATTGATCCGCACATGGTTGGTCAAGATGATTTACTGCCGGCGTTTATTCCGCTGATTCTTCCACTCGCAATTTTGATCTTGCCGCTGCTTGATTTTTCACTCGCGGTGCTTCGACGATTGCGTGCCGGTAAATCGCCGTTCGCGGCAGATCGCCAACACTTGCACCACCGACTCCAAGATCTCGGTCACGGACATGTGGGTTCGGTCTTGGTGTTCTACATCTGGACGGCATTGATTTCGGTCAGCTGCCTCTTGTTTTTCTTCTGGCCGTGGAATGCGATTCTCGCCTTCGATCTGGTCGGCATCGTTTTGGCTACGCTCTACACGATTTGGCCAATCATTAGTAAACGCTTGAAGGAGAAGCAGCATGCCTAATGCCAGTGAGCAGTTATTTACTCGAATCCTGAAACAGGGGAGTTTGCTGATTGGGGCAATCGCCGTGCTCGGGGGAATCGTTGGCTTCGTGATTGCTTCGGTCGCCGGGTTGGTTAGTGCCCTAATCGGAGCGGCCATGGCCCTGGTATTCGTTTCGATGACCGCACTGAGCGTATGGCTAGGCGGAAGGCTCTCGCTGGGTGGCTTCTTTGGTGTCGTGCTTGGTGGCTGGATTGCCAAGCTGCTGTTGTTTATCGGCCTGGTTCTGCTCCTCAAGGGCGCAGCGTTTATCGTCGGACCAATTCTGTTTGTCTGCATCGTAATGTCGGTGATTGGCAGCCTTGCTCTGGATGCAATCGTGGTTTTGAAGACCAGAATCCCAACCTTCGAAAAATAGTTCAAAATTCATCTGCCGATGGGCGGGAATCCGCATTTTGACGGGGTTTTATGCTGTTAGAATTACCGAAATACCCCAATCGCCGCAAGCGTTTTGCTTGCCCCGACTTAGGAGACTGCGCTGTTAGCTAATCTCGTGAACCTGCTTCCTTATGCAGCCAGCTCAGACGAGTCGGGCAGCGGTTTTCACGCTCCTTCGATCATGGAGTTCTATCCAGAAATCGTGGCTTTTGAGGGCACACCATTTGCGCTAAACCGAATCATGTTGATTCGTCTGCTTGTAATGACTCTGCTAGTCGTGGTTTTCTGGTTGTGGACTGCAAAGTTCAAGAAATCTTACAAGACCGGCAAATTGGTGCCGAGCCGTTTCCAGCTGATGGGTGAGATTTCACTCAACTTCGTGCGTAAGTCAATCGCGCACGATCAGCTTGGCGAAAAAGACGGCGACCGTTTCTTGCCACTGCTAACCACCATCTTCTTCATCGTTCTCGGTATGAACATCACAGGAATTATTCCTGGTCTAAACATCGCCGGTACTTCGGTGATTGGCCTCCCAATTGTTCTTGCCCTTGCTGCCTACGTAACTTTCATCTATGCAGGTGTTAAGAAGCACGGTGGGCACTTCTTCACTTCTGCACTTTTCCCAGCTGGCGTGCCAAAAGCTTTCTTGGTTTTGGTAACTCCAATTGAATTGCTTTCAACTTTCATTCTTCGCCCGGTGACCCTGGCATTGCGTTTGACCATGAACATGATTGCTGGCCACTTGTTGCTAGTGCTCTGTTTCTCGGCGACCCAGTTCTTCCTCTTCAACGCTGACGGTTTCTTCAAGGCGTTCGGAGCGGGAACCTTCCTGTTCGGTTTTGTCTTCACACTCTTTGAGATGTTGGTGGCATTCCTACAGGCATATGTATTTACTCTGCTGACCACGGTCTACATTCAGTTGGCCTTGTCAGACGAGCACTAAGAACTAACAACCGTTAGTTCTAAACCACGGAAGGAAATAACAAGTGGACGTATCAAACATCGCCGCACTATCGGGCAACCTAGCAGTAGTTGGCTACGGTCTAGCAGCAGTAGGTCCTGGTATTGGTGTAGGTCTAGTAGTTTCAAAGACCATCGAATCAATCGCACGCCAGCCTGAACTTGCAGCTCGTCTGCAGGTAACCATGTGGCTAGGTATCGCATTCACCGAGGCACTTGCGCTTATCGGTCTTGCAACCCCATTCATCTTCGCTTAGTCGCTAGGAACTACACACCATGATTTTTATCGCCCCAGCGGCCGAAGCAGCACACAACCCGCTGCTGCCGGCTCCGGCCGATTTGACTTGGTCTGCAGTCGTCTTCGCAATTCTTTTGGCTTTCTTTTGGTTCAAGGTTCTGCCTAACTTCAAGAAGACACTAGATCAGCGCACCGAAGCAATTGAGGGTCGTCTCGAAGCTGCAGAAAAGGCTCAGGCCGAAGCTGCTGCAAAGACTGCGAACATCGAAGCCGCGCAGGCAGCTGCACGTGCAGAGGCATCAGAGATTCGTGAAGCAGCTCGCGCCGAAGGTGCAGTCATCCTGGCTGAACTAAAGGAGCAGGCATCTGCAGAAGCAGCTCGTTTGACTGCAACTGCAAAGGCACAGATTGAAGCCGAACGTCAGGCAGCTCTAATTTCGCTTCGTGCAGAAGTTGGCGCAATTGCTATTGACCTTGCATCGAACGTTGTTGGTGCAAGCCTTAAAGACGACAAGATTGCTAGCGGCGTTGTTGACCAGTTCT
>JBJTNZ010000078.1:0-2741 GCA_046074345.1 Micrococcales bacterium | reverse complement strand
GCAAGAACTGTGCAAACTACCCCAACCTTTATTGCGAGGGTGCGAGCACGTGCCTTAATGTCACCATCTGTCTTCAATGTAATGAAGATCAAACCGTGCAGCCAGAATAGCGACAGAGTCACTAACCCACCGAGTAGTCCGTAAGGATTCAACAAGGTGAACAAGTTACCTGTGTAAATGTGCTTCTCATTCAGTGGCACGCCTTGAACGATGTTGGCAAAGGCGACACCCCAGAGCAATGCTGGTAATGCAGAGCCGACAACAATCATCCAGTCGAAACGTGAACGCCAAACTAACGAATCGTTTTTGCCACGATATTCAAAAGCTACTCCACGCAAAATAAGCGCAAGCAGAATAAGTAGCAACGGTAGGTAAAAGCCACTAAAAAGTGACGCGTACCATTCTGGGAAGGCCGCAAATAGGCTTGCTCCAGCCACCAATACCCAAGTCTCGTTGAGGTCCCAAACCGGGCCAATTGTGTTAATTAGAACTCGGCGATCAGTGTCATCCTTACCTAAGAAAGGAAGCGACATTCCAACACCGAAGTCGAATCCATCGAGCACAAAATAACCAATGAATAGGAATCCGACAATCAGGAACCAAATATCTTGTAGTTGCATTTTCTTTTCTCCTGATTCTTAGTAGGCCACGGCCATTTGGTCGGCGTCTTCGGATTTCTTGATCTCCTCTGGCCCAGTTTGTGCAGCCTTGAGTAGCAACTTCATTTCGATCACGGCAAGAATTCCGTAAATCGCTGTGAACGCAATTAGAGATATGAGCACATCAACACCATTGATTCCCGGCGATACTCCATCTGCGGTCTTAAGCATGCTGAAAACCAACCATGGCTGTCGACCCATTTCAGTGAACATCCAACCTAGCGAGATTGCCAATACTGGGATCGGAGCTGACCAGATTGCCACATTCCAAGCCCAGGTTGGCAATTTGACGTTGCCTCTGCGAGTAAGCCACAAGCCAACAACTGCGACAAGCACCGAAAGTGCTCCAAGGCCGATCATCCAACGGAATGCCCAGTATGTAATCCAGAGCACCGGCATGTAGTCGCCAGGGCCAAATGCTGCCACATACTGCGCCTGAAGATCATTCAATCCTTCGACCTGACCATCGAAAGTGTGAGTCGATAGAAATGAAAGTAAATCAGGAATTCGAATCGAAAACAGTTCGCTCTTTCCATCCGGAGTTCCCCAGGTAAAAATCGAAAAACTTGCATTCTTGGTGGTGTTGTAAAGCGCCTCAGCGGCAGCCATTTTCATAGGCTGTGTCTGCACCATGGCAAGACCAAGTCCGTCACCGCTAACTACGGTACCTACGCCACCAAGAACAGTTGCCCAAAGACCGAAACGCAAACTCGTGCGCATGGTTTCGACAAACTGCAAACGCTTTAGGTGATAAGCAGAGACTCCGACGATAACCGCACCGGCAAACATAAATGAAGCCGTAACAGTGTGCGGAAACTGATTCAACGCAACGATGTTGGTAAGAACAGCTCCGATGTCGGTTAGTTCAGCTCGATTCAACTTCTCATTGATTGTGTAGCCAACTGGGTTCTGCATGAATGAGTTTGCAGCCAAAATGAAGTATGCCGACAGCACTACTCCGAGTGCGGTCATCCAGATTGTGGCCAGGTGAAGCTTCTTAGATAGTCGATCCCATCCGAAAATCCAGAGCCCAATGAAGGTCGCCTCAAAGAAGAATGCGAGTAGGCCTTCCATGGCCAATGGCGCCCCGAAAATGTCGCCGACGAATCTTGAATAGTCAGACCAGTTCATTCCGAATTGGAATTCCTGGACTATTCCAGTAACCACACCCATTGCAAAGTTAATCAAAAAGATCTTGCCGAAGAGTTTGGTTAGTTTTAGCCACTTCTCGTCCCCGGTCTTATTCCAGACGGTCTGCATAATCGCAACCAAGAACACCATTCCGATGGTGAGCGGCACGAATAGGAAGTGGTAGACAGTCGTCAAACCGAACTGCCAGCGCGATAAATCAAGGGCGCTGAGTTCAGTAAGCAGCTGTGTTGAGTGCATTCTGTTATCTCCTACTGAGGGGAGCATCCCCTCAATTCCGGTCTAATGTAACGTTTTGATTAAGGCAACTAAGGACTACCTAACGTGTCGGCATGCGAGGATTGGCATGTGAACGCATTCCTCGACTGGCTTATCAACCACATGCAGTCACTCGACCCGATTCTGAGGTCGAGCCTGGCGGGATTAGCGATTTTGGCAGAAACATCACTATTTGTCGGACTTATCATTCCGGGCGACACCGTAGTGCTGGTGGCCTCAACCGGTATCGATAATCTGGCTGAGTTCTGGCTGCTTCTAGGTCTAGTGCTGCTCGGCTCAATGATTGGCGAGTCACTCGGATTTCTGATTGGTCGCTTCTTTGGAGAGCGAATTCGCTCCAGTAAATTTGGAAAACGCTTAGGCGAGAGCAACTGGGCGTTAGCGGATCACTTCGTGCATCGCCGCGGCGGCCTAGCTGTGGCAATCTCTCGCTTTCTTCCAATCCTTCACTCGCTCGTGCCAGTGGTAAGCGGAATGACTCGAATGCGTTACCGGATTTTTATCACTTGGACTCTAGGTGCTTGTGCGATCTGGGCCGCAATGTATGTAGCGGTTGGCTATCTCGCGAAGTCGAGCTATCAACAACTCAGTGCGAACCTCAAGTGGGGTGGCGCAGTTTTTGTTGGCATCATTCTTATTTTTGTAACCGTGATT
>JBJTNZ010000077.1:0-13477 GCA_046074345.1 Micrococcales bacterium | reverse complement strand
ATGCGACTGCGTGATATCGGTGGAATCATCGTCATCGACTTCATTGATATGGTTCTCGAGTCAAACCGAGACCTGGTTCAGCGTCGATTGATTGAATGTTTGTCGCGTGACCGCACTAAGCACCAAGTCGCTGAGGTAACTTCTCTCGGTCTAGTGCAGATGACTCGAAAGAAGCTCGGAATCGGCTTGCTCGAGGCATTCTCGGAGCCATGTGAAGCCTGTGCTTCGCGCGGCGTGATTGTGCACCACGAACCGATCATGCGTTCAAAGAACCACCACCCGATGGAAGACAACTCCGGCGGTGGTCAGGGTTCAAGCAAGAACAATAAGAAGAAGCAGAAGAATCAGGAAAAGAAGCAGGAAGTCGCCAAGATTGTCTCCCCGGAGCAGGCTCAGCAGCTCGGTAGCGTAATTTCGGCGATTGCCGCTTCGACCGTTGCAGCTCACGAGGCGGCCGGCGAAGAGAGCCCAATCGTGCTAAATCCTGTAAAAACAGACTCAGCTGAGCCTGCTGACCTCTTGGAAACGGTACTTGAGGCCTTACCGGAGCCAAAAGCGGCTGGGCAAGGCAAGCGAAAGCCAAGAACTCGCCGAGGTTCTTCTGGCAAATAGGTTTGACCGAGGCCAGATTCGTGGCTAAACTAGAACCTCGTTGCCCGCGTTTTAGCAAATGCAACATCCCAATTTTTGAACAAAGGATAGCCCTGTGGTTTACGCAGTAGTCCGCGCAGGCGGTCGTCAGGAGAAGGTGTCAGTTGGCACCATCGTTACCCTTGACCGTATTAAGGCAGAAGCAAACAGCAAGATTGAGCTTCCAGCGCTTCTTCTCGTTGATGGTGACAAGATCACTAGCGACGCAACAGCTTTGGCAAAGGTAAAGGTAACTGCTGAGGTTCTCGGCAACCTTCGTGGCCCAAAGATTGTTATTCAGCACTACAAGAACAAGACCGGTTACAAGCGCCGCATGGGTTTCCGTGCCGAGCTAACCCGCGTTCAAGTTACTGAAATTAAGTAAAGGACAAACCTCAAATGGCTTCCAAAAAAGGTGTTAGTTCGACCCGAAACGGTCGCGATTCAAACGCACAGCGTCTTGGCGTAAAGCGTTACGCAGGTCAAGAAGTAAACGCAGGCGAGATTCTTGTACGTCAGCGTGGAACTCACTTCCACCCAGGCGTAAACGTTGGCAAGGGTAAGGACGACACACTGTTCGCTCTAGCTGCTGGCGCAGTTTCATTCGGCACCAAGGGTGGCCGTCGCGTTGTAAACGTGGTTGAAGCTGCATAGTTAGCAAAATTTCTCAGCAGGGCGAGCCGATGGCTCGCCTTTGCTGTTTCTAAAGTAAGGGAAGGGAAACATGGTTACATTCGTTGATCAAGTAACTCTTCACTTGCGTGCCGGTAATGGCGGCGATGGTTGTGTTTCCGTGAAGCGTGAAAAGTTCAAGCCACTTGCCGGACCTGATGGCGCAGACGGTGGAAACGGCGGGACTATTTCTCTCGTTGCCGATCCAAACACCACCACGCTATTGGAGTATCACTTCCAACCTCACCGAGCCGGTGGGGATGGCGCAGACGGAGCGGGAGACTTCCGCAATGGAGCCACTGGAGCAGACGTTGTTCTTCCGGTGCCAATCGGAACCGTCGTAAAGAATGCCAAGGGCGAATTCATTGCTGACCTGCTTGAACCAGGTATGGAGCTTGTCGTAGCCGAGGGTGGCATGGGCGGACTCGGAAACGCAGCCCTCTCAAATTCAAAGCGCAAGGCACCTGGCTTTGCATTGCTCGGTGTGCCTGGTTGGAAGGGTGACATCATCCTGGAGCTTAAGGCTGTCGCCGACGTGGCTCTGGTTGGTTACCCTTCGGCTGGAAAATCTAGTTTGATTGCAGCGATGTCTGCGGCTCGTCCAAAAATTGCTGACTATCCTTTCACCACCTTGCACCCAAATCTTGGGGTAGTTCAGGCTGGGGCATCTCGTTATGTGATTGCCGATGTCCCGGGTCTAATCGAAGGTGCGAGCGAGGGTAAAGGACTCGGTCTGCAATTCCTTCGCCACGTGGAGCGTTGTTCTGCGCTACTTCATGTGATCGACTGCGCAACCATGGAGCCGAACCGCGATCCAATTTCAGACCTCGATCGCATCCTCAAAGAACTCGATGCATATCAGGTACCTGAAGGCGAAATGCCGCTAACCAAGCGCCCACAGTTGGTCGCACTTAACAAGGCTGACGTGCCTGATGCCAAAGAACTTGCCGAATTTGTGAAGGCTGATTTTGAAGCTCGTGGCTACCAGGTATTTATCGTCTCGGCAGCTACTCACGAAGGTTTGCGTGAACTCAACTTCGCACTTGCCGCGATGGTTGAAGAGGAGCGCAAGACTCGCGCAGCACTAGCGCCAGTGCGCCCAAGAATTACGTTGATGAATGCTCGTCGTGATGACAGTAAGTTCACCATTACTAAAGAACAAAACCACGAGGGTGAGTTCTTCCGCATACTCGGTGCAAAGCCTGAACGTTGGGTTGCTCAGACTCAGTTCGGAAATGACGAAGCAGTCGGCTATCTGGGGGACCGCTTGTACAAGCTTGGTGTCGAAGATGCTTTGTTCAAGGCCGGAGCGGTATCGGGCTCGACAGTTGTAATTGGCCCTGGTCAAGGAGTCTTGTTTGACTGGGAGCCATCAGTGGCCAGTGCCGGTGAGCTAATCGGAGGTCGACGTGGTGAGGACATTCGAATCGACCAAAACGATCGTCGCACCACGACACAGCGTCGCGCGGAATACAAAGAAATGATGGATGCTCGCGCCAAGCTTCGCGTCGAGATGGAAAACGAGCGCAAATCAGGTGCATTTAGTGCACCAAAGGCCGCTGAAGAAGAAGTAGAAACCGAAGAGAATTAGAAGATGCTAAACAATCGATCTGAAATTGCCGCCGCGAAGCGTGTGGTGGTCAAGGTTGGTTCGTCCTCTATTACCGGAGTAAATGAACCTAAGATCGACAAGCTTGTCGATGCCCTAGCCGCAGCGCACCAACGTGGGCAACAGGTAATTTTGGTGACTTCGGGTTCGATTGCTACTGCGCTACCTCTTTTTAATCTCGAAGGTCGTCCAGAAAATCTCGCTGCGGTGCAGGCACTTGCTTCGGTTGGGCAAGGGCGTTTAATTTCTCGATACCAGCAGAGCCTCGATCGCTATAACTTGCTGGCGGGTCAAGTACTGCTGACCGCCGGGGACATCGAGCATGCTGAGACTCGTGAGAATGCCAAGCGGGCTATGGAGCAGCTCTTGGAATTCCGCGTTGTTCCGATCGTCAATGAGAACGACACTGTAGCCACAGCTGAAATTCGTTTTGGCGACAATGATCGTCTCGGCGCTCTGGTGGCTACTCTTGTCGATGCCGACGTGCTTATTCTTCTTTCCGATGTGGATGCTCTTTACAACATGCCGCCCAACAAACCAGGTGCGAAGCGCATCGAACGAATTGAATACGGTCAAGACATTTCTGACATTGAGATTGGTGGAAGCAGCACCGCAGTTGGTACCGGTGGGGCAGTAACTAAGGTTTCTGCGGCAAAGGTGGCTAACGATGCCGGTGTGCCCGTGGTGTTGACCAGCTCTGATTTAGTAAACGAAGCTTTGAACGGTGACGACATCGGCACCTGGTTCGCCGCAAAGGGATAGGTAAATGACTACAGCTATCGACAAAATGCGTCTGGTCAAGGCTGCTTCAGTAGGTTTGGCTAATGCCACGCCGCAGCAGCGCGCAGAAGCACTTCACAACATCGCCAAGCTTCTGGTTGAACGTACACCTGAAATCATGGCAGCGAACGGCAAGGACATTGAGCGCGGTCAAGCAAACGATATGACCGTGAGCACCCAGGATCGCATTCGCTTAGACGAAAAGCGCATTCGCTCAATCTCTGAATCAGTGACCAAGATCACCACTTTGCCAGACCCGCTCGGCGATGTGCTACGCGGAATGACTTTGCCAAACGGTTTGAAGTTGACACAGATTCGAGTACCGCTTGGTGTGGTTGGGGTAATTTATGAAGCTCGACCTAATGTCACTATCGACATCGCTGTGCTTGCGATTAAGAGCGGTAATGCGGTTGTCCTGCGTGGTGGTCGCGATGCACAAAGTAGCAACGCAATTTTGGTCAAGCTGCTACAGGACGCACTCGCTCAGGCTGGGCTTTCCTCGGATGCGGTTCACACACTCGACGAATTTGGTCGCGAAGGTGGCGTAGAGATGATGAAAGCCGTCGGATTGATTGACGTTTTGATTCCTCGAGGTTCTGCTGGCCTAATTCAAGCTGTAATTGAGGAATCCAAAGTTCCTGTAATTCAAACCGGCGATGGCGTGGTTCATATCTTTGTTGACGAGTCCGCTCGACTCGACTGGTCTGTTGACATCATCCACAATGCCAAGGTGCAAAGACCTTCCGTCTGTAATGCTGTTGAGACGCTATTGGTGCATGAGAAGGCAGCCGCTCGAATTCTTCCTGCGGTCTTGAAGAACTTGACTGCAGCTGACGTCACCATTCATGGTGACGCTGCAACAGCGGGATTCGGTGATGGGGTGGTTCCTGCTACTGAAGATGACTGGAAGGCCGAGTATCACGATCTCGATCTAGCAGTGAAGATCGTGAGCGGATTGGATGAGGCGCTAGAGCACATCGCCACCTATGGCACCAAACACACCGAATCGATAATTACCGAGAATGTTGAAAATGCAGAGCGCTTCCTCAATGAGGTCGATGCGTCTACGGTCATGGTCAATGCCTCGACACGATTTACCGACGGTGGCGAATTTGGCTTCGGTGCCGAGGTTGGAATCTCGACTCAGAAGCTCCACACCCGCGGCCCAATGGGCATTTTGGAGCTAACCAGCACTAAATGGCTGGTTCGTGGAGCCGGTCAAACCCGCGCCTAAGGTAGTCTTTTCTAGAAGTTGTTAGGAGAACAATGATTCGCATTCTTGCTGAGGCAGAGGTTGTCAACCCGCTTCCATTCCCAGGCGTTGTCTTTGGTGCAATCGCAATGGCTGTGTTCCTGCTTTTGGGTTTCGTCACCTGGAGTTACCGCGATGTAGCAAACCGACACGACCACAAGTCTTCTAACGCTGGTAACCACTCAGAAGGTCACCACTAAGCCCTTTGGCATTTTAGGTTTTTATGGCCAAACTTCGACTAGGTGTAATGGGTGGAACATTCGACCCGATTCACCACGGACACTTGGTCGCGGCAAGCGAAGTAGCCGCAGAATTTGCGCTCGACGAAGTAATTTTCGTGCCGACCGGTATGCCTTGGCAGAAGTCGAATGTTTCAAATTCCGAAGATCGCTACCTGATGACTGTGATTGCGACGGCTTCCAACCCACGTTTCAATGTCAGCAGGGTTGATATTGACCGCGACGGTCCAACTTTTACTGTCGACACATTGCGCGATATCCAGCGCGAATACCCTGATGCTGAGCTCTTCTTTATTTCAGGAGCTGACGCCATTACCCAGATTCTTACTTGGAAAGATGTCGATCAAATTTGGCCACTGGCTCACTTCGTTGCGGTCACGCGTCCGGGTTACAACATGGAACTTCCAGCCTCTGCTCCAGCAGGCGCAATCACAGTGATTGAAATTCCAGCGCTGGCAATTTCGTCGACTGATATTCGCGGTCGAGCCGAGCGTAAAGAGCCTGTCTGGTACTTGGTGCCAGATGGAGTCGTCCAATACATCAACAAGCACAATGTTTACGGTGGCAAGAATGACTAGCCAATTCTTTGACCCGGATGATTTTGATACCGCCCCCGTAGTGGCAAAGCCAACAGTGCAAGCGCAACCAATTCACTCGCCGATAGATGCGCAGCCAGTAGTGGCCGAGAAGCCAAAGTTTTTCGAGTTGAAACCGGTGGTTAGTGGCTCGGTTTCCAGCGCCCCGGCGGTTGAGCCAATCAAGGTGCCAGAGGGAATCAAGATGCCGGAACCGATTGAGATTCCGTCGGACTTCCCAAGTTTTCAAGCTCCTGAGGGTTACCACGTAGACCTTTCCGATCTGCCTCTCGACACCCACGAACCAATGACTCGACGACAGCTTCGTGAGATGGAGAAGCTCACCGGAAGTGACTTCACAGTTGAAGCAGAGCCGGATTACGAAGTCGAACTTCCGTTTACCTCGGATTTGGCAGAGCAAGTGCCAGTAGAGGTGGAACAGCAGCCTGCCTTGGTGGAGCCAATCAACTACTCCAACAACGAAGCAATGTTCAATTTGTCTCCAGGTTTGCTGGTTGAGCCGACCACAAATTCAATTGTTATCGATCAGGTGCAGGACCTGACCAATTACACCGCAACAGTTTCCGAGACCGGCGAGATTTTAACCACCGGTGCAATCCAGTTACCAATACTCACCAACATTGATACCGAGACTGGTGAGATTGCAGTAATCAATGAAGCCGAGGCACTAGACGAAGCTATAGCTATCGACAATGCCACCGGTTTTATCAGCACCATTGCACCAATGCGCGTTACCGGAATCGTTAATGCAGCCAAGAAGTTCCGTGTAATTCCAACCAACTTAAAACGCGGAAAGAACCACCCTTATTTAGTACTAACCGCAGCCATCGTCATGGTAGCTATCGGTGGACTAACCGTTGCAGCTTTTATGCTCAAAATAATCTAAGGAACAATTGACCGCTTCAGCAAACGCAATCAAACTCTCCAACATCGCAGCAAATGCTGCTGCCGATAAGTTAGCTGAGAACATTGTTGCTCTCGACGTCACCGAGTTGATGCCACTAACCGACGTATTTCTACTCGCCTCTGGGCGCAACGAAAGACAGGTCGTGTCGATAGCGGATGAAATTGAAGAAAAAATGCTAGAAGCTGGGCACAAAATGCTTCGTCGAGAGGGTAAGACCCAGGCTCGTTGGATTTTGCTCGACTTCGGTGATGTGATTTGCCACGTCATGCACGAAGAGGATCGCATGTACTACTCGCTTGAACGTCTTTGGAAAGATAGCCCAGTGGTCAAATTGGAAATAGCCCAAAACAACGGCTAAACTGACCTAGTTACAAATTCGGGCCTATGGCGCAGCTGGTAGCGCACCTGCATGGCATGCAGGGGGTCAGGGGTTCAAATCCCCTTAGGTCCACCGAATCGTTTACTTTTCTACGTTTACTCGTTTAATTCGAGACGTAAATCCACTTTCTATGATGATCTTCGACTTCGAGACCCCAAAGTGCTTGGCGAGAACTGCGATCAAACCCTCATTTGCAGCGCCGTCAACGGCTCGCTCTTTCAAGAAAACCGTGAGACTTCCATCTTCATTAGCTTCAACCAAAGGCCCCTTCTTGGAGCCGGGCTTGACCATCACGCTAATACGCACATGACAAGAATAGACTTGGCTGTTTCTACTTGACATTTTAGTAAAGGGGGGCTTTACTAATTACATGAACAGCATGCTGCCTAGTCTCTATATTTCTCACGGAGCGCCACCTTTGCTCGATGATCAACTATGGATGGATCAGTTGGCGCAGTGGTCTGGTCAATTGGAAAAACCTAAGGGCATCTTGATTGTCTCCGCGCACTGGGAGAGTGCCCCAGTAGCTATTTCATCGACTTCTGCCAACACTCCACTGATTTATGATTTCGGTGGTTTCGCGCCGAAGTTTTACAACATGAAATATGAAACACCTGATGCCACCTGGTTGGGTGAACTTGTTGCCAAACTAATGCCGGATACCGAGCCGCTGCATCAGCACGCCTCGCGCGGTTTAGACCACGGAGCTTGGGTGCCGCTAAAGGTTATGTATCCGGATGCAGACATTCCTGTTGTGCAACTATCAATGCCTACACACGATCCGATTCGCTTGATGGAACTTGGTCGCCGACTGCGTCCACTTCGAGAGCAGGGTGTGCTCGTGATTGGTTCTGGTTTTATGACACACGGTTTGCCGTTCATTCGTGACTGGAGAGTAAATGCTGCTGCTCCTGGCTGGTCTGCCGAATTTGATGCTTGGGCCAAGGAAGCGCTCGACCGTGGTGACATCGAAAGTTTGATCAACTACAAGACTCTAGCTCCCGGTATGCCATACGCTCATCCAACGGTTGAACACTTCACTCCATTGTTTGTAAGCCTCGGTGCTTCATTAAATCCAGAGCAGTCTGTCGATACCAAGATCGATGGATACTTCATGGGGCTTTCCAAGCGTTCATTCGAAGTCGCTTAATGGCTATCAATCCGCGTGATCTTTCGCGACCTCACGTTTGGGAAGCCGGAAGTGGTAATCGCACTCTTCTTCTCCTGCATGGCTCTGGGGCGGATGAGCATGATTTGCTTGGACTGGGTAGAGCTTTAGACCCGACAGCAAACCTTCTCTCTCCTCGCGGTTTAGTGCGTGTTTCAGGCGTGAATCGGTATTTCGAAATGTTTAGCCCCGGCGTCTATGACGAACCTGGCGTCGTACAGAATTCTGCAGAATTAGCAGACTTTGTTTGGGCGGCGGCAGGTGAATACTCATTTGATGCCAATAATGTTTACGCTGTGGGCTTTTCTAATGGGGCAAACGCGGCTCACTCGATGTTGCTACTTCAATCAGATTCTCTTGCCGGGGTGGTTGCCTTCGGCACCAACAAGGTTTTCGACAAGACTCCATTCACCAAGGCGGCACCTGACCTCACCGCTAAGCGGGTTTGGGTAGCTAATGGGGCCGCCGACCAGTATTCACCTGAAGATCGTGTAGTCGAGTTGATGAATGAGCTTGGTGGATTGGGTGCCGAAGTCAAGTACATTCTGCATTCGGGTGGTCATCACATTTCGCCGGAGCACGTGCGTATCATCGGCGAGCAACTACGCGCTGGCTAATTGCTTTTGCTGCCATTGATTCCAGAGTTCCTTTAGATCCCAGGCGTTTTCGGCCATGATCGAAACACCACGCACTCCGGTGCGTCTGGTCTTTCCGGCAATTAGCATCAGCTTGGTATTGAACAGCATATGGCTGCAACGTTTTTGCGCCTCATCGAAGAATGTGCTGTCGCTGCAACCAAAACCGTCGTCGAGACTGACAAACACCACGCGCTTACCGGAACGCATCGGCGGCGTCTGAGTGGCTACTCGTACGCCAGCAATCAGCACGTCGGTTTTGCTGCGTAGGTTCACCAGTTCGTCGCTTCGGATTACTCCCATTTCATCGAGCATTGGTCGGAATTGTTCAAGGGCGTGCTCGGTGTAATCCAGGTGCATGATCGATAACTCGGCACGTACCTTCTCGGCATTGCTTGGCTCGGGGTTGCCTCTAGGTAGATCGTTGAAGTCAAACTGCAGTTGGTTTGGATCCAAGTATTTTTTATTTTTAGCGGCGTTGAGTTCACGCACTCTGGCAAGTACATCGCCACGAGTATGTTTCGGTCCGAAGTCACCGAGCTTGAGTGAGTCCAATCCGCCGATTAGTGCGATTCGTTCGAAGGTGCGTCTACTTGGCTTCGCCTTCATGTAGAAATCACCGACGTCTTCGTATGGACGATTACTGAGGATGCGACTGACCTCCGCCTCGCTAATGCCAGCGATTTCGTGAATCGCCAATCTCACAGCAAGTCCATCAGGGGTTTGCTCGACGATGTATTCGTCGGTGGATTTATTGACGTCTACCGGCAGCATTCGCACGCCGAGTCGGCGAGCCTCGGCCAGCAACAGTCGTTTCGGATACATACCCGGGTCGTGAGTAAACAGGCCGGCCATGAACTGCACGGGGTAGTGGGTCTTAAGCCAGGCGCTCTGATAGGTCGGTAATGCGAAGGCTGCGCCATGGGCCTTGCAGAAGCCGAAGGAGCTGAAGCCCTCGAGAATATCCCAGACTCGTTGGGTCACCGTAGCGGGGTAACCGCGTTCCCTGGTCTTGGAGCGGAAGTAATCCTCAATCTTTGGCTTGAGGCGTGGATCCTCAAGTGACCTCCGCATCTCATCTGCCTGAGCCAAGCTGCAACCGGTCATGACGTTGAGGATGCGCAGCACGTGTTCGTGAAAAATCACGACGCCAAAGGTTTCGCGCAGTATCGGTTCGAGGTCCTTGTGAATGAAGTCTGCGCTTGTGAAGCCATGTCTCCCATCCAGGTAGGGGGCAATCATGTTTCCCTTCATTGGGCCGGGGCGGAACAGCGAAATCTGAATCGTCAGATCGTTGAACACCGTCGGTTGGTGCTTTCCGGTTAGTTCGCGTTGTCCAGGGCTTTCAATCTGAAATATTCCTAGGGTGTTGGTCGTGCGAATGCTCTTGAAGGTCTCTGGGTCAGCCCGATCGACCGTATCCAAATCAAATTTCGGATCTGATGTGCGCCTGATTTCCTTTACCGCGTATGCCATCGCGCTTTGCATTCGCACTCCGAGCACATCGAGTTTGAGTAAGCCCATCGGATCCATGTCATCTTTATCGAATTGACTCATCGGGAGGCCCATCCCGCTCGGCTCAATCGAAGTTAGCTTTAGCAAATTGCTATCGCCGAGAATGACTCCGCATGGGTGCATTGAAATATGTCTCGGAAGTCGATTGAGTCGCTCCGTGACATCGACCAGAAGATTCATTTTGCGATCATTTTCTAGTGCTTCTGCAATCATGCCTAGTTCTGGTTTTTGGCCGACGGCGTTGCGGAAACTACCGGCACTGAGTCTCCATACGCTTTTGGCTATCTGGTCGATTTCTTCTTCATCGATACCGAGTGCTAGCCCACTGTCGCGCACAGCTCCACGGCCACGGTAAGTACTCTGCATCGAAAGCAGAGTGACTCGGTTGCTGCCGTAGCGCTTAAAGATATTGCGATAGATCTCGTGTCTTCTTGCTGATTCAACGTCGATATCAATGTCGGGCAGACTGGAACGTTCGGTACTCAAGAAGCGTTCGAATAGTAGGTCGTGTTCGATCGGGTCGACACCACTGATGCCCAAGAGGTAATTCACTAGCGAACCTGCACCAGAACCTCGAGCAGCAATCCTGATCTTCATATCCCGAATCATTTGGGCGACATCGGCGACGGTCAAGAAATAGGTCGCGAAACCCAGTTGATTGATTGTGATCAGTTCCTGGTTCAGTCGATGCTGAATCTTGGCTAACTCCTTGCCGCCGACTCCCGGATAACGCCAGCCAATGCCACTCTCGGCCTTCTGCCAGAGCACCTCGAAGGGGTTGCCTTCAATGCCGAGGGATGCCTTTTCGGGAGTCTTTGGTTTACCCCAGCCGCAATCGCTGATCGGTTCTAGTCGTAATCGATTTGCCAGCATCTCGGTGTCTTCGAGTAGCTTCTTGGCTCGATTACCATCGCCGGTGATTTCAATGGCTATAGCGCGCATCAGCTCGGCGGGTTTTAGCCAGGCTTGGGCATTTGGTTGGGTTTGAAAGAAACCTAGTGGCTCTAAAAATCTCGCGGCATCGAGCACATCTGCGGTAACCGCATCGTCGGGGGTTAAGTAACGCACGGCATTGGTAAGCACCGCTGGTAATCCGGAGGCATCGGCGAGCTGCAACATTCTGCTTGCCTGTGTGACCGAGTGTTCCGAGCCGGGTTCGGTAAGTAGGGAAGTAATTTCCATTACTAGCGAATTTGGAATAGAAAAAAGTTCTTGCCATGGTTTCAACAGCGCTAATGCTTCATCTCGAGTGCCATGCAATACGCTTCGACCGACATCGCTGTCGTTGCCGAGTAAAACTGTGCAGGCGCCAATACTCTCGCCAATCAATTTCGCGAGCTCACCGCGTCTGATTGCAATTCGATCTTGTTTGCGTCCGCGGTTAGTCAGTGCGGTGCTGATGTTATATCCGTGTGCAGCGGAAACAATTGAACACAGTGTGGACCAACCGACTCCGTTGTCGTGTCCGCGTGCCAAGATTACGCATCGGGCGAGTGGTGCGCCCGCATCATCAACGACTGATAACTCGACCCCGACAATTGGTGAAATGCCGAGAGTCTGGCAGGCGCCGATATGTTTCACTGCACCGTAGAGCCCATCGCGATCTGTTACCGCGAGTGCGCTCATGCCGAGCGCTATCGCCGCTTCGGCTAGTAGTTCCGGTCGGGTGACTCCGTAATGCGAAGAGAAGGCCGACGCCACGTGAAGGTGAACGAAGGACATTAGTAAATACGGCTGAGTTTCCAGACGTTTTTGTCGTCCACGATGTTGTGGATTAACTCGAACTGTTTCTTCTCATCCGAGCACGAAGCTACCAGTCGCCACATTTCCACCTCGAGCACCCCGGCTCCGATGCCACGTTGAACTCTGGCTGATTCGATCCACCACTCTCGTCGAGCGAACCAGCGCACGGGTTTACTGAGCACCAGGTAGGCGCCATTGCGCCAGCTGAAGCCAATGGGCTCTCCGGTCGGGTTCACCGCGACCTCTACCAATTCATCGATTCGAGTCATTTTGACTCCTTCCCACCCAAAAACATTCGAACAAATGTTCGAATGTTAAGAATGTAGGAGCGACCACCGACAAAGCAAATTGCTACGGCGTGGCGAGCTCAACCATTGGTTGAGGGTTAGTAGAAAAGCCCGAATTAGAGCGGAAGGATGAGCTCAGGGCTGTTGTTTTTTACCGAACCGACGGCTGGGTTCACCTTGTGGAATTCCACTTCCGCGGCCACCAAATCGCTATCGGACGAAATGGCATCGAGCAAATCTTGGTCGCCAAGGTTATGCGGATCAATCCAGGCATCCAGAGTCTCCGGGGTGAGTAGCAACGGATTACGGTCGTGGATGTGCGCCAACTCCGGGGCCGAATCTTTTGTCAAGGTAGTGGCGGAAAGCAACCAACGTGCGGGGTCATTCTCGGCCTTGCTCGGATCACGCCACCATTCGTAGAGCCCGGCGAGTGCCAACATGCCATCCGGTCCGGCCGAAATGTAGAAAGGCTGCTTGGTGCCATCTTCGGCTACATGCCACTCGTAATAGCCAGAAGCGGGAATAACGCAACGACGACGCAGCACCGAATCCTTGAACGAAGGCTTTTCCAAAATGCTTTCGATGCGGCCATTGATCAGGGGTGAAGAGTTGGCTGGGCCATCTTTACTCCAACGTGGCACTAGACCCCAACGCGCTGAATGCATTTCGCGATGCAAATCACCGACTGGAGAGCCATCTGCTGCTTTTTCATCAGGGCGTTCGACGATGATGGAAATTTGATGCGTAGGTGCCACATTGAAGCTGATACCAGGTTGCTCTCCGACGATTTCATCGACCTCGAAAATCTTCATTATTTCGGTTGAAGTTTTAGCTACAACGAAACGACCGCACATTACTGTTCGCCCTCGGCCATTTTTTCCGCAGTTTTTTCAAGACGCTTCTTTGCGAAGTGAATCACGGTTACAAAAATAAGAATGATGCCAACAAAAACTGCGCCACCCCACTTGAGATTTGCGCTGAGCTGCTGATAGCTCGACTTTGCGAGGTAGCCGACGGCTACATACATTGCGGCCCAAATCGCACAAGCACCTAGAGTCCAAGTGA